>CAZCTL010000001.1:0-33348 GCA_964501685.1 uncultured Candidatus Saccharibacteria bacterium
ATAGGATGTTTTATGTATGTTGCAATTGAAGGGTTCGCCTACTTACTAATGGGCTTTGTTTTGCTCTTTATGTTTAATTTTTTCTTTGGAGATGAATAAATGGAAACGTTAATTATAAACATGCTAATTGGGTATTTAATTTACAAAGCAGTTATTTATGCCGCTATCTTTTTGACAGGGAGGGACCTTGAACAATAAATTAGAAGAAGCAATTGTAAACGGATTCAAAAAAGCAGATGCAGGCAAACTAGACTGGTCACTAATGCCCGAAGACGCTCTAGAACAAGTTGCAAAAGTGCTTATGTTTGGCAAAAAGTATGGAGCGTGGAACTGGCTGGACAACGCAAGCCAAGTTGAATATTCTCGATACACGAATGCCATAGAAAGGCACTTTAAAGCATACAAGCGCGGTGCAAATAGAGACGCGGAAAGTAACTTACACCATTTAGCACATGTTATTACTAATTGCTTATTTCTTATTACATATGACAGTAGAGAAATTGGCATCGATAACCGAAAAAAGGACTTGCTATGAAACAACCAGAACAGCCACTGCGAGCTATAGTTGATTTTGCAGAGACAGCTATATTACTTGCTGACCTGGTGCAAGAAGAAGTACGTGCAGGCCTAGATGTACCAGATAAAGTCATTTTGGCACTTAGCAGTTTCAGAGCACAAGAAAAGAAACTTGCAAATGTTCTTGACTTAGTGCTAGCAAATACAGTAACGTTAAATTAACCCGGAATTATCCGGCTAATCAAAAGGAGGCCATCATGGCTAACGAAAGAACAAGTTTAAAGGGTACGCAAACAGCAGGAGCAGTTAAGATTGTAAGAGCATCTGCATTGGCAGAAGCTGGAACAACTGGACTAGTTGCGTCAGGTATTTTGGAGAAAATGGAGCCTAACAAGTTTAACCCTGAGAAATCAGATTACTTTGTCAGAGGCGACGACGGAACATTGTTCATTATCAATGAAACAGCTACATTGAAAGCCCAACTTGGCCAACCAGGAGTTTTGGGCATGAAAATCGAAGTCATTTATCTCGGCAAAAAAGAACCAAAGAAAAAAGGAGGCAAGGCCTATCATGACTTTGAGTGCTTTACTGTAGCTAGTTAATATATTTTTCCCACAGGTCCGGTTAAGTATTCCCCCTACTTCTCCGGGCTTTTTAACATTTGGAGTATATATGCTAATTGCCCATTCTTATGATGTTGCGGAAAGATTGCTGCTTGAGCTGCTAGACTCTCCATATTTGGCAGTTGATATCGAATCAACAGGCCTGGATACTCGACAAGATGCAGTTATTGGCATAGGTATTTCAAACGCAACCAAAGGTTTTTACTATTGTACAACCAAAGCAGAAACGTCCGATGTAGCTAAGTTCCTAAGGTTACTCAGGCCGCTAAAGCTTATTACCTTTAATGGTAGTTTTGATTTCTCCTTTTTGCTCAATAGCTATGGTATTGACTTGGTGCCTAGCATGTATTGTGACGTGCTATTACTTAAACATGCATGCGATGAAGATTTTCCTTTAGACCTGAAAGGCATTGCGGCTAATGTGTTTGGCCTAGAAGCGACCAATGAGCAGCAAGAGCTGAAAGCATCTATAAAAGCTAATGGTGGCGGTGCGAATGAATTCTACAAAGCTGATTTACAAATCCTGGCTAAATACTGCGTCCAAGACTGTCTTCTGACTTACAGACTTTTTGAGTACTATAGTCCCAAACTTACAGCCAATGACCTAGATGCTTTCTTTTACCAAGATGAGACTATGCCTTTGTACAAAGAAGTTGTTATCCCTATGCAACGTCAGGGTATCCGCGTCGACATGGACGCACTAGATGTAGCCTTGGTCAACATTACCAAAGACCTGTCGGACCTAGAGACCCAAATTTACCAAACTATTTCGCCTGAAATAGATTTGTTTAAATCTTCATTCTTAGACAAAGAATTTCCTTTACTTACCAAAACAGGCAAACCCAGCCGTTGGACACTTAAGTATAAAAGTCAAGAAGAAGCTTGGAACGCACAAAGCCCTGGTCAACAAATGTTTAATATAGCTTCAAAGCACCACTTAAAACGGCTTTTCTTTGACATTATGGACCTGGAGCCTTTGAGTACCACAGAAACCGGCCAACCTCAAGTAGACGAAGAGTTCTTAAGTAGCCGTGTACAGCATCAACCATGGGTGCAGCTGCTAATAAACTGGAATAAACTGTCCAAAATAAAAGGCACATATTTACAGCGTTTTGCAGATGAGTGTGAAGACGGAATTTTTTACCCACAGTACAAAATGCACGGTACGGTGTCCGGCCGCCTTAGTGGCGACTTTCAGCAACTCCCTAGGCCGTTAAAGGGTGAAGGAGTAGTAGCCAAGCATACGTCGGTTATCCGGAGTCTTTTTGTGCCTAGACCAGGCAACATGCTTATATCTGCTGACTACAACTCTCTAGAGCCGACTATTTTTGCACATGCCTCCGGAGACAAAAAGCTTCAGGCCATTTTTAACAACAACCAGGACTTTTACTCCGCAGTGGCTATTATGACCGAAGGGCGCAATGAGTTTAGCAGCGATAAATCTGCTCCCAACTACCTAGGCAACTTAGACCCAGACCTGCGTCAAAAGGCTAAAGCGTATGCCCTGGGGCTGGCCTATGGAATGACCGATTACAAGCTTCAGTTTGAAATTGGAGTGCCTCAATCCGATGCAGCTAAGTTAGTAAAAAAGTATTTTGATGCATTCCCAGACTTAAAAGCCTGGATGGACAAAAGCCAACTAGACGCATGCCTACTAGGCAAGGTACGTACCCAAACAGGCCGGGTTCGGCACCTAGGGCAAGCTGTGGCCCTGCATGCTAAATATGGCATAGACCTAAAAGACAGTTTAGCCATATGGAGCCGGTTCAATGCGACACCTGCGCTATATAAACAAGCCAAGGAAGACCGAAAAGTGTTTACAAACCTGCTTAACAACGCTATTAACTTTCAGGTCCAAGGCATGGCCGCGAGCGTCATCAATCGCGCTAGTATTGCTTTAGCCCGAGAAATAAAGTCTCTAGGACTTTCAGCCGCCATAGTGGGCAATGTCCACGACGAATTGATTTTGGAATGCTCCGAATCGTGCTTAAAAGAGGTGATATTACTCACAAAACGGGTGATGGAAAATACTATCAAAATAACCGTTCCACTTAAGGTTGACCCCAAGGCTGGCCGCACATATAAGGAATGTAAATGACCAGAGAATGTAAGAAATGCAAGCAAGAAAAGCCCCTGACCGCCTTTACCCCTAACAAAAGAAGCAAACTAGGAAGGGAATGGGCGTGCAGGCTATGCACAAGTAGACATGTTCTTGATTGGAGAAGAGGAAAGCCTGAAGTGTACATAAACGGGTATTATAAGAGGAAGTATGGAGTGACTTATGAGTGGTATAAAACTCAGTTGGAAATTCAAGGAGCTAGATGTGCGATATGTGGTAAATCTGAAACCAGCCGGAACCCGAACAATAGTGCCATTAAGAGATTATCAGTAGACCATAACCACATTACAGGAGAAGTGCGGCAGCTGCTTTGTAATGGCTGCAACACTGCCTTGGGATGCATAAAAGAAGACATATCCCGACTTGAGGCAATGATAGAGTATATAAAAAAGCATAAAAATAGTCCTAAGTAGAGATTTTAGCTTGACCGTCGCCCCCCACTGGGCTATTCTATTACCAGTGGAGGCCATATGAAAGTAGTAAAAGTTACCAAAATAAGCCTTAAGCAACTAAACGCCTTAATTGCCGCTGGTTATGTGGTTCAAATTGTATGATTGGCACTATTCGAATTATCGGCCAAATCAACGACAAGTCCTTTGCCAAGTTTGCCAGGCAAATGGATAAACACAAGTCACAGCCAGTATGCATAGAGCTATACAGCGAAGGGGGCGATGAAGACGCTGGCCTTGCTTTCTATGGTAAAATCAAAAACCATTTGCATGAAGTGACCGTTATTGTTCATGGAAACTGCAATTCAGCAGCGTTGGCAATACTAGCTGCTGGGGATGTGCGTAAATCAACACCCGAGGCTTCATTTTTGGTACATGATAGTACCATAACAGTTACAGGCACCGTTGCCGAATTACAAAAGGCAGTAGCAGAACAATTAGCCTGTGAGCATAAATGGGATAAGCTTATGGCCAACGCATCTGATAAGCCCGCTAGCTTCTGGAGAGAAGTATCTAGCCGGTCTACTATTCTTACAGCAGAAGACGCTTTACAATACGGACTAATTCACACCATACTAGATAAGGATTCCAAATGAGACTTACACTAATTTTGTTTATTGCGGTTACTTCATGCGTTACTACCTATAAGCCAAAAGAGCCGTCTATTGTAAGGCTACTAACCAAAGACAAGGAGTTTATGTGCTCAGGAACTGTCATTGACGCTGACAAGGTAATAACTGCCGCTCATTGCCTAGCTGCAGAGTTTGTGCAGTCAAATACAAACAGAAGTTTCATAGTGCCAATTACAGACAAACACGGCAATCAAAGACTAGATATTGCAGTGGTTACCGCTGATGTGTCCAAGTTTGGCAAGGAACTACTGGAAATATCCCCTACCGAGATATTAAGTACAACATACAAACGTGCATGTGGCTTCCCCGCTGGAGGAGAAATTTACTGTGCGAACTTCAAGGACAACAAACGGGCCTATTTCCAGTTTAAATGTGAAGTTGATGCATACCCAGGCATGTCAGGTGGCCCTATTTTCTCAAGATGGACAGGCAGAGTTATCGGTGTAATTTCAGCTGTAGACGCCGAAGGAGATATGCTATGGTCCCCAGCTACAGAACTATGGTTAACAATCGGGATGCCACAATGATTAAAAGTTGGAACGAAGCGGCAGTAGCAGATAGACCCGACCACATAAATGTTTATATTAGTAATTTTGGACCTATCCCACCCAGGCATCATATACACCATATAGATAACAATCCTGAGAATAATGACCCGAGCAACCTGATGGCACTGCCTAGGATTTTTCACAAAAACCTTCATTCCGATTATTATTTTTATTTTAATCTAGCTACTAAAGGCCGAATGAATAAACAAATCCTACAATCCGTGTTAGACTATTATGCTTCTATGAAATACTCACTACGCAAGAAGTTTTCTGTTGTATTCATGGAATATCTGCTTCTTTCTTACAACCGAGAAATAAAGCCAGAGCCGGTAAAAGTAGTGTACAAAGATGATGAAAGGTATGTTGCACTCTCAAGAAGGGTAAAAGGAGCTCTTGCGCCATTTCATAAACAGAATGATTTGTTTTTTGGTGCGGGAGGGGTCTATAATAAGTTATCTAAAGAGCAAGTTGATAAGTGCCTTGAAAAGGTATTGCAGACAATTAGTGAACTTTATTCAGAAGTTAAAATGGGGCGAATATGAAAGACCTAGTCAAACATAACTATCCATACTGCTTTTCTGTTGCCTATTGCGAGGGCAAGCGCTTCTTATACCAGGCTTACAAAGTAAAGGAAGACCAGCAATTCCTTCTAGGGTTAATAAGGAAAAAAGATAGGAAAAACTTGGATTTTATGGAAGAATTCTATAAAACACTAATAAAAGAGGGGCAAAAGGATTCTCAAAAAGACATACACTCTAGGAACGGTTTTCAACTACTACCTCTTTCAGTTACTGGACACCTAGACCCAAGTTCGGATGAACTTATGAAAGAATTTGAAGAAATTAAAATAAAAAGACGCAAAAATAAATAACACCATTGAGCCCATATATTGGGTTTAGCCAAAGGAGACAAAATGGAAGACAAGAAGAAACTAGCTAGCCAATTCGCATTTATTCATGAGTGCCTGGTCCAAAAGCAACAATACTTTGTAAATGAGTTTGACATTGCCAAAGACAGTATTCGCACTATTACCGAATTGTTCAATAAGCTAAATGACGAAATCAAGGCCGAGGAAGCCTCCAAGGAATCAAATGAAGCCCCAAAAGCCGAGTAAGCCGGAACCTGTAAAAGACGCTTACAGCATCGAACGTTACCAATCTGGGTATGTAGTAATGAAAAATGGCCAACGCGTTACCGAGCCCAACATGTGGCCAATTGCCATGAAAGCCTTGGAACGCATGCTCAGGGTGGAAAATGGATTGTTATAACAAAGCTCGCATGTACATAAACCTGCAGGCATGGATTGAAACTGGCATGGGCACAGCGGACCTGATAATAGATGCGCCATTCCAGAATCCAGAGTATGCGCCTTATGTGGTATCCGAACTGCTTAAAAAGACGCCAACGAAGCAGATTCCATATCGTGTATTAGAACGTATTGGCGAAGACCTGGTGGCCCAAAACGAACCAATCCCCAGAAGGAGTATTTGGTGGAGAATCTTAGGCAAATGAGTAATATTATCCTTTTAGGGAGCAAACAAATAGCAGACTTCTTAAACCTATTAGATGCGCAGGGCAAGTTATCTATAACCAATGTGGCCGTTATTGTGTGCCTATTGAAGTTAGCTTTTGCCCCTGCTGCATCCATTACTGAAGCCGGTACATTGTTAGTTGCTTTAGCCAATTATGCACATAAGAGAATAGTAAACAACACTCCAGCAGCACCAGAAGCCGACCCCGAGCTTCAAAAGCAACTGGACGAAATGCAATCAACAGTCAGTAATCTAGCCTTAAAAGCCGGATTAAAGCTTTAGAATAGAGGAAGAATAGACGTGGCAGGACCAAAACAGCCTAAAACAGGTGGCCGAACAGCAGGCACTCCCAATAAGAAAACACTATTAAAGGTATCAGATTTCCTTATAGAGAAAGGTATTAACCTAGCTGAGCGTATCTGGGCCAAAATAGAACTAATAGATGACCCAGCTGAGCAGGTCAAAGCTATGATGCAGCTATACAAGTATGTAGAGGCTCCACTGGCACCAGCTGCACCACAAGAACCAGTTGATGCACCACAGTCCCCATGTGACATAATTAGCATAGTTAAAGGCGGAGAGTGACACCAGTTGAGCAGACAATCCTCAGCTTACACGAAGGCTTAAAGCCAGCCCAGAAGGAAATGTTTATCAGTTTCTTCGGAGGTAAGCATCGCAAGTCTGTATTTCACTGCGCTCGTAGACTGGGTAAAACTCATTTGTTGTGCATAATTGCGCTGGTCACTGCAATCAACAAACCCAAAGCCCAAATTAGATATGCAACCTTTACTCAAAAAGCCCTCAAAAAAATGGTCATGCCTATCTTTAAGCAGTTGTTAGGAAATCTTGACAAGAAACTAAAGCCAGCATACAACGTCCAAGATGGCATGTTTACGTTTCCCAACGGCAGCCAAATACACTTAGCTGGTGTAAACAACGGACATTCAGACGACTTGCGGGGCACCACATCCGACCTAGCATTAATTGACGAAGCTGGGTTCGTAGACGAATTAAGTTACCTGGTAGAGTCGGTGCTCATGCCACAGTTGTTGTCTGCCAACGGAAAGCTAATCATGGCGTCTAGCAGCCCGCTTACGCCTGCCCATGAGTTTGTAGATTATATAAATGAAGCGAAGCTAGACGGTTCTTACAAAAGCTTTGATATACACTCAGGCGGATATGCACCAGAACTGCTTAAAGAGTTTTGTGAGGAAGCTGGAGGCGCAACTAGTACCACTTGGCGCAGAGAGTACCTTAACGAAGTGATTGTTGACGAGTCTTTGGCAGTTATTCCAGATTGGAAATCAGAATATGCAGTGAATGTGCAACACGATGCCTTCTATAACTTTTATCACAGATACACCGCAGCTGACTGGGGCGTAAGAGACAAGACAGCGGTGCTCTGGGCATATTACGACTTTAGACGTGCAAAGTTAGTAGTAGAAGCAGAATTCACATGCTCCGGCACTGAAAGTACCACTAGGAACATAGCCGACAAAATCAAAGCTACTGAGAAAATGCTAGGCTATACAAAAATACACCGAAGGCCAGCAGATAACAACGAGTTAATATTACTTCAAGACTTGGCTACCGAATTCAACCTGCACTTTTTCCCCACTACTAAAGATACTCTGTCAGCCATGGTTAATGAAGCCCGGCTTTGGGTTAGCAGCGGAAGAGTAGAAGTAAGCAAGAACTGCCCAGAACTAATTGCATGTTTGCAGTATGGAGTCTACCAAGACGAAAAACGTGACAAGTTTGGACGCTCTAAAGCATTGGGGCATTACGATGCATTAGCTGCTTTTATTTACTTGGTGCGCAACATAGACCAACATACAAACCCAATTCCACACAATTACGGATACACTGAAAACACATTCGACCCTAATACTTGGGAAGACCCTGAATCTAAAACAGTCAAACAAATATTTAACATAGGACAATAAATGGAAAGTTCATATTGGGCAGCTGCAAGCATAAATGAAATCGCAGAACACATACTGAAACGTAAAGACGAATACTACAAGTTCCTAGACGTGTCAGGCATACTTGCAGAGCTAAAGAAGTCTTATAAGCTTTTCTACGGCAACTCAGCTATAGACGAGACTAAAAACGGCAAAGTAATCATGTCTGTAAACCACTATGCATCTTTGGTTCGTAGCCTGCACAATCTGGTAACTCAAAACCGACCGGCGTTCGAAGCCAGAGCTGTCAACTCAGACTACGACAGCCAAGCTGTGTCTATATTAGCCGAAGGCCTACTGGACTACTACCTACGAGAAAAAAAGCTTGAGGACCTGCTTAAAACTGTGTGCCAAACTTCTTTGTACTTGCGAGAAGGTTGGATTGTAGCCGAATGGAATGCACAAGGTGGGGAAGTCTACGGCATAAACCCAGAAAGTGGCACACCTATCAATGAAGGCGACGTTGACTATTCTGCGTACAACATGCTAGAAATTATCAGACCAGTATCTGGAAAGCCAAACTGGTATATAATCCGTAAACAGGTAAACAAATTTGATTTAATTGCTAAATACCCAGAGTTAGAGTCCGAGTTGCTTGATGCTGCTCAATCAGTCCAGGAAAAGCGCAAGTGGTCTTTAAGCTACATTGCAGACACTGAGCAAGAGAACGATAACTGCGAAATGCTAGTCTTTATGCATGATAAAACCCCGGCGTTGCCGCAAGGTCGACTAGTTGAGTGCGTTGGTGACGTAGTGCTTACCGATGGGCCATTGCCATACAAAAAGCCATATTGCTTCTGCATCAAGTCTATGGACGCATTACAAACTAGCTTTGGTCATTCCCCAGCCATGGATATTATCCCACTGCAAAACGCCATGGACACTTGTTTCTCAGTGGCACTTTCAAACATAAACAGCTTTGGTATTGGTACGCTAGTTAGTGAAAAAGGAAGCTTGTCAGTTAGTCAAATACGTGAAGGCCTACAGCACCTGGAGCACACCAAAGGCTCTCAGGCTCCGGCGGTACTAAATATGCTCCAAATGCCTCCCGGCGTCATGGACTTTGCTAATTCGCTTATTCAGAACTCTGAGACCATTTCAGGCGTTAACTCAGTAGCCAGAGGTAATGTACCCCACCAAATGTCTGGGACTGCTATGGCCTTGGTTGCCCAGCAAGCTTTAACCTTTAGCTCTGGCCTGCAAGCATCCTACAACATGCTCATTGAAAGTGTTGGCAACGCTTTAATTGAACTGCTCCAAACTTATGCAGTCGTACCTCGCATTGCCCAAATTGCCGGTAAGTCCAAAAAGCCTTATATGCGCAAATTCAAAGGTGACGACCTGAAAGCCATATCCAAGATTGTTGTTGATGCAGCTAATGCATTCACTAAGACAGGAGCCGGTAAGGTAGAAGTTGCCAACAACCTGCTTAACACAGGCCTAATTAAGCAACCTGAGCAATACTTACAAGTAGTACAAACAGGGACCTTGGAACCGCTGCTCGAAGGAGAAACTGCCCAAATCATGCTAATCCGGGAAGAAAATGAATCACTAGGCGAAGGACAGCCAGCTCAGGCAATTATGACTGACAACCACAGTCTGCATGTAATAGAACACTCAATAGTGCTCTCCGACCCAATGGTCCGAAGTAACCCACAAATTACTCAAAGCGTTTTGGCACACATACAGCAGCATATTGACTTGGCTATGAGCATGCCCCCTGCCCTGTCTGCCATGCTTAAACAACAATCGTTTATGCAACCACCAATGCCGCCAGAAGGAGGAGCCCCAATGTCTCCAGAGGCAGCCGGAGGAACACCAGCACCAGAAAGCATGCAGACTGCTCAAACACCAAACATGCCTACTATAGCTGGAACAAACCAAGAATTTGACCCATCTGCGGTGCCGCAATGAACATAATTGCAGATGTGCTACAAATAAAGAGGCTGGAAAAGCAGCTAGGCCGGAAACTCACCTGGCCCGAAGAACGTGGCTTGAAATGGATTAAGGTAAGCAAAGAACATTCAGTAAGAATAGTTCAATTATCATTACAATGGATACATAACAAAAACAATTGCAAATAGGAGATTTTATGTCAGATGTAGCAGTAGCAGCCCCAAGTACCCCAGTAGCTGATTCCGCACCCAGTGTTGCAGAAAAGTCACAGGTAACAAGCGAAGTGCCCGCCAATTCCCCGCCACAGCCTCCAAAGCCTGAGAAGAAAAAGTTCAAATACAAGGCAGACGGTGCGGAAGTAGAAGAGGAACTAGACGAGGCGGAAGTCGGCAATCGACTAAGCTTGGCAAAAGCAGCTCAGAAACGAATGCAAGAAGCTGCAAACGTTCAAAAGCAAACCAAAGCATTTTACGAAGCGCTACAAAAAGACCCTTTGTCTGTTTTGACCGACCCAAAGGTCATGGGCAGCGAGAAGTTCCAGCAGTTAGCAGAACAATTTCTTAGCAAAAAGCTCGCGGAACAAATGCTAACGCCAGAAGAACGTGCCCAACAAGAAAAAGAGGCTCGACTAGCCAAATATGAGCAAGAAGAAGCCAGACGCAACGAAGAAGCTAATCAAGCCAAGGCTCAGCAGCTGGAGGCGCACTATGCCAAGCAGTACGAACAAACCATTATGACTGCGTTACAAACCTCTAATCTGCCAAAAAACCCATTTACAGTCAAACGCATGGCAGAACTGATGCAAAAGAATATTCAGCATGGTTTGGACCTGGAGCCGCAAGCATTGGCACAATTGGTCAAAGAAGATTATCAGTCTGAGCTGCGCCAATTAATAAACGGTGCAGAGCCAGAGGCTATTTTAGGTATGTTTGGGGAAGACCTTAGCAATAAAATCCGAAAGCACGATTTAAGTAAGTTTCAGGCTAAAAACCCAGCTCCAAAGCCTGTAGGACCTTCAGAACCCAGAGAAAGTAGACAAAAAATGACTCCAAGGGAATATACTGAGTATTTAAAAAATAAATTTGCAAAATAATATAAAATAAAACACCAAAATAAACAACACTATCAGAAGGTGTATTTTACACGGCGTTTTAGTCTACCCTTGGATGACCTAAACCAACCAAATAAAGCAAACCGACTACCCCACACTAACTTAACTATATATTAGCCTAAAACAGGCAAAAGGAATAAAAAATGGCTCAAACAAATACAGTCGCAACACTAGATGGTATGTACAAAAAGGTATATGCTGACAAAGGTCCAATTGAGGCTCTACCAGAGTTTTCAATTCTTCAAGAACTGGTCCCTTTCTCTACTGCAAAAAGAACAGGTAAGTCTTACAACGTTCCAATCGTAGTAGCTGATGAGCATGGATTTTCATATGGAGCCGCTGACGAGACAATCACACTCAATACCGAAATCGCTGCTACTCTTAAGGAAATTTCAGTCGACGGGGCCCAAATCGTCGGTCAAGCTTCTCTGAATTATGATGCAGCTTCTAGGTCTCAAGGTTCTGAGCAGGCTTTCTTGGATTGCGCTCACTTGGTAATCCAAAACCTGATGAACTCTCACAGCAAAAAGCTCGAGGCTTCTCTTCTTTATGGACGAAAAGGTATTGGAACTGTTAGCTCTCTCAGCTCTCAAGACATTGTTCTCACTGCTGCTTCTTGGTCTGATGGACTTATGATGAACCTGATTAACGCCAAAATCGACGTTTATCAATCTGATTTGACAACTCTTCGCCAAGGTGACTTGGTAGTGACTGCGGTTGCTCCAGACACTTATACTTTGACAGTAACTGGAACTACCACTGGTATCGTTTCAACTGACGTTATATTCTACGATGGTTCTTTGGGTAAAGAGTGCTACGGACTTGATGCTATCGCTACTAATACAGGTTCTATGTTCGGTATCAACGCTGCTTCTTACCCAGCTTGGAAATCTCAGTCATATTCTTGCGGGTCTGCTGCATTGACAATGTCAAAAGTTCTTTCTGGAGCTTCTTTGGCTGTCAGCCGAGGCGGACTCAGTGAAGAATCAGTTCTTTTGGTGCACCCTTCAAGCTTCCAAAACTTGAACACTGACCAAGCTGCTCTGACTGTTCACAGCGGTGAGAAATCTTCTGCTAAAAACGGATTCGACGAACTTGTATTCCGAGGTGTTTCTGGCCGAATCATGGTTAAACCTCACCCTGCTGTTAAACGCGGTGATGCTTTCTTGTTCTCTCCTAAGAATCTTCGACGAGTTGGTTCACAAGATATCAGCAACGAAAGACCTGGAAGCGATGGAAAGATTTTCTTCGACTCTCAGACTTTGAGCGCTCAAATCATCCGTTCTTACAGTAACCAAGCGATTTTTGCAGAAAAACCAGCACAAATCGTTAAGTTTACTGCAATCGTACCTAACTAGTAGCCCTCCCCTGGCCCTATAGACTTACTTTCTCCTGGTAAGCTTTATAGGGCCTTCTTACTTAGGAGTTTAGATGTCGTCAACTATCACATTCAATGGGGTGTCTTACTCGGTCCCCGCCACTGGTGACGAGAATTGGTCAGACAGTTTAACACTATATCTTATTGCTATAGCTTCTGGAGCTTTGCAAAAAACTGGTGGAACCTTTACTCTCACAGCCGAAACAGACTTCGGTGCCACTTATGGAATTAAGTCCACATACTACAAATCTAGAGCCACAAATCCTTCAAGTACGGGCATAGTGCGACTTGGCAACACTGAATCAATTTCTTGGCGAAATGCTGCAAACAGTGCAGATTATGCACTAAAAGTAAATGCTTCAAACATTCTCGAGTACAACGGCAATGCAGTTCTTGATGCAGCCTCGTCTGCACTAAATTTACTTATCACAAACGCAATGGTCAGCAACTCAGCAGCCATTGCTTACTCTAAGTTGAACCTTGGAACAAGCATAGTAAACGCTGACATTTCAGCCTCCGCCGCAATCGCCTACTCTAAGTTAAACCTTGGAACAAGCATAGTAAACGCTGACATTTCAACGAGCGCAGCAATCGCCATGTCTAAATTGGCAGCTCTCACAACAGGCAAAGTTCTACAATCAAATGCGTCAACAGGTGCCATAGAAGCTTCGAGTGTTTCAACAACAACTCTAGGTTACTTGGATGCAACTTCTTCAGTACAGACACAATTAGATGCAAAATCGCCAATAGCATCGCCGACATTCACAGGCACAGCGACCGTTGCACAACTTATAGACTCAGGACTTACAGCAAACACCGTCCCCTATGCTAATGCTTCTAAACAACTTACCTCTAGTGCCGTAACACCAACTGAATTGGGCTATGTTTCGGGAGTAACTTCGGCAATACAAACACAAATAAATGCTATATCCGCCACAACCGTCCCTTCAGGGCAAATTTCTATGTATGGAGGAAGTTCTGCGCCTTCTGGTTATCTGCTGTGTGATGGGTCGGCAGTTTCTAGAACTACTTATGCCGCACTATTTACTGCAATCAGCACAACTTTTGGAGTGGGCGATGGCTCTACTACTTTCAATGTGCCAGACATAAGAGGTATATTCGTTAGAGGAGCCGGTACTCATGGTACTTTAACTAATGCAAATGGAACAGCCTTTTCCGGCACTCTTGGAACACAACAAAACGATAAAATGCAGGGTCATGCGCATTCTGGAAATTTCCCTCAAGTAAATGGGTCACATGTTAATGATGCAGGAACTGGGACTTTATACGGTACAGGAAGCACTAATTCTGCGTCTATTGGTAATCCCTCTGCTGATGGTGCTAACGGGACTCCCAGAACAGGCACTGAAACAAACCCCGCAAATATAAGTTTAACTTACATAATCAAGACATAAAGGAACTAAAATGATGGTTAACCTCGAATGCCCAAAGAAAATATGCCGACTAAGGGCCGAGTAATGTTGGCGCTTATTAACAAACTCTGGACGATTTTGCCTAAAGGTCTAAATAGTAGAAACCCAGAGACATTCTTTTAAAGGAACTAAAATGCAATTAATGGAACTAAACACACAGACAGGCTCTTGCGCAGCGGCCCTGACCCTTGACGCAATAACATGCACCACAAGTAAAGTTGTAGGGATTCAACTCAATGTAACAGTAGCAACACCAGCTGTAAAAACATTCGTAGACGCAGACGTAACTGTGGGTACAGACTTAATTACTATTGCTAGCCATGGATTTGCGACAGGATTACGAGTTGCGGCTACAACTGACGGTACATTACCAGCAGGACTTTCTGCAACAAACTATTGGATTATCAAAGTATCTAGTTCTACGTTCAAGTTGGCATCTTCAGCAGCAAATGCTCTGGCTGGAACCGCCGTGGACATAACTGCTGCTGCTGGAGGCGGTACCCACACTTTGACACCCGCATCTATTTCAGGAGCCAGTTATAAAACACAAGTAAGCCTGGATGGTGTGACTTATGTAGACCTTGTTACCCATGACTTGTTGCCAGTAGGTGCAAACATAACTGCGACCGCAGGTTGGTATTGGGATTGGAACACCCCAGCTTTTAACTACTATAGAATTGTCTTTGCAGCTACTACAGGTCAATTTTCTTACTCACTTCTTTCAACAACCAAATCATAAAGGAAACAAAAAATGGCAAACTCAGTAACAATTCAAATAAATATGGACTCAGATTGTCGACAATTAGAGCGTCCGACAGGTTCTCCGCATGTTTGGGCAGATAATTTTCGCAACTTTCTCAAAGGTATTAGCTCTGGAGCCAACAATGCAGAATTTGTCCAGTTTACAGACGATGTTGCTCTCGCCTATGCTTCTGGCACTTGCACAGTAGCTTCTATTCAGGCTGATGACACAATTACAATCAATGGCACTACAATTACAGGTAAGGCTTCTCCTTCAGGAGAATCACAATTCGACTCTGATGGCACTGATACCGTAGTAGCTGCAGCAATAGCTGCTTGTATCAATGCTCACTCTAGCTTTGCAGGAATAGTAACAGCTACTTCAAGCGCAGCAGTCGTTACTGTAAAAGCTGCACTAAAAGGCTACATGGGCAATTGCATTACACTAGCTAGCTCAAACGGCTCTAGACTTGCTGTTTCAGCTGCTAGACTTGCTGGTGGTACTGGGTCCGGTGAAGCTGGTGTTTCTTACACTTTTGGTAAGGCATAATCTGCCTAACTATGCAAAAGTCTGCTAGCTCTAATGTCATTTCTATTAACAGGCGCCAGGAACGGGTCTTGGACGCCAGGAAAGAAATAGACAGGTTACAAAGGCGAGATTTCTACATAGTTTTCACAGTTATAATAACAATTCTGGCGGTGTTAGTCACTGCCTTTACGAGGTAAACATGGACATGAATGAATCCGCTAAACAAAAAGTGTTACAACAACTAATAGACCTCATGGACGCTAAAGGCGTTGATGGTTTAAAATCTAAAAGCCCCAAGTTCATGAAAGTCGAGACTAACGACCCTGCCATGGCTAAAGAAGTCGTCGAAGAAGTAACCGACCATGAAATGCCGATGGAGTCTGAAATGCCCATGGAGCCTGAGAAACCTGAAATGTCAGAGTCTTCAGACGATGAAGACATGAAGCGGCTCATGGAAATGTATAAACAACTAAAATAGGTGTCATATGACTTCCGAAGAAATAATCGCATCGGTACTACTGCGTAGCGGTTTTCCAACCGACAACTATTTTAGTAATGCTGAAATGCTAACAATAATGAACGATGAGACCAAGCTGGTCATCAATCCGTTGATTATGAAGCTTCAAGAAGAATTCTTGTTGCAAACCAAAGACTACACTATAGTCTCTGGCAGTTCATATAGGCTACCAAAAAGAGCCTTGGGAGGTAAGCTAAGAGATGTAAAAATCTTTGACGGCACTAACTACCAAAACCTAAATAGGCTTTTCGAGGAAGACAGAGCTGCTAATCCCGTTGGTTACTATTTAAACAGAAATAGTTTAGAGCTAAGTGGCGAGTTCACAGCTCAAACACTTCGGGTTACTTATTACCTAGCCCCTTCACAATTGGTGCTATCTTCGGCTGTGGCTGTAATTTCTAGTATTGACTCTGCTACCCAAGTAACAGTTACGGCATTACCCACAACTATAGCCACAAATACCCAAATAGACTTTGTGCAGTCTACTGGTCAATATGACCTATTGGCTATAGACCAAACAGTTTCTGGAGTTGCTGGAACGTCCTTGACATTTGCTTCATTGCCGGATGGCTTGGCCGTAGGAGACCATGTATGCGTAGCCGGTCAAGCAGCTGCTCCAACTATACCTGTTGATTTACACCCTGTGTTGGTACAAGCTACATTATGTACTTGCCTAAATAGTAAAAAAGACAAAGCCATAGAAATTGAAGGTCCTAAGCTGAAAAAACTACTAGAAACTATGGAAGAAATGCTACAACCAAGAGTTGACAACGGAAGTATATTCCTAACTGGACAAGGACTGCTCAGCGCCATAAGGAGCAGATAACATGGCCAATCAAAAGCTGAATTTAGGCATAACTGGCCTTTCTACTAACAATAACAATTTATTATTGCCAGACGGTGCGGTATTATCTGCGACCAACATGAACATAGATAGAAAAATAGCCGAGATTCGCAGAGGCTTCGACAGGCATAGTTCTACAACAAATATTCGAAGAATGTACGAATACCAAAATATACCCATTGCCTGGAAGACCAACAACACTTTGAACTATTATAGCTCTGGTTGGACATCTTTAGGCAGTGTTACTCCTCCTACCAACCAAACTATAAAATTTCAAGAGGTAAATCAAAACCTATATTTTACCACTAGCACTGGCGTAAAAGTAATTGATGCATACAATGGAAGTATTTACAGCACGGGCATGCCAAAAGGTCTGGATGGTACGGCTGCAACTACTGGAGCCGCTGGCTTCATGACTACCAATACCCAAGTAGCCTACCGAGTAGTATGGGGCTCTAGAGATGCAACAAAAAACCTTTACTTAGGCAGCCCCGGTCAACGTATATTGGCTACAAATACCTCTGGCGGCGACCGAGACGTTTCATTAACTTTTACTATTCCAGCGGGGATAACCACTTCTGATTTTTTTCAGGTTTATAGAAGTAGAATGTCGGCTTCGTCTAGTACGGAGCCAGATGATGAAATGCAGTTAGTTTATGAAACAAATCCAACAGCTGGTGAAATAACCGCTAAAAGTATTACATACACCGATGCTACTTCGGATACTTTAAAAGGCGCTTATCTGTATACAAATGCGAACCAAGAAGGCATATCAGAGACGAATGACGAACCTCCAATGTGCAATGATATTGCTACATTCAAAGGATTTACGTTTTTTGCTGGAATAAAGACTAAATATAGTATTTCTGCAAACCTATTAGCAACTGGAGGCTCTGGGCTAGTAGCAGACGACACTATCACCATAAATGGCATGGTATTTACAGCTAAGGCAGCAACTACAGTAGCTAGCCGAGAGTTTAAAGTGTTCACAGCCGGGTCAGCAGCTCAGAACATTGATGATACTGCCAGAGAACTTGTCAAAGTAATAAACCAATATGCTTCAAACACAACAATTTATGCCTACTATGTAACTGGATATGCGGACCTACCAGGCCAAATGGTCTTTGTAGAAAGAAGTTTATCGTCATCTGCTTTTACAGTTTCAGTATCTCGCGCAGTTGCCTGGGACATTGATAATGCTGGTACTTCTACTAACAGTGACTACCAAGCTGGTCTTATGTGGTCTAAAATACAGCAGCCAGAGCATGTCCCTACTTCCCACTTGGAACAAATAGGTAGCAAAAGCTTTCCAATACGAAAGCTGGCAGCTTTAAAAGAAGCGTTGTTTATTTTAAAAGATGATGGAGTTTTTAGACTTACTGGTAACGATGGCAAATGGGTTATAGAAACACTAGATAGTTCTACAGCCATTATTGCTCCAGATTCTATGGCCGTCATGAATAATCAGGTTTTCTGTCTATCTAACCAAGGGGTAATAACAATAACAGATACTGGCGTAGCAGTCATAGGCGAGGATATAAAAGACTCTATTCAAGAGTTAATTGGTCAATCTTACACTAACTTGCAAACACTGACTTTTGGCGTTGCTTATCATACCGACCGAAAATACATATTAAGTAGTATTTCTAACTCCTCTGATACAACTACCACACAACAGTGGATATACAATGTATTTACTAGCAAATGGTCCAGGTGGGAAAAAGATGCTACTTGTGGCTTTGTGTCTACAGTAACCGATAAACTTTGGTTAGCAGACACAACACAAATGCTCACAGAGCGTAAAACATTTACTACAAATGACTATATAGATGAGGACTTAGACGGCTATTCCGTGGTGTCTTTCTCAGGCACTTCTGTGGTATTAAATAGTACGTCCGGACTAACTGTAGGAGATTTGCTATATACCGACTCCGTAGAAAACAGTCCTATAATCTCCATAAACGGAGCGACTTCGACTGTGACTACTCTAACCGCTAGAACATGGACCATTGGTGCAGTATACGTAAAAAAAGCAATAGAATGCGACATAGAATGGGCACCACAATATTGTGATAATTCTGGCCTGGAGAAGACATTTACACAACTTTTGTTAATGTTTAAAAATAATAATTTTTCTACAGCTTATGTAGACTTTTATACCGATACAAACGGAGGCTGGGAGTCAGTTGCTGTCGAAGGCCATTACGGCCAGTCAGCTTGGGGCGGTTTTGCCTGGGGACTTATACCTTGGGGAGGCTTACGCAGGTCTTCTCCAACCCGAGTAAGCGTACCAAGAAACAAAGCCAGAGGGCAGCTACTAGGAATGCGATTTAGGTGTCGGGTTGCACTGTCTTACTTCAGTATCGAAGGTGCTAGTTTGCATTTTGACTCAGTCAGCGAAAGACAAGGAACAAGAACATGAAATTAAGTGTTCAAAAGTTTTCAGTAGAGCAGTTTCAAGACCAAAAGTCTTGGATAGATAAGTTATTTGGTCCCTTGAATAACTTTATGTCCCAGGTATATGCCGGCCTTAATAATCAGTTAACAGTTGCTGATAACCTATTTATGGAAATAAAAAGTATTGTGGTGCTAAACGAGACTACTAATTTTCCTGTTAAATTTAAAACAAAATACAATAAATACCCAGAAATGGTAGTTGTAGGTACATGTATTGACTCAGATGGGCTTTATAGCTCTGTGCACCCATTGATAACTTGGACCTTTTCAGACCAGGTTCTAAGTATACAATCTATTTCTGGCCTAACCGCAAGTAAAAAATATACCCTAAAATTGTTAATAATTTACGAATAAATAAACAACACGTATAGGGGACTCGACCTTAAGGAATAAAAATGCCATATATTAACCAGCCAGATGATGAAGAATTAAAAAAGCAGCAAGAAGCCCAATCTGGCGCTCCCACCAACATTTCTGGACAGTCTGCAATATTAAGTACAGAGGCTCCTTCCAAAATGGGCGGTGCCAAGGATTCTGGCTCTTTTACCAATTTAAATCAATATTTAGAGGCTAACAAAGAAAACGCCGGCCAAATGGGTACTAAAATCGCCTCTGATATTACAGGCCAGGGGCAAGCTACTAGAACAGGCATACAAGACACTTCTACCGAGTTTAACCAACTAGCTGACCAAGGAACCTTGGCTGGTCTGGATAAAGCCCCAGAGGAAGCTAGAAATATAGTCCAGCAGGCTAGAACTGGTGCCAAAAATGCCCAAATCGACCAAAATCAAATGTCTAGGTTTGGGGAAATTGCAAACGCTCAATATAAAGGTCCTCAGGACCTAACCGGCACAACTAAGTATGCTAACACTGCCCAACAATACGAAAAAGCACAACAAGCAGCTAAAAACGCCTCTTCGGATGAAGGCCGTTTTAGTCTGCTGAAAGACGCCTATGCTAGGCCTACTTACTCCCAAGGTCAGCAAAACCTGGATAATTTACTTCTAACTGGAAACCAAGGCGCCAAAGCAAATATTCAAGCGGCGGCTACCGGGCTTAATGACCTATCCGGCCTGTGGAGTGGCGCTCAAAGTAATGCAGCTCAATTGGCAGCTCAAAGGCAGGCTGCTACTAACGCGGCTAGAGAAGGCAGTAGAGCAAATGCTCTAGAGGCTAGAACAGGTAGAAACACAGAAGTACAATCGGACCTAGCTAACCAGCAAGCAAACTGGGCCAATGAATATAATCAGTACAAAGACTTACTAGGTGCCTATAAAGGCGGGGACTTAAATCTCACTAGAGCACAAGCTGATAGACTTGCCTTAAATGATTCTGGCCAAGGTATTTATAATCTTCTGAATGGCACACAACCAGAAAGTTATTTAGACCTTAAAGCCTTCGATGCAAATAAAGTAGTCTCTCAAGACCAGTTTGCTCAGTTACGGGCCTTAGACCAACTATCTTCTCAGTTTGGAAATCCAGCACTAAGTCAATTTACTGATGAAAGCCAAGCTGGAACATTAAATGCACAAAATGCATTTGATGCCTCTGGTTTTGGCCGTGCAGCTACAAATGCAAACGAAGCTTTCGCTCAGTATGCAAGGGAAAACCGAGGAGAAGGCTACGGAACTAAAACAGAGTCTAGAAATGAAGGCAGGGCCGCTCAGGTTAACATGCTTGCTTCTCAGGCTCTAGCAGATTACTTAGGTGGAAAAGGAAATGTTGCAACTCAAATGCTAGGGTCTGAGCAACTTGACACAGCGGAAGGACGACGTAGTTATGACGCCGCTATGGCTTCCGCTAAAGCTGCAATGTACGAACGGCTTCAGGCAATGCTAAATGAACAAGGTTATCAAAACAGAGTAAGGGTGAAATAACATGAGTAAAACTAATTCGGCAATTTCAGGAGCCGCTAGCGGTGCCGCAGCAGGAAGTAGTATTATGCCTGGTTGGGGCACTGCAATCGGCGGAGTTCTCGGTGGCCTTGCTGGTTATATGGGTGGGAAAGATGATGAAAGCGGCAGTCTATATGAACAAGCGCTGAAAGCCGCTCAAAGCATTCCACTTCCGATGCTCAGAGAACAACATCCTGAAATGTACGCTGAGTTGGCAAAATATAACCCAGAAATGGACCAGGCTATCAACCTAGGTCCTTCGGCCATGGAAGGTATTGCATTAGACCCGCAAATGCGACAAGCTCAAATGCAAGCTCTAAGTAAACTTCAAAATATAACTGCTAACGACGGCCAAGATGCTCAGTCTATGGCAGACAACGCAAGACTACAAAACGATATTAATTCACAACTACAAGGCAATACCGGCGCCATTCAGCAGAATATGGCCACAAGAGGGCTTAGTGGTGGCATGAGTGAACTAGTCGCTAAACAAATGGCTGCTCAACAAGGTGCCAATAGACAAGCCCAAATGGGCATGGACATCAATGCTCAAGCGCAACAAAGAGCTCTTTCAGCCTTGGCACAACAAGGACAACTTGGTGGCCAAATTAGCCAACAAGATTTCAGCCAACAATCTGCGAAAGCTCAAGCAGCCGATGCGATTTCTCAGTTCAATGCGAGAAATTCTCAGGCTATACAAAGTGGGAACGTAGGCGCTAGAAATGCAGCTCAAGCGGCTAATTTGCAAAACGCTCAGAACATATACAATCAAAATGTAGACAAACGAAACACCGCAGCAGAATGGAATACCAGCGGAATGGCTCAAGCTAACTTCGGCAATCAAATGCAACGAGTTGGCATGGGAAATCAAGCTCTCGGTAACATGGCTAGTAACAGTGCCAGACAGGCTCAGAGCCAAGACCAGTTTATTGGTGGAGTCGCAGACTCAGTTGCTAAATTCGGCGCTCGCAAGAAAAAAGAGGAGTAGAAATGGGAAAGTTTTTCAATAGTGTTACTGGTCAAATGGAAGACGACGGTAAAGGTGGCATGGACTTTTCAAACATGTTTGCCATGCCTACTGGTATTCCCGAGCAGCCTGGACCAACAACTCCTGCACCTTCTACTCAAAAGCAAATGGACCCTGTTGTTGCTCAGTATTTGCAACAAAAAATGCAGCCCACACCACCAAGTGTGCAGCCTCCACCTCCTATGGTCGAAGACCAATTTAGTCCTGACAAATATAAGCAAGCGTTGGCTAAGTCTCAATCAGAACAGGACAATACTTCGCTCGCCCAAATGGCATCTGGCATTGGAGCAGCACTTGCTGGCCGAGACCCAGGTTCTGTCGACAGTTACTACAAAGACCTTCGTGGTGAAATAAAAGATAAAAACATTGGGGAGTTTAACAGGCAAAAAGCAGCTCAAAGTTCTGACCCTAACAGTCAGAGGTCTATCTCATTTCGAAAACTTGTTGAATCAACCATGCCCAATATTGCTAAAGCCTATGGACCAAAATGGAACATGGTCACAGAAGAAGATGGCAAAAATATTCTAAATTTTGGTTCTATGCGAGAAAATATTGAAGCTAGAAAACAACAAGCACAGATTCTCATGGGGCAGAAAAAAGATGAGTTAGCAAGAAGAAACTCACCAGAAGAACGAATTAAGAATCTGTCTGGAACCGATAAAGCTAGGTTTGACAACGCACGAATGGCTGCGCAAGCCTTGGACGAGATGGATGCTGCACTAGCGGCTGGTGATAATACTTTTTCGCTTATTGGCGATAGCGCCTATACAGCAGCCGCCCGTAGAGCAACAGAAGCTTATGGACGTATGCAATCAGGTGGAGCGATAAACAAAGAAGAAGAATCCCGTTTTGAGAAGACGCTTCCAAGACCCACCGACTCCGCAGAGATTCAAAGAAAGAAGCTTGTAAAACAAAAACAAGAAATGGTATCTAGGTTGAAAACCCTTGGATTCACGCCCGAGCAAGCAGATATAAAAACACAGGATTACCAGTATGGTAAGCCACAAAAGCCTAAAATGGTTGTTCAAGATGGGCACACATACACCCTGAATGAACAGACTGGTGAGTATGAATAAACCTAAATTTGACCCTAGTAAATCTTTTGAGGCGGCTGGAGCAACTAAGCCTAAATTTGACCCGAATAAGCCATTTGATGCACCAAAGGTGCCTTCGCAGCTTGAATCAAGCCTGCGAGGCGCTGCGCAGGGAGCTTTTTTTGGTTTTGCAGATGAGGCTACAGCAGCAGCTGAAGCTTTATTTTCTGATAAATCTTATGACCAGGCCAGAGATGAGTCTAGGGCTGCATATGATGCAGCTCAGGCCGCAAACCCTGCTACGTTTATGGCCGGAAACATAGGAGGTTCTTTAGCTACTTCATTCATACCTGGCTTAGGTGTTTTAAACGCAGCTAAAGGAGCTACCACAGCTGGAAGAGTGGGATTAGCAGCTGCACAAGGCGGATTATCTGCACTCGGAAGTTCAAAAGCCGACAACGCACTAGAAATGGCCAAAGACACTGCAATAGGCGGAGCAACTGGAGCAGCTTTTCAAGGTATCGGGGAAAAAGTAATCGGTCCCTTAATGTCTAAAGCTGGAGGAGCTTTTAAATCTTCCGCTGAAAAATTAGCTGAGAGGGCAACCGGAGCCACAGGCGCACAAGCTGCAAAGTTCCAGACAGGGGCGGGGCGAGAACTACTAGATAGAGGACTGGTCAAATTTGGAGATACACCTGCAAATATTGCCCAACGTGCGGGAGCTGCAAAAGACGCTGCTGGAGACATTGTATCCTCTAAATTAAAGCAACTAGACTCCATGGGGGTAGAAGCTTCGGTAGACGATATTGTAAACGCATTGCAAACCAAAGTCGCAGAACTAAAGAAAGTTGATGGAAATCAAGCGACAATCCGACAAATTGAAAATGCGATTGAAGAAATGTATGAGCGCGGAGTAAGCAAGACGCCTATTTCCTTAGCTGAGGAAGCAAAAAGAAATTTCCAAAGTCAAGTGAACTATTTTAGTCCTGAATTTGAAAAAAAAGGCGCTACGTCAGTTGCAGATGCGTATCGACGGGAAGTTGAGAAAAAAGCTGCCCAAGCCAGTCCCGAAATGGCCAAGGCATTCACAGATGCTAAAAAAACCTATGGACTGCTTAGCCCTATACAAGAAGCCGCAGAAAAGCGAGCTATGCAACAAGGCTTTTCCCCTGTGGGAGGGCTATCGGACATGGCAGCCGCGGGCGTTGGCGGGGGCATAGGCGGCCCAATCGGAGCAGCCGCTGGGCTAGGTATAAAACATGTTATTGCACCTAGAATAGCCTCTATGGCCGCTGTTACAACAGATGTGGTCGCTAAAACACTACTTAAGAATCCTCAAGCTTTTGGTAAGTGGTCAGGAGCTTTGGGTAGTGCCGCCGCCCGAGGCCAAGACGCTTTTAACGTAACACACCACCTGCTACAACAAACGGATGAGGGATATCGCCAACTTATGCGTAAAATGGGCGAGGAGGGGCAATGAGTGAAGCTAAAATAGACAAAATACTTGAAAAAATACATTCCATTGATATTACCCTGGCCAGGAACACCGCCAGCCTCGAAGTCCATATGAGGCGTACAGACCTGCTGGAGAAGAGGCTGGAGCCAGTTGAAAACCATGTGAGCCTGATAAACGCAAGCTTTAAGGTCTTTGGGGCCATTGGGGCCGTTATTGGCATAGCGGTAACCCTTTATAAAATCTGGCAACCTTAGTGCCTTTTCGCTCGTTTAAATAGCATCGCCTGTTTGTATATACAATGTGTATACATAAAATGCATCATAAGCACTGTTTATGTTGATATATAAGTCACCAAACATTAAAATCTAGTAGACGCCAGTCACAAAAACTATCTACTATTTGTGACAAGCAGCTACCTGTGTATTCAAAAAGCGTATTCTAGACCCTTCTCCTATATATATATTTTAATTGTTAATATAATAAGTATACAGCTTATGTGTATACACTAATCAGAACCATCACTTATCTACCTATTTTCCGCAGCTTCTATTTTTTTGTTATTGACAAAAGCTGTATTCCTACTTATTCTCTAAAGAAATCAACAACAGGAGGTATATGTGGAAGTAAATCACGTTAGAAAGACAATGGAGATTCTGAGCGAGTCGGAGTATTATGCCATTGTAAACGAAAAAGATGGCAGATTATACCGATTACACCTAAAAACTAAAAATTGTGAGCAAGTCTCGCAAAAGGTACTTACAACCGTTCTTGGCCATCCAGGAGGTAAGCGGCAAAACTGGGAAATATTACCAGCTAGAATGGATTACCGCCCAGATGTGTTTAAAATTCGCTTTTTTGACCATGAGAACGGAATGACCGTTTTAAACAAGTATGTACCACCGATTTTCATGGAAAGAGACTTTTGGAACCCAGAGCTGGAAATTACCGACATTAAATATGATAAAACAAGTAAAACGCTAAACGACCTAGCAGATATGCCTAAATGTTATGTAGATTACTTCTCCCATTTGTGTAATGCAGACAACGACTCTTTGCAATACCTACTAGACTGGTTAGCAGTTGCGGTAGACCCCACAGGCCGTAATATAACATCCTTGGTACTAATTTCCCCAGAAGGTATAGGAAAAGGGGTTTTTTATGATTATTTACTGACTCCGTTGTTTGGTCAGCGAAATGTGGTCCAAGTAAAAGGCAAAGACGCCTTAGAATCTCGCTTTAACTCTCAATTCCTGCATAAGCAGATTATATTCTTTGATGAAGTAGAAGTAAAGACAACAGCTGCCATAAATCGGTTTAAAGTCTTAGCTAATCCAAAATTAGAAATTGAACAAAAAGGCATGGACCCTTTTGAAGCGAAAAACTGGGCCAACACTATATTGGCATCTAATGACCTGGATGCTATAAATGTAACAGCAGGTAACAGAAGATATTCTATAATTCACACCTCAGATACCCGATTGGACAAAATGTGCGAGGAGTCCAACTATAAAACCGTAAATGCCCTGTTGTCAGAAATAATTGACATAAAGAACATAGAGCGCTTATACCTGTGGCTAATAGGACACCAACCAGCTAGAAATATGAACTATGCTTTCACCTCTGACAGAAAGGCCACAGAAATTAAAGAAGCCTCACTAGCTGAGTGGGAACTACAAACCTTACAGTTTCTTACAGACCGATTTTATGCAGTAAACCCAAAAGACACACAAGACCCGGCTTACGTGTCGTTAGAGCATGTCCAAGTTAACTTGAAGGACCAAAATTCCAGAGTTGTACCAGGCCGTAAAATTATGGACAGGCTTGCTAAAAAGTTTCCTAATCTAGTAAAAATGAAATGGGACAAGGCTATTCGTAAGTATTTTTTTGAGGTCCAGGCACCATATACCCCCCAAGTGGACGCCGAATCAGGCAGATATATTGCTCAGCCGGGGTCATTCTAATGAAATACATAGATGTTTTATTCGACAAAGAAGATAAGAAGTGTTTTGGGTCCAATATCTGGGACATTCAACTTTCTGAGTCTCCTGGCACATCTACGGAATTTGTGAGCCTAAACCCATTAAAAGGGTCTCGCAGGACCAGCAATGTAGCAATATTCAGAAATATTCTTATTGAGCTAGACAAAGGGTCAATCGATTCTCAGCTAGCTTACATTGCCAAAATAGGACTACCTCAATCAACGCTAACTTTTTCTGGAGGCAAAAGCATACATTGTATAATTAGCTTGCAGACACCTGCCAAAGACCTAGAGGAGTATAGACGTTTGGTAGAGCTGGTGTACACTGCATACGATAAAAAGAAGTTAGATAGCAGCTGTAAGGACCCGTCTCGTTTTACTAGATTAGCTGGAGGCTTCCGAAAAGACAAACAAACCTTGCAAACCAGTTTATATGTAGGCAAACGAATATCCGACGACGTTTTACACTCTTGGCTAATAGGCAGACTCGGCATGAACAAATGGCGCAATCTGCTACTGCCAGTAAAAAGACCCACTCGCATAAGAAAGGTAGTAGAGGCTAAATCGCTTAGTCAAAACACGAAAGCCCTGATTGAAGATGGCGTCTGTAGTGAAGTTAGCCGACACGCTTCTTTTACTAAGGCCGCAGCACAAATGGTTCACACAGGCTACGACTACGAGGAAATTTTTGACTTGTTACAAGGACCGTTCGAGGCTATAATAGCAGAACGAAGCATAAAAGAGCTAAAAGATATCATAAAATGGGCAACTAGAAATATAAAGGAGGAAGAGTGAACAAAAATCAGTTTAAAGAGTTGCTCTATGGGCTGCCTCTAGGTAAAATACAACATCTTGAATCTTTTGTGGATGTTTTGCAAAATCACCCTGAGTATACAGATAAGGTTGGAACGGGTATAGAATCTATATCAATAAGAATGAACCGCCAAAACAGAGCGACAAGAGAGCTTTATATCACACGAACAGATGGCTCTGAAATTGACATATCTTGGGTAATCTGTTTTACAGGCAAAACTAGGTCTTATAAGTCATTGTTGCAATTAGCTATGCGAGAAGCAATTAGTCCTCAGATACTGGAGTTTTTGAAACATAATCCGGCATGTAATAAATGCGGAGCGGCGAGTCATCTTGAAGTGGACCATTTGGAGCCTTCTTTTAAAGAATTAAGTTCTATGGTTAATTTTCCTCCTCAGATTTTCTTAGATGGAAAATATAATGGACCAGTCTTGCAGGAGTCTAACGAAAAAACTAAATGGATAAATTTTCACAAAGAGAATGCAAGACTGCAAGTATTATGCAAATCATGTCACAAGGTTAAAACATTTAAAAAGGATTATTATGGATAACATACTAACTTTCAAGCCTAGAATAAAGCCGCAACTAGACACTTTAGCCTTTTTACACCTGGGGGCTCCACAAGGTTCTTGGGACGTAAACTTGTTTAAGGCAGCTGCCGACTTATTACGTTGTGGTTTGTCTAAAGAAGACATAGAGGAACGACTGACAAATATATCCGGCTACTTAGACTCAAAGGACTTGCAACTAATGCACTCAGCCTTTAAGGCAGTCGAAAAGGAATAATATGTCTAGGTCCAAGCGCAAACCAATATTCAAAGATGGCTACGGCACTAAAGGTAAACGCAGAGCTAAAAAAGCTGCTAACGTAGCTGTAAAGCACTCTAAAGACCTACCACGCGGCTCCCAGTACAAAAAGGTTTATTGCAGTTGGAATATCGCCGACTGGGTTTTCGATTGTCGATTTGATGACATTAGCGAACTAACCCCAAAAGAAAAGGCAAAGCGCGTACGAAAATAACTTGCAATATTGGCTCATAATGCTACAATATACCAAGGAGGCACAATGCGCAAAACAATAACATTTATTGCACAAGGTCCAGACGACGACTATGAATTAGCATGCATTCAAAAAGCCGTCAGCTTAAACATAACCATAAGCGACGTGCTCGAGGCAATCCGAGGCAGACTAAAATATGCCGAAGACGTTTCAGAAGCAGAAGTAGCTTTTCTAGAAAGCCTAAGAAGCCAGCTTTGGGAACATTATGTGGAAGGTTAGTTTAGCAGCATTATTACTTGGGTGTGCACTAGGAGCCTTTTTAACCAAAAGGTTTTTTCCTACTCAGGTAGAAACCACCAAGAACAATATAATTACCAAAACAGTTACAGTCACCAAGCCGTCTGGTGAGCAACTTACCACAATTGTGGTAAACGACCAATCAACCAAAAAAGAGGTCATACCACCTACTTTACAGGTGAATAAAAAGAACTACCGAGTGGGTATTTTAGGTACACTTACGCAAAAATACGCAATAACTGTAGAACGAAAGCTACTAGGCGAGCTCTCCTTAGTTGGCCAAATAAATACTGACAAAGACTTGTACCTAGGGCTATCCTATGCCTTCTAACATAACTTTTCCCAAAAATACCCACGAAGTTAATCTAGACTTACCAAACCAAATGGCATTTTCAATAAATGCAGCAACCTGCCGTGATGCCAGATTCAAAACGGTAGCCTTCAAAGACTGGTACTCCAAAATTAAAGCAAATATACAAATGAACGGAAACTATAAGTCTTTGTTGGACTTTGCAGAAACATTTAAACAAGGTAACAACCAATCAATTGAGATAGAAATAGACATTTACTACCCTAATTGGGTGTTTTATACCTCCAAAGGCGTCATCAGCAGCAAAACCTTTGATGTTAGCAATACCGAAAAAATACTTATAGACCTATTGCTTGGGGACCTATTGCAAATTAATGATAAAAATGTCACTAAGCTAATAAGTAGTAAACAACCAGCCAAAGGCTATGGGATAAATATAAATCTAACTGCTGTACCATATCCAACACCCAGTCGGGTGTAATAATGTCTAATTTTGAGACTTAGTACCCGCAAGTGTGTAATTTGTCTCATGTTGACACATAATTAAATTTTAATTTGCAATCGCATGCTCCATGGGTTAACTTAGGTTCAAGGACGAACAACTAAGTAACAAAGGAGTTTTTATGAAAACACTACTCTTAGCAACATCAATCTTAGCAGCAGCTGCTTCCCAGGCCCAAGAAGACAAAAAACCTAATATAGTAACTCTTTCGTCTGGGTTATCACAACCCAGTAGCAAAGAAACAGTATCTGCCGTTCAATTGAACTATTTGCGTAAAATGGGCGATGTTTATGCAGGGATATCAATAGGCACCCCCACCAATGTAACAGTGTCAGTAGGCTTTGGATTCTAACAACTAAACAACAAAGGAGCTTTTATGAGATTTTTTAAAGATTACGGCTATATCGGACAACCAGCTTCATTATTCGAAACTTCAGAGTATATCATGCCTAACACAGTAGTAGCATGCTGTTATAACGAGGCTGGAATGGAAGCCTGGGGCATTTTTACTGTCGACGGCACACAACTAACCGAAGAAGATGTCAGTCCCGACATTATGCGCGTAGGCCTAAAAATAGCTATGAAACAGGCCGAAAGACACTTTTATAACCACGAGTATGAAATAGTTCGCTATATTGATGAAGTAAAGCAACGATACTCATAAACGATTTTTATTTAACAGGAGGCTTATATGACTATCGAAGTATTGACCACCCTTATCATGGCACATGCAGCCCCAGGAGCTGTGCACCCTCAGGAACTGGCTACAGCAATTTTACAAGAATCATCAGCCCAAGGAGTAGATGCAAGACTAGTTGCCAGAATTATGTTACAAGAAAGCCGTGGCAAGGCAAACGCATATAACAAGCATTCCAAGGATAGAGGCATCATGCAGATAAATGAAAAAACGGCCAAAGGGGCTAATATAAGCCACGAGTGCTTGCAAAATTGGCGCTGCAATTTGCGGCAAGGTATAAAGTTACTGGCCAAAACCAACCGGCCATGTGCCTATAACCTAGGGAATACAGGAAGTAAAAAATGGCCTAAATCATGCATTAAGTACGAAATGAAATTAGCAACATTCAATTAAATGGTTAAAAAGAACAGTTATGTGCTAAATAATGAACTAATTGTCTTAAAAGGAGCATAAAATGAAAAAGCTATTATTGGCATTGTTATTAGCAGGTTGTGCAAATAAAGTAGAGGTGCCTGCAAACGTAACCACAACACAGTGCATACAGAAGGCAGATGGGACTTGCACTACTAACTTCGAAGTCAGGCATGTTATTGCCATAGAACTGCCCACAGTGCTAACTGACCAGTGCAGAGCTGAATGGTCGGAGGTAAATTACCCAGATGAGGCAATCAGGACCGCAGGATACAACCAGTGCATCTCCGATTACATTAATTCGCTACTAGAGTTAATAAAAGGCATAGGTCCAGTAGACTTGCCGCCAAATGTAGCTTTACCACAATAACACGTGTATCAAAAATATACAATTGTATACTTTTAGTAGTAATGTAATTAAAGTTGTGCGAATATAACTTTAACAAATAACAAAAGGAGCACTTATGATAACAATTTATGAATCTCAAGTACAAGACCGATTGGAAGTTTGCCCATATTGCATGAATCCGCCCACCAGAGGTCAATTAGGCTGCTGCGGTGAAAGTAGCTACCACTTTGAGCCTGCTATTGACACAGGTGACGAAATATACCTGGAGTCAGAGGTTTTTGTTGTACCTGAGTTGCCACCTGGCAGCAATCCAGTGGTGCCTTTGACAGTGCCTCTAGATGAGGTAAAAAAGGCCCTAAGGGTTGCTAATAGCCATGATGAAGATTATTCCAAAGCTGTACTAGGGTATTTAGTTGCACGATATTCTAAATTAGTACCTGTGGCAGTGCTTACACTAAGTTTGTTTAGTTGCATGCACCAGGTGGACTACAACGTACCGGGGAAAATTGGTCCCAAAGGAGATTCTGGCTCTGATGGCAAAAGTTGCACAGTAACTCAAGTTGCAAACGGCGCCTTGATTAGTTGTCCAGATGGCACTAGTACCGCCATACTAAATGGTACCCCAGGAGCCGATGGACAACCTGCCCCAGCCACAGCCTATACAGTCACAGAACTAGTAGACCCTTGTGGGCCCCAAGGAGCCTATGACGAAGTATTACTCAAATTAGCCAATGGGCAAATACTGGCTCATTTTGCGTCAGGTGCAAAACAATTTTTGACAATAGTACCACCAGGGAACTATACTGTAACAGATGGAACAAGTTGCAAATTTACAATAACACCAACCGGAGAGGTAACAAATGAGCACAATTAGAGCATTATTAACTGGGGTTTTGTTTTGTGGGGCCCTGGCCTTAGTTCATGCAGGCATATTGACCTCATGTGAGTCACAAGCTGCAACTAATCAAGAAGGAGAATGCGCCAAAAGAGTTGACAAATGCAGCATAGTTTACACTGCAAAGTGGCATGAAGCATTCGAAAAAGACGCCATAGGCCACACAAAAGGGGCAATATGGTGGTTTGGGGAAAGACACGATTACAGATAGTAAACTATAAGCAACAAAAGGAGTAATAAATGAAATACAAACTAACAGATAAAACAGTATGGTATTACAGCCGCACTTTATATCAAATACAGGCTTTAGTAGATATTCCTGCAATTGGACTTAAAGCTGGAAATTTAGGCGGATTTATAGAAAAGGAATTCAATCTCAGCCAAGAAGGTAATACTTGGGTTGCTGATAATGCTCGGGTTTATGATAATGCTAGGATTTCTGGCAATGCTAAGGTTTCTGTTAATGCTAAGGTTTCTGGTCGTGCTCGTATTTCTGGCAATGCTCGAATTTCTGGTAATGCTCAGGTTTATGGTGATGCTCAGGTTTATGGTGATGCTCTGGTTTATGGTAATGCTCGGGTTTCTGGTGGTGCTCAGGTTTATGGTGGTGCTCGGGTTTATGGTAATGCTCAGGTTTATGGCAATGCTCAGGTTTCTGATAGTGCTCAGGTTTCTGGTAGTAATCTAGTTTATGGCGGTGCTCGAATTTCTGGTAATACCCGGATTTCTGGTAATGCTCGGATTTCTGGTAATGCTCAGGTTGAGTCTAAACTAGATTTAGTATATATACAAGCGCCTAGATATGACTTAACTTTAACTAATTCAAGACTGTCAATTGGTTGTGAATGTTATTCAATAGAACATTGGTTGAGTAATTATGCTGAGATAGGAAAGAAAAACAACCTTACAAAAAAAGAGATAGAGCATTATTATGAATTAATTAAAACCGCTAATAAAATATATAAAGCACAACAAGAATTAAAGGAGTAATAAATGCACCATTGGAAAGATAAAAACGTAGACTGGGAAGGAATAGATGCTGCCGCAATATACATATGTGATTTCTGTGCTTTCTGGGGCCGATTTGGTGGCCAAGCAAAGGAAAAATTTGGAACGGTTAGATTTTATGCGAATTTTGGTTGCTATGGCCTATTAAGCCTTACGCATCCAAGGCATAATTACACTTGGAACATTTGGCAACCTTATGTAAAGTTTGATAATGCTGTGGGTGGGTATATTGTGCGATTTTCAGGCTTGCGTTTACTGTTTAACTGGTGGCAGCCCAAGGTTTACAGACTTGCTTACAAAAAAGCAATCCAAAAATGGCCACACTTACGCGAAGAAATTTTATGTTGTGCCGACTACACCGAACTGCTGGAAGGGTTATAATATGGA
>CAZCTL010000002.1:0-28448 GCA_964501685.1 uncultured Candidatus Saccharibacteria bacterium
GTGGGTGTAGGAGTAGGTGTGGGTGTTGGTTGTGGACAATTTGTTTTAACGTTAGTTTTGACCGTATTGCTAAAGATTATAGTTCTAAAATTATTTAGCTCCAATGCGGAAATATTGGCAACATTGACTATGTCTTTATCAGTACAGTTTCCTAGGCCTTTGAGTCTAACTACAAAACCTACTGTACCAGCTTCACCTGGAGTAAGTGTTTCTGCGTTCCAGTACATAGTACGAGTTTGCAAGTCATAGACATTCTTATCTACATAACCAGGAAGCACATTGCTTGAATGACTTTCTCTAACAAAATCTACAAACTCATCTAAGTGATCCACTATTCTAACGCCACTACCAGTACAGCTAGCTGTGCCAACATTTTTAAAGTTAATAGTGTAAGCTATCTCTCCACCGGGATTCACAGTAGTTTTATTTACTGACCCCGACACCTCACGCCGACCCCCCCCGGGCGGAGGACTCGGCGTAGGTGTTGGGGTGGGGGTAGGAGCAGGAGCCGGTGTGGGGGCAGGAGTCGGTGTTGGTGTGGGGGTAGGAGTAGGTGTTGGGGTAGGTGTTGGTGTAGGAACATCAAACAAACATTGAACCGTGCTACCTGACCAACCAGGCTGTTGAGCTGTTTCAGCAGTCGCACCCCAAGTAGTTGGTGGTTCGGAACCCTGGTAAGTATAACTAGTAACTGTGCCAGTACCGGGACCTTCAACAGCATATGGGCCCCAAGGCATATGAATTTTTACACTAGTTGCTGGTCCATTTACTTGTGAGCCCCGCACTGTAAAATGCCAAGCAACCGTAAAACCTGATGGATTAATTTCCGGCTGAACTTCACAAGCTATATTCACATCAATAATATCATTACTATCACTAGCACTTACAAAACTGGACATGGGCACAATTAACACAAACAATAATGCAATTATGAGACTACGCCCATACCATATGGCGGTGCCAATTTGATTATGTCTAAACATGTTGGATATTTTCATAAAAATTAATACTCTTAGTTCGAATTCTTAATGCTAAATTACACTTTGATATACATTACACAGTTAATTACACGACTGAGCATGATACTATATTATTATGTTTTTGTCAATACTGTACCAGATTAAATCGCTTATATAAGCGGAGTAATATACAAGATACGTCAAATAAACAGAGTTCTTGCGCATATATAAACTACAGATATACTCCACTAACTACTGCAACGCACCTTTAGCTCGGAATAGTTCTTCCACAAACAATAAATTTCAAAATAAGGTACAATATATGTTGTATGCCTCATGTAGAAATAAAAACGAACACACTTGCTAAACCAGTTGAAATACACAAGGTACATGCAAGAAAACAAAAACACCTATCTATCCCGAACTTACTCTCGGGACTAATGCGAGGTGTATTAGCAGGGATATTTACATTGCTCGCTCTAGTTGCTTTAGCTATAGGTACTTACGCACTCATACACAGCTTGGTCGGACCGGATGTAAAAAGTTATCTATCTACTCCACCCAAAGAATCCAGCAAACTTTACGCCAGCGATGGTAGTTTGCTTTACGAGCTATATGATTTAGAAAAGCGAACTAACTTAACGAAAGACAATATTTCCCCTTATTTTCTTCATGCTATTTTAGCTGCTGAAGATAAAGATTTTTATTCGCACCCAGGAATATCGGTATCGTCAATTATAAGAGCTACGCTACAAAATCTCATTTCACCGAACCAACTGTCTGGTGGTAGTACTATTACCCAGCAACTGGTTAAAAATGCCATCCTCACTCCAGAAAAATCTATTTACCGAAAAATTGCTGAAGCCATTTGGTCCATGGAGTTAGAACAACACTTAAGTAAAGATGACGTCCTCACGCTTTACGCCAACACTATTTCCTTTGGTAGAAATAGTGCAGGTGTAGAAGCAGCATCCCTAAGTTACTTTGGCAAATCCGCAAAAAACCTAACCCTGGCAGAAGCTAGCTACTTGGCAGCTTTACCCAAAGCGCCAAGCCTACTTAACCCAGGTGGGCCCAATAGAGAATCTCTAAATGAAAGAGCATGGTACATTTTAGACAACATGAAAAACTTCGGTTACATTAGCGAAAGTGAATATACCGAAGCCAAGTCTACGACTATAAACTTCGTAACTCCAACCAACACTTTAAAAGCTCCATACTTCACGCTCTGGCTAAAAGGAGAGCTTATAAAACAATTTGGTGCAGAACAAGTCTTTAACGGAGGTCTAAAAATACATACTACGCTGGACCCAAAACTGCAACACTTGGCTGAAACTAAAGTATTGGAATTTGCCACTAAAAACACTAAAACCTATCGAGCCAACAATGCCGCCCTTGTCGCCATTAGCCCAAAAACCGGTGGTATACTGACAATGGTTGGAGGCAAAAACTATTTTGGAGAGAGTGAACCCAAAGGTTGCAACTCAGGGAAAGATTGTTTATTTGACCCAAACACCAACGTAGCTACTTCGCTTCGTCAGGTAGGGAGTAGTTTTAAACCATACGTATATGTAACCGCATTTGGTCCAGATTACAAATTTACTCCAGCAACCATTATAAGTGACCGATCCAAAAACTTTAGCGCTCCCGGACTCCCTGCTTACATACCACACAACTATACTGGCGCACAGTATGGCAATGTATCTATTAGAAAAGCTTTGGCTGGTAGCTTAAATATTGCAGCAGTAAATACACTCTCACAAATTGGATCTGACTCAGTAATCAATACGTTGCGCGAATTAGGAGTAACTGCGCCACTCAAAAATTGTGGACTTGCACTTGCACTAGGAGCCTGCGAAATGAGCTTGCTTGAACATACTGCTGGATTTGCAACCTTAGCAAATATGGGTAAATGGAGCCCAGTTACCGGCGTAGATAGAATAGTTGGACAAAATGGAAAGCTACTTTTTCAAAATAATCCAGAAAACAAACAGGTGCTTAATCCTCAAGCTGTCTATGAACTTATAAGTATCATGACCGACAACAATGCTAGAAGTTACATTTTTGGTAAAAAAAATCCACTTACACTCCAAGACAGACCAGTCGCGGCAAAAACTGGCACCACCCAAAACTGGAAAGACGGCTTTACACTAGGTTTTACCCCCTCTCTTGCTGTGGGTGTTTGGACAGGAAACAACAACGGAACAGTCATGCGAGCCGGAGCGGATGGCATTGTTACAGCTGCCCCCCTTTGGCACTCATATATGGAAGCAGCTTTAACTGGCACTCCGGTAGAAAATTTTGACGAGCCAGAAGGCATTACACACCTCCGCATAAATCCCGCAACTGGAAAAGTTAACAAATCTAAAAACGGTGGCAAAGAAGAAATATTTGCAAGCTACGCCATACCTTATGAACAATTTCAACTTCCAGTAAAACTTAGGCCAAAAAAACTACAATTTACAAAAAAACCTAACTACAAAGAATTGCTGACAAATGCCACAGAAGAAACTGTAATCTTAGACCCATGGCAAAATGAAACAGTGCTTAAAACTCCCTTTGATGTAAAAATATATACTGGCACCAGCACAGCAGAAACCTCTGTGGAACTAACACTAGACAACAAGGTTATAGCCATATTAAATGAAGCCCCGTTTTTATTTACCATCACCGATAAACTAACCAATGGTCCGCACACCCTTACTGCCAAAGCCACCCACTTTGGACTCTTAGAAAGTACCGATACAGTAAACTTTAAAACCTTTTTTAACCCTCCCCCACTTTCACCAAGAGGAAAATAGGATAGTAGTTAGTAAGGAGTAATTAGTAATAAGTAAAAAGAAGAACAAGATCTTTATCTTGGCAAATTACTTATTACTCCTTACTTATTACTCATACTTCAACTATATAATCAACATGCCATCGCCAAAACTAAAAAGGCGAAACTTTTTTTGTATTGCTAACTTATAAAGCTCAAGTAACTTTTTTCTACCCGTGATACTTGCCACCAGCATCAGTAAGCTAGACTTAGGTACATGAAAATTAGTAATTAAAAGGCTTACAAACTTGAGATTGTAAGGATGATAAATAAATAAACTTGTATCCCCGGAAAGCTTCTCTAATTCGCCCTTTGAGTTACTTGCAGATTCTAGAGTACGTACAACCGTAGTACCCACCGCCACAATTGGCCTTCCTTGTTTTTTATATTTATTCAACCTTCTTGCAACACTCTCAAAAATCTTATACCACTCTGTGTGTAATTTTCTACTCACTAGTTGCATTTCGGTTAAGGGCGCAAAAGTCCCAAGTCCCACATGCAAGGTTATAAACTCTACTTTGTGACCTTGTTGTTTAAGTTCGGCGATAAGTTCTTTTGATAAATGCAAGCTTGCAGTGGGTGCAGCACTAGAACCTTTAGTCTTAGAAAAGACTGTTTGATATTCAGTTCTAAGCTTAGACTCGGAAAGTTTAGTGTTTTTTATATACGGAGGTATAGGAGTAACGCCGTACTTATCTAATAATTTATATAGGCTAGTTAAAGGAAAACTAGCTATAAACTTATAGCCTTTAACGAGCTTTTTGGTAACCGTAATTTTCTGTTTGCCAAATACTCTCAGCACCTCCCCAATTTGCAATGCCCTATTAGCTAGTGCCACAAACTCGTTTCCGTTAAAAGATAAATAAAGTAACTCCACTCTACCCCCAGTCACTTTAGTAGCATAAAATCGGGCAGGAATAACTTTAGTATTATTTAAAACCAATACTGCATGCGGAGGCAGATATTTGGCCAAGTTTTTGAAAGTATCAAAATAAGTTTTTTTTGTAGTGGTATCGTAAACCAATAATTTTGCGTCTACCCGGTTTTTTGTAGGTTTATTTGCAACTAAACTCTTTGGATAATCAAAATTGTATAATGTTGGACTGGGAGGAATTGGCGCTTTAATCATAGCAATCAAATGTTGTCATCTATATTTAGGCTTCTTATAAAACCCATCTGTCATTCCGGTTTACACGAATCCGCCAACTGGCGGAGAGGGAATACTGGAATCCATCTTATAAAATCTAGATTCCGGCTTCCTCAATCAAGTTGAGAATAAACTCCGGCCGGAATAACAAAACCAAACTCACTAGGCTTCTGGATAATTTATATGTAGAGTTAATTAATTGTTTTGATGACCCAGCAACAACTCAACATGGAACTTCTGGCTTGCCTGCAACAAAATGTGCATTTCTAAGACTAGTCCAAGAGCCTGGTTTGCAGACTTATAGCTTTCCACGTATCTATCTTGTCCCAAATAATTTTTTGCCATATCCTCTAACATTTTTGCTTGTGCTAAAGTAGAGTTGTATGACCATCGCTCTTGATTGCTCAAGTTATTTGCCAAATCCCCAAGCTCTAAATTTATAACTAAAATTCTGTTACTAAGCTCTACCAATTTGCTATCTATACCTTTAAGAAAATCTACTTTAGCATATTTTGAGGCGAAAGCATGGTTTACACTATCTAATATTGCCTGTGAAATATTTACACGATCTTGGATAAACTCCAAATCAACTTCTTGCAAACTCGGTTGAGAATTACTAGCTAAAGCAAATAATACTTGTCTATGTGCTAAAGTCATAGCTCGCATTTGAGTAGCCAAAGTGTGGGCAACCATAAAGTTTTGGTCGCTCAGAAGTTGCGTTAGCTCTGTTTGTGCCCGAGCAAAAGTACTAACTTCTGCCTGTTTTGCCCATTTTTGCTCTTGTGCATTGCCACTTACCAAAGATTCTTCTATTTCCACATAATGCTTCTGAAGTTGCGTAGAAACTTCCTCTGCCTGCCCTTTGCCAGTAATTCTCATCCACGCCCAGACTGGCTCGTTTACAATTACATGCACCCGATAAAGAAAACTTCCAGGTCTAGAGTTCTTGGCCACCGGCGCAGAAACAATCCACAGTATAATTAATATAATTATTCCAAATTTTATAACTCTCATATTTTTGTTTTAATAAGTTTTTTTACTGATGTTGAAGTTTTAAATAAAATTCATTTAATACATCTTTATTCACTCCATCTGATAACTGTTTTATAGCCACTTCCAATGCATTAAAGTCTTTTTCGTAAAAAGCTACTAAGCCACTAATATAGTTTTTCCATTCATTATAACCTTCGTCTGCAGGAGCAAGTTCCGCCATTGCTAAACTTTGCTTAAAATAGTTCAGAGCCTGTGCAACTTCAATCCCATCTTGTTGTCCTGCATGACAATAACTGAGCGATAATAAATTGTAGTAATCAAAAAGGTCTTCGTTGCTATTCAATATATAATCTCGCACTTCAGAATCTGTCAGTATGGCGATATTATCCTTACAGGGAGTTCTATTTGGATCATTTTGATCTGCATCCATTAGCTCTCTCAAAAAATCTGTAATCAAAAGATTGCCATTTAGTAAAGATGTTTTAAGCACCGAATAATTCAAAGTACTGCGTTCTAAAGTTGACCTTTCTGTTGGCATAAATTTTAACAAAAGAACAAACTGGTCGGGCTGGGGAGAATCGAACTCCCACTACAAGACCCCCAGCCTTGCGTGCTACCACTACACCACAGCCCGTCATCTTGTCTTACCAAAATTAAAGTTAATAAAGAATATCTTTTCTTATTACTAATTACTCCTTACTTATTACTCCTACACAGTAAAATAAGGTGTGCTATTATTATTACCTTGTTGACTATTCAAACTTCCTACGTGCTCGGCCATTTTTTGCATTATATCCTGTAAGTCTTCATCGCTAAAGAACTCTATGGTTATTTTACCACCTCTGCCTTGACGTTGCACTTTTACCTGGGCACCTAGCCGAGTTCTAAGTTCACTCTCTATGGCCATGAGTTTAGGGTCCGGAGCTACTGCATCCATGGCACGTTTTTGTGATAGCTCTTTAGCCTTAGCTTCTACCTGACGCACGTTTAAGTTTTGCTCAAGAATAGCTTTAAACAATGCCAGTTGTTTTTCTGGCTCACTCACACCAAGTATTGCTCTAGCATGCCCCTCTGTAATTCGATTTTCAATAACCGCACGTTGTATTTCCACAGGCAAGTTCAAAAGCCTGAGCGTGTTAGTTACTGCTGGTCGAGACTTGCCTACTTTTTGCGCTACCTGTTCCTGAGTTAAATTAAAAGTCTTAATAAGTCTATCGTATGCGCGAGCTTCTTCTATTGCGTTAAGCTCACGTCGCTGAATGTTTTCTATAAGCGCAACTTCTAGCTTGGTCTGGTCACCCAGCGATTGCTTTACGATAGCTGGAACACTATGAAGACCAGCTAAAATGCTTGCGCGAAACCTGCGCTCCCCCACAACTAGCTCATAGCCAGCCGCAGTAAGAGTTACCACTATCGGCTGAATAACTCCGTGCTCACGAATAGAGTTGGCTAGTTCCTTTAAGCCTTCAGGATCAAAAATTTTTCTGGGCTGATAGGGATTTGGAACTATTTTGGTAACTTCAATTTCTTGAATCTGAGCATCCGCATAACTCACCTTCTCCGGCTGTCCCAAAAAGGGTAACCCTTTATCGGAAAAAGGGTTACCCTTTTCTTCCTCGACTGAAACTTCTGATAATCCCTCACCCTTCAAAGATGTAGTTTCATCCGTGACAAGAGTCTGAGCCGCCTGCCCCGTAGCAATTAAGTCCGCGAAATCTGCTACTGGGGTGTAACCTAAAATAGACGAAAACACTGCATCATCTATTTCTGGCTCGGTGCTAGTTATTTTTTGATATCCGTTTTGTGGCACTATTCCGTCTAACATATGTAAAACTAATTAGGTATCCAGTCAGTAAAGAAAGATTTTACGGTGACATGGGAGGGACTTGCCAGTAAACCACGTAGGGTTCAAGGCCATGCACCCTACGTGGTGCATGGAGCCCTCTTATGTACACTTGGTGCCGGTGGTGGGAGTTGAACCCACACATCTTTCGATACACGATTTTGAGTCGTGCGCGCCCCGTACAAGTGGTGCCGCGGGAGGGACTTGAACCCTCACGCCCTTGCGAGCAATGGATTTTGAGTCCATCGTGTATGCCAATTTCACCACCGCGGCCCCAACTATACGGGGCAAGTCTGCCAGCCTGTCCGCCGTAGCTTCCTCGTCCTCCATAGCTTCACGCAAAAGATGGAAGCGTAGGCTGGATTCCGCCACACCGGCAACAACTATACATAAATTATTTCAATGAATCTCTCAGCATCAGTTTAAGAGTGCTTTTGCCTTTGCTGGTTTTAAAATACTTTTCTCTTCTTGTAGAATCACCCTTACTTCTAAAAGCTTCGTAACTGATCAGTTCTAGTGGTCTACGGTGACATGTAGCTTGGACTTTTCCCTGATGGTGCTCACTGATACGGCGCTTCAGGTCGTTCGAACGACCAATGTATAATTTTAAATCCGTTAAACTTTTTAGGATATAAACGTAATACATAGTAATCGATTTTGCCAGTGAACCACGTAGGGTTCACGGCCATGCACCCTACGTGGTACATGGAGTCGCGTGCGTCTGCCATTCCGCCACTCGGCCAGTAGACTTGAGCCACATTATTTTAGCAGAGTTAAGTCGGTGTTAGCAAACAAATAAAACTAGCTAACTAAGCTAGAAATAAAGCCAAAAACACCCAAAATATGCAATAAAGAGACTACCAAAATAGCTACCAAGAACCCTCCTAGTATGTCCCTTGCATAGTGATACCCAAGTAACACCCGTGCAGTAGCCACCAGCACAGTTACTAAAAGACTTACCCATGCAAGTGGTGAGTTAAATAAAAACATAATTAACGTTAGCACAACAAGAGCTGTTATGTGACCAGACGGAAATGAATCAAAGTGCTTATCTATATCCGAAAACAACCCAGAACCCCCAGCCGGCAAAAATTTATATTTTTGATACGGACGAGCTGTTGGCCAAAGATATGCAATAAGTTGCACAAGTATACCCCAAGCAATAATCAACGCTAGTCCTGTAGCCACTATAAACTCCCGACCTCGTTCACTCCATGCCAAGAAAAAAGGTAGCAGTACATAAAAAAACACCACCTGCATAGCAAAAAAATGCGCCAATCTTCTTTGCGCCTTATGTGCATGAAAATACTTTTGTAAATTTACGTATTGTTCTTTGTGCATTTATAAATTTTATCTATCATTTCCTCGGTCTGTCATCCCAGAAGCCACAAATATTAATGCCTTGATTAATATGCGGACTATGTAGGATCCAGTATTTTAAATACATGGATTCCAGACTTCCCTCGGAAGACCTCGTAGAATCTGGAATGACAAAACAATCTTCTATTGCCTCACAAAATATACCACCAAAATCAACACCGCAAAAGCAATGCGGTACCACACAAACATGGTAAAATCTTTTTTTGCTAAAAGACGAAGTAGAAACTTTATCGCCAAAAATCCCACTACAGCAGAAGTCATCATACCTACTACAAACGCCCCAGTGCTTACCCCACTCTGCAAATCGCCAATTTTCAGTAACCCAGCTCCAAAAGTAATGGGTATAGACATAAGAAAACTAAACCGTGCTGCATCTGCTCGTTTAAAACCCAAAATTAGTCCAGTGGTCATAGTACTCCCACTTCTAGATACTCCGGGCACCAGTGCCAAAGCCTGACTCAGACCAATCAGCAACGCGTGCAAGGGCTTAGCGCTATCTAAATTTCTCATCTTGGGTCCAAACTTATCTGCCATAAACAGCACAACACCAAATCCAAGCATAGTAAACGCAATCAACAGTGGACTCCGAAACGCGTGTTCTACTTGAGACTCCAATACTTTACCAATAATTGCCGCGGGAATAGTCGCAATAATAATCAGCCACGAGAGTTTTTGGTAAATGTTATTCGCGAAATCCCGAGTAGAAGGACGAAGCGAGTGAATAAAACCTCTTACCAACAACCAAATGTCCTTGCGAAAATATACTACCACCGCGAGTAGCGTTCCCCAATGCAAAGCAACATCAAAACCTAACCCCTGATCTGCCCAACCAAATAGCCACGGCACCACTATTAAATGTGCCGAGCTGGATATGGGTAAAAACTCCCCCAATCCCTGCACTAATCCTAAAATGAATGCTTGGAACATAAAAATGCAGAATGTAAAATGCTAAATGCTAAATAGCCCAATCACTTCTGTTTTAACGATGCCGATTTACCCGAAGCTATCATAATGGCTGTAATTTCTCCAGCTTCTTTCAATAACGGTTCCACCAACTCTTTCTTTAATAGTTTTGTATCAATAATTATCTCCAACCAATAGCAACTCTCATCTGCTTCTTCAATTACAATTCCTATCTTTGATATGAAGTCAGCTCTAGACCTAGCTCTACATGCAGCTCTGTAGTTAGCACCAACAGACGTACCACACCGGAGTAGCTGATTGCCAATAACTTTTCCAACTGCACTCTTTGGCAGAGCCTGAGTTAATTTTATAACTCTCAGGGTAAATTGTTTGGTCCTAAGTTTTAAATCATTGTACTCCATCTCTGGTGTCTTACATTTAGCACTTAGCACTCATCACTCAGCATTTATTTAACCGGAAACTGATCGCACAGATCGCGGACGAGGTTGCGAATAATTTTTATGCGTTCGTCGGTTTCTATGCGAGTCTTAAAGTTTTGAATATATTGCATGCGTTCTTCTTTTGCTTCGGGAAGTTTGTCGTCTTTTAATATTTCTACTACTTCAGCTATCCACTCGGCAATTTTTACCATTTCGTGTTCACCCATGCCACGGGTGGTCACCGCTGGCGTGCCAAGGCGTACGCCAGATGGGTAAAATGGATTGGTGTCACTAGGAACAGTATTTCGGTTTGTAACAATGCCTGCAAAATTTAACGCAGAAGCAACCAGAGTTCCTTTGCCAAGTGAGTCACCAGAAAAATCCATAACCATAAGATGATTTTCCGTACCACCACCCACTAACATTATTCCATTTGCCCTGAGTCCATCGGCAAGGATTCTAGCGTTGGCAACTATACGTTTGCCATAATCTATAAATTCTAGTGTTGACGCTTCTAAGAGTGCGGTGGCAACTCCAGCAGTCGTGTTGTTATGCGGACCACCTTGCATTCCAGGCATAACTGCAGAGTCTATTTTTTTTGCTAAGTCAGGGTCTTTCTTTAACCCTTCGTCAGTTACTAAAATTATAGCACCCCTCGGTCCCCGCAAAGTCTTGTGTGTAGTAGACATGACTACGTGAGCAAACGGTACAGGCGAAGGATGTACACCTGCAACAATAAGTCCGGCAATGTGTGATATGTCCGCTACTAAGCATGCTCCTACGCTATCAGCAATTTCTCGGGCTTGTTTCCAATCTAAAATAAATGAATAAGCAGTAGTGCCAAAAAAAATAACTTTTGGTTTATGCTCCATGGCTTTGGCACGCATGTCTGCATAATCTATTTTCGCATCTAGCGTCAGCCCAAACTGGACGGAATGGTAATACTTGCCGGAAAAAGTAACACGTGGGTGGCCATGGGTTAAGTGCCCACCGCTGGACAATGCAAGACCCATAATAGTACTACCCGGTTCAGCCAAAGCAAACAATATTTCGCTATTGGCGGGACTACCAGAGTAGGGTTGTACGTTAGCGTGTGGTACACCAAAAAGTTGTTTTGCACGTTCAATTGCGAGTAGCTCTATTTGGTCTACTATTTCATTACCCTCATAATATCTTCTGCCAGCATATCCTTCTGAATATTTATTTGCCAGCACACTACCAACTGCCTCACGCACAGCTTTAGATGCGTAGTTCTCAGACGGAATAAGCATGAGAGTACTTTGTTGCCTCTCTGTTTCTTGATCTATTAAATTTGCTATCTCTATATCTTGCATACAACGTTTCCAGTTCTGTCATTGCGAGCTCCGACGCTTGGATCGGAGCGTGGCAATCTGAATTTATGTTTAAATGTTTACTTGCTAATTTGTTAAATTGAAATCTATATTGCCATGTCTCCGCCAGTTAACGGACTCCCCATAATGACCATATTGTCAAATCAAGAAAAACAAAAGGCTACTTAGCCCACCCAAAATGTATATTAGCGGTAAACTTGCCGTAAGAGCAAATAAGCCCATAGCTAGCAAAGCAAAAAGTAACTTGCCCAGAGCCAAGCTTTGTTCAAAAAAGACCACATAAGGCAATATATCGTTACTTTCTGCCCGTTCATAGGTAACCGTACAAAGAGGGATAAAATCTAAATTCTTTGTAATTCTAGCTCCAGAATCTACACCTAACACTCCAGCAGCGCTTGTTACAAACGGACGCACAAACCAAGAAATGGCAGTCAGTAAAGCCCCAAGCTTAAGTGTGGGCAGTTTAGATTTACCCTCGGTCTTTTTACCTATATACAAGCTAACCAATACAGATACACCAGATGCAACAGTAACCAAAAGTCCTGTTTTGCCATACCCTACTACCGCTATAAATATTGCAATTGGCCAAATTGTTAAGGCTAGTAATTCTTCTCCAAAGCCAAAGTAGGATAACATGCGTTTAGGGTAACTTTTATACAAAGCCAAAGTTTGTCTAAAACTAAACGGACGTTTGTACCTAACTTCTATATGTCTTATAAGTGGCACAATGGCCAATGTAAAAATTCCGCTAGACACTACCAAAAGCGTTGCACCGCTAGAATACTGAGCTATCAGTCCACCCGCCAAAGGACCAAGTATTTGGGCTGTTTGGATTATTGCCGTAAGTCCGCTAAATTCTCTAGCCACCTGTGCCCTATTGGCAAATTGAGCCACGATAGCATGAAAAGCTGGCCAGTAAAGAGACTTACTTATTGCATACATAACCGGCGCCAGCAAAAGAAACATCGGAAACTGCTCAGCAAAAAACAAACATGCCCAGTACAAGATTTGAAAAGGCATACTAGCAATAATTGCGTGCTTGTAACCAAACTTAGAGGCCACAACCCCACCTATGGGAATCAACACTGTATACCACGCATATACTCCTGCAAAAAATAATAATACATCAACTATGCTCAAACCAAGTTGGCTATACAAGTAAATCGGCTCAAAAATTAGCATCGCCGTAACAGCAACGTCCATTATGGCCGTAGCCGCGTAGAGCTCTTTTACCTCTCTGCGTAAGTGATATGTAAAATAGTGTGGTAAGTGGAAAGAATAAGTCATGATTGATGATGAATCATTAATCAAGAGTAATGAATCACGAAGTTGAATGTAAAAGACATATACAAGTTCAAGGAGATTTATTGAAACCCATAGAGACTGGGAGATTATTTGTACCCGGACAATAAGTATCAAATAGTCTCTACTAATATCTTTGTCTCAGTGCGTATATGTTTAAATATTTAATTGTTAAACTCCGATACTATAGATACGGAGCTCCGACCAGAACGTCGGAGTTGTTTAATTGAAATTCGTATGCATTAAGTATATCAGGTTTATTTCTTTTGGCTTAATTATAACCACTCACCTATAAACATTTGACAAACAAACTCCATCCTGAGATTGTTGAACTAAAGAAAGGAGGGCACTTATGAAAGTGCATAACTGTCCATTCTGTGACGAACTCATCGTCGCAAACGTAAACATCTACCATCGACTGATATCGGCAATCGGCGGTAGTCAAAACACCAATGAGCAACAACGACATTTACTGTTGTTGATCATCGGTAAACCGGAGATCGCCCAGCGACTTGGTGTCGGTGGGGATCCAGAAAAAATCCGGCATGCGGCCTTCGTTGCGTGCAAAAAGTTTCACGAGCTGGATGCCGAACAAGCTGTTGTGGAGTTATGGGCACTTGCCCAAAAGCTTCACGAGCAACTACTGCGTGAGACATCTAATCACGCTTTTTTATATTACCAAGTTAAGTAATTTATCTGGTACAAAAATTGCTCGTTTTATTTCGCTACCGCCAAGCGCGGATTTAATTTTATCGTCTGCCACTGCAGTTGTCCGTACTTCATCTTCCGATGTACCCGCTGGTAAAAATAGCTTGCCACGCATTTTACCATTTACTTGAACAACAACAGTTACCATTTCCTCACGCACTAACGCTTCATCAAATTTTGGCCAATGATCCTTTTGCACGCTATCTTGATGCCCAAGCGCTTCCCAAAGCTCATCTGCAATGTGCGGCGCAAAAGGCGCGATTAGCTGCACTAAACTTTCTACTGCAAACTGCCAAGACCCATGCCCCACAAAGCCATTTTCGTTTTTCTCTGCATTTAAACTATTTACTAACTCCATCAAACTTGCGATAGCCGTATTGTATTTCTGATTGTCCAAGTCTGTGGTTACTTTTTTTATAGTCTTATGCACTACTCGCAAAACTTTTTCGTTTTCTTCATAGTCCAAATGCTCCAGTATCTCACCGTCATTCCGAGTGAGGGATGCTTCGGACCGAGTCGAGGAATCTCTCATAGACAATACAGATCCCTCAACTAGAAGGCTCGCTCGGGATGACAGAGAAAAAAAGTGTTGAAATTCATGAACCAATGTCCACACACGATTTAAGAACCTAAGCGCACTTGGTACCCCTTGAGGGTCCCAGCGAATCCATAAGTCTAGAGGTGCAGCAAACATTAGGTACAACCGAAGTGCGTCTGCTCCGTATTGCTCAATTATGTCTAGCGGATCTACGCCATTCCCCTTGCTCTTGCTAAACATTTGCCCATCCGAGGCAGTTACCTTGCCGTTAAACAAAAACTTTTTAAAGGGTTCTGGATTTTCTAACAAACCTTTTTTGTGGAAGAAACATGTGACAAACCGTGCATATAGCATATGCGCTGTGGCATGGTCCGCGCCATTATAAAAGTCTATAGGCATCCACCTATTCACCACATTACTATCAAATATTTTCTCGCTATTTGCCGGATCAAAATAACGCAACATATACCAGCTACTGCAAATATAGGTGTCCAATGTATCTGTTTCGCGCTGCCCTTCCCCACCGCACTTTGGACATTTCGCTCGCACCCAATCTGTTGCCCTAGCCAGCGCGCTTCGTCCATCTCCACTTGGGCTAAAATCTTTTAGTTCTGGCAATACTACCGGTAAATCTTTATCCGGTACCAACTGTGGCCCGCATCCGCCAGCTGGCGAATTACAGTAAATAATTGGAATTGGCGCTCCCCAATACCGCTGTCTGCTCACACTCCAGTCCCGCATTTTATATTGCGTCGCTAACTTTCCAAATTCTTCTGCCATTTTTGGAATAGCTTCTTCTGACTTTAATCCATCGAATTTCCCAGAATTAATGAGTGACCCTGAAGATTCCAAAGCTTGATTCTTGTCCGCCAGCTGGCGGATTGATTCGTTATCTAAACCCTCTACTTTAATAACTTGTGCAATTAGTAGATCGTACTTAGTCGCAAAATCGTAATCTCTTTGATCATGAGCTGGAACTGCCATAATGGCGCCGGTACCGTATCCTGACAAAACATATTCGGCTATCCAAATGGGGATTTGTTCTCCGTTTGCAGGATTCACGGCATAGCTGCCTGTAAACACACCAGTCTTTTCTTTATCTGCTTGCCGTTCCAATTCTGTCTTACGCGCGACTTCTTTTTGGTACTTTTCTACTTCCGCTCTCTGCTCGTCTGTCGTAATCTTTGATACTAATTCGTGTTCCGGTGCCAAGACTAAAAATGTAGCACCAAACAACGTGTCCGGCCTAGTCGTAAACACCTTAATACTTGTCTCTTGTCTCTTGTCTCTTGTCTCTACTTTAAATTCTATCTCCGCGCCAACCGATTTCCCTATCCAATTTTTCTGTGCGGTCTTTACAGTTTCGGTCCAGTCTAGTGCATCTGTTGCTTCTAAGAGTTCATCTGCATAATCGGTAATCTTAAAGAACCATTGTTTTACTTCGCGCTGAACAACCTCTGGATCAGTTACCGCATCGTGTCGCCAGCATTTACCGTCTATGACTTGCTCATTAGCAAGCACAGTTTGGCACTTGTCGCACCACCATTGCAAGCGGGTATCTTGGTAGGCCATACCAGCACGGTACATCTCGCTAAATATCCACTGGGTCCATTTATAATACTCTGGGGTGTGGGTGGCAATTTCTTTACTCCAGTCATTGCTCCAGCCCATAGCTTGATATTGCTTATGGTAGTTGGGGATAATCTTTGCCATAGACTCTTGGGGTGATACACCGGATTTGATGGCAAAGTTTTCCGCGGGCAAGCCAAAACTATCCCAACCAACTGGGTGGTAACTCTCGTACCCTTGCTGTCGCTTAAATCGCGCTAACACGTCGCTAATGGTATAGTTCATGGCATGACCAATGTGAATCCCCGACCCGCTCGGATAATTAAACATGCTCATAGAAATATACTTCTGTCTGGAGCTGTCTAAATCCGCTTTATAGACGCCTGTCTCCTGCCAAATCTTCTGCCACTTCTTTTCAATAGTTTTTGGATTATACTTTTTCATACAATTAAATGTCTAGATGGGCATCTTCTCGACATTGACTAATCTAATAATAAATGTTCGATATCTTTACGATTCTGAGTTACTTCGTAGGTACTATCAACAAAACTTTTATATCGCCCATGGTTGTTTGCTATGGTTGGAAGTCCTAAAATAAAAGAAGTATCAACCAATATACCCTTACGCTTTCCTATATAATCAAGATAGCTACTCCACTGCCAATCTTCCAAATTATCAACCAAACCGGCAACATGAGGATTTTGATGTATATATCCTGAAACCCATAGTAATTGCTCATCATTTTCTACTCTTACTGCCTTATACTGGTCCTGGAATAAGGCACCCACTCGTCCATATTTTAGATTAAATACCTTACTATATCCAGTGACAACCCGATGGAATAATTCAGAAACTGGAGTAGCTTGTAATTGCTGAATTAAAAAATGAAAATGATTAGGCATTAAACAGTAAGAATAAATCTTAAAAAGACCAGAAGGAAAAATCTTCCGATGATACGAATTCCTTTTAGCAACTGGTAATGGCGTACTCGTAATCTGTTCTTTAAATCTACGTAAAAATAAAATGTAATCGGAGTCATCTTTAAATATTTCTTCCTTGTTTACTCCACGATTAAAAAAATGATAAATCCCCGCCGGAGCAAATATTTTATAATCCCTATAGTTCATACTAACGAGTCTGTCTAGATGGGCATCTTCTCGACATGTCGAGAAGATGCCCATCTAGCACATCTGGCAATTAAACTATTTTAAATAGGTTCTTAGCATTTAAGGTTGTCTGATTCGAGATTTGATTAAAACTAATATTTTGCCAATCGGCAATTTTCTTTACCACTTCCTGAACATTTATTGGCTCGTTGCGTTTACCACGATGAGGTAGTGGTGCAAGATATGGCGAGTCCGTTTCCAATATTATACGCTCCAATGGCAAGCTTTTCACAACTTTCTCCATGTTACCAGTTTTATCAAAAGTAATTATACCGTTCAGACCAACATACCCACCAAGTGCAATAAATTTCTGCGCTATCTCTAATGAGCCAGTAAAACTATGCACTTCAAACATCAATCTTTTTCCGTCATCCTGAGGAGGTTTGGCGACGAAGGATCTTGCATTAGGATTAGATTCTTCGCCCCGCACAAAGCTGCGGGACTCAGAATGACAGATGCGAGAGAGAATTTCCAGCACATCATCATACGCATCGTTGCTCCCCTTACTCGGCCGGCAATGAATAACCAATGTCTTATCCAACTCCTGCGCCAGTTTTATTTGTGCAATAAACGCTTCCTTCTGTTGAAACTTTATCTGATTTTCTGATTCGTATCCATTCGTATCATTCGCATGTATTCGTTGATTCGCATCGAGTAACCGATAATAATCTAACCCACACTCCCCAATCCCCACCACTTTATCGTGTTGTGCTAATTTCTTATAAGCTTCATAATCAAACTCCTCGCGTCCCGTAGCAAACGCACTTTCGTTTTCATCCAAATATGGATTGTCGTAAGTATGGCTCGGGTGCAAACCCACTGTGGCATATACACCCTCTGGATACTGAGCCAACATCTCCACCGCTTGTTTGCTGGTGTTGAATTCTGTACCCACGTTTATAACCGTCACACCCGCGTCCAAAGAACGTTGCAACACTTCTCCTGCGTCGTCCTTAAATGCATGTAAATTTATATGTGCGTGCGTATCTATTAACATACTATCCTTTACTTTTACTACACTCTAATACAACGTAGTATTAGAGTGCAACCTTACACTATGCGAGGAAACAAGGGTTCAACTTTGGCAATCTTATCTTTTCCAACTGCGTCTAAAATCTTACCGGCAGAGTCCGGAATAAACGGTAGTAGCTTTTCCGCCACAAACCTTATCTTGGCTAACAAATGCTCGGATATTTCTGTAAATTCTTTAACATCTGCCTTTGCCAATTCCCATAATTTCTTTTCATCTACTAATTTATTTGCCTGCGCGACCTGTTCCCAAACTTTTGCTAGAGCTTCATGAAACTTAAAATCCTCAATCAAAATATCAATTGTCTTGCCTTCTGTTTCAACTAGATTTTTATATATAACATCTCTGTGACCTGTCAGCGGCGCATCAATGTATTTTTCTACGAGCGTGGTAACACGACTAACCAAATTTCCTAATCCATTCGCCAAATCCCCCTCATACCTTGCGCGAAGTTTTTCTTCGGATACGTCCCCATCCTGCCCAAAAGGCACTTCTCGCAAGAGGAAATACCTTACTGCATCTGCACCATATTTAGCAACCCAAGTCTGGGGGTCAACAATGTTGCCAAGAGACTTGCTTATCTTTTGATTATTTAAAGTTAAATATCCGTGGACTACTACACCTTTGGGAATTTCTATCCCTGCAGCCAAAAGTAGCGCCGGCCAAATTATGCAGTGAAACTTAGAAATATCCCGCCCTACTACGTGCCAATTTGCCGGCCAAAATTTGTTGAATTGATTTTGGTTTGATACATAGCCAACACCAGACACATAGTTGATGAGCGCATCTACCCATACATAAATAGTCTGCTCTTTATCCCATGGAGTTTGTATGCCCCATTTTACATTTGGCCTAGTCACCGCAATATCCTTAAATCCCTGATCTAACCAAGATAAAATTTCATTACGAGCACTATCTGGCCAAACTTTAAATTCGTTGCTGATTATCTTTTCTTTGATACGTTGCGTGAACTCTGTTATCTTGAAGAACCAATTCTTTTCTTGTATTTGCTCGGGGGCCTTTTGGTGCTCTGGACATAGCCCATTTACAAGATCCTTGTCCGTAATAAAGGCTTCATGCCCCGTGCAATACAAACCTTCGTAATCTGCCTCGTACAAATAACCATGGTCTTTAATTTTTGTAACCAATTCCTCTACCGTTTTTACATGGTCAGCGTCTGTAGTCCGTATAAATCTGTCGGGAACTACGTTTAGCACATCCCAAGCAAATGAAAAATAAGCAGAGTATTCGTCCACATACTCTTGTTCGGTTTTACCTGCCTCAGTTGCATACTGTGCAATTTTAGCTCCGTGCTCATCTGTACCGGTTAAAAAAAACGTGTCCAGACCTCGCTCACGATAAAACCGCGCCAACACATCTGCCGCTACTTTTTCGTAAGCGTGACCAATGTGCGGTTTACCATTTGGATAGTCTATGGCGGTTGTTATGTAAAAAGGTTTAGACATAATAATTTAATAAAAAGAGCTCATCTGAGCCCTTTTAGTATAGCTGGTTTAATAATTTCCTACAATTACGCTACTCGGGGCTCAGTCTGCTCTCCAGTAAACTCTTCCATTAGCACGAGGAGTGCTCCGGCAAGCTTAAAAAACCAATTAGCCGACCGAAAAATCTTGTTTACCCTTAACTTCTGTCTGTTGTGGTGGCATAAGCGGCTTGCCTTCACTGTCCCGTAATAACTTGCCTTCACTGTCCAGTAATTTTATATGCTTGAACACCTTAAAACCGCCCTGCTTGTCTCGAATGGTCGTGATAGTTACTTCCATCTGCCTGCTTCCGTCCACACCACTGTTAAATAGAATAACCTTGCCTGTCATATCTGGACTCGAAGTTTGCAAATCAGTAACTTCAATATTTGACTTACTTGCCTGCTCAATACTCAATCCCATAGTAGGAATATCGAAGTCATAATCAATAGTGTTACCCATTACGTCCTTTACGCTCATATTGATTTGCACTTCCAATGCACCCTTATCATTAACCACAAACTTGGGCGGAGTGTCAAATTCCAAATTATTGCTGTCCAGAACATTTTTACGTTCCTTTGCTTCCCTTGTCTTAGCTTTCTCATTAACGGCACTGATTATTTCCTTAGCTCCCTCTGTAGCTACATAAGTTCCACCCAACACCGTGGCGGCACCCAAAACCCCCCCTATAACTGCCTTACCTGCTTTCTTCCGAGTCTCGCTAGCTGCGAGTTTTTCAAGCAAATCATTTATCTCTTTTGCGTCTTGTGCTTGCCTGTCCTGACGCATGGCTTCTAAAGTTGCATTATTAACCCCAGACAAAGGCTCGTACTCTTCTTGTATGGGTTGATGACGAGCCAGCTGTACTGATTCATTTGTTTCAAACATCTGAGCTGCCTTACTTTGTATTTTTTCTTCTACTTGCGTATAATTTTGTTTTTCTGACATAAAATTAAAGTAAAATTTTGTTAATTGTAAAATTAAAATTCAATAGACCAATAATCATTTTGAAAATGAGATAGGAAAATATCCCATCCATAATTCTAGACCCTAGCTTCACTTCCCTCTCCAGTAAACTCTTCCATTAGCACGAGGAGTGCTCCGGCAACGGGTACGCCAAGGAGGAGCCCTACAATCCCTGCCAGCTTAAAACCAATCAATAAAGATAACATCACTACAAGAGGAGATGTACCAACGGTCTTGTGCATTATCTTTGGTACTAGAACATAACCTTCCGTTTTTTGAATCAAAATATACAACACTACCACCGCAACTGCTAAAGCTGGACTTTGAATAAGTGCGAAGAAAAAAGCAGGAATAGCAGACAATACTGGTCCCATGTACGGCACTACTTCTAGTAATCCAGCTAACAGAGCCAATACAAGGGCATATTTTACACCTAGTAGCGACAAAGCGATAAACGAAAGTAAAAAGATAGACACACTCAAAAGCAACTGTCCAAGCACCCACAAACCCATCTTTTTCTGAATTTTGCGAATTAGATGCATTACCTGGTCTCTACGTTGGATAGGCACCAGTGGACGAATAAGTTCTTTCATACCATTCTGGTCAGCTACTACCAAGTAGAAAGAAATGACCATTACTGTAATAAATCCCAATAGCCCATTAAATACTCCGAGCGTTCTACTAAAAACTCCACCCTCATTACCACCGCCCACTAAACTCTGCAAAACATCAGAAATATTCAACGTACCAAACAGACCATGCAAGTTTGGATATTTATCTTGAAATGTAGCTAGGTAACTTGGAAAATTTGTCGCTAATAGCTTAAACTGCTCTGCAATAACTGGAACCAAAACTGCCCCAACCACAAACACAAGCCCAAGTACTAAAACATAGACCGCTAATACAGAAACGCTTCTAGGGATTCTTTTTGTATGTAAATAGTCCGCCAGTGGCTCCATAGCCGAGGCAAATACTACCGCCAGTAAGAACAGCAAAATAATATCTCTTATGGCCCACAGTAGCGCCAAGGCAAGCACTACCAGTACTACTTTTAGAATAACCTGCGTGGATTGTTCCAGTTCTGCAAATTTCATTGTTCTATGGTATCACTCATTTATTTTTTGTCATCCCGCCTGTCCGCCATGGCCTTGGCGACGGAGGGACTGAAGTCCGCCAGCTGGCGGAGAAATGGAAGGATCCCTCGGCTCGAAGACTCGCTCGGGATGACAGAAATTGCGTGTGTTCGTATCCTTTCCATGTATAAAAACTATACCTACATTATAGCCCTAAACAAAAAATCCAGCTAGTTAGCTGAATTTGGTACTGCAGGAACTGGGTTGTCTTCTAAAATTTTCTTTGCTTCTTCGGTCTGTACATCCATTTTGCGTAAGTCTTCCACGCAGTAAGCTTTTATCTGCTCACGTAAAAAATCAGTCAGACCCTCTGACTGCAAATCTCGCACTAAAATGTCTTTAATAGTCTGGTCTAGATCTGACAAGCCTATTAAATAAATAATTTTCTGTACTTTTTCATCCATATAAATATTATATCACACACTTCTGTAACACCAACTATTAACTTTCATCGGCTGATTTATACAAAGTTACTGTAACTTTTTCATTTAAACTGGCTCTTTTATCTAATTGTTCTAATTTAACTTTTACCTTTTCTGCAATAGATGAATTAACTTCAATATATTCAGACACACTTTGCTCATTTACCATAAATTTTGTTTCTTACTACTAGCAAAATTCTTCCGTGAGTGAAATGTAACACTACCAAAAAATAATTGCAAGTATTTTGTATTACCACTGCTGTTGACCGAACTCTTGTTCGTAATACGCTTTTAGAGATTTAAGTGTTTGAGCCCTTTCTTGAACTGATACACCCTTCTCCAACCTACTTAAATACCTAATTTGATCTAATAAGCGATACCTCTCTTCAATAGATAAGTGAGAATGATCACTAAATCCTAACTGTTCTTCATTTTCATTATAATCATGCATTTTTGTTTCGTAATCCCTTTAGTATTACGATATCCTCTTTAACCTTATCGTGTTCTGTCTCTAAAATCAAGGGGAAATATGTAGAATTCCTAATTTCTAATTTCAAATTTCTAATTTCAGACAAAAAGAACTTAAAACCAGCAAGACCAATGTATCCGTCACCAATGTGCTCATGTCGATCTTTGTGGCTAGCGAACTCCGGTTTGCTATCATTTACATGGCTAATGCGTAGCCAATCAAGCCCTATAACACTATCAAACTTTTTAAAAGTGTCGGCCGCCACCTTTTGAGTGCGAATGTCATAACCAGAAGCAAACGCATGTTGCGTATCGTAGCAAATACCTCCAAAACCTTTATATTTCTTTATTACTTTAACTAGCTCTGCAAGTTCTTCAAAAGTGTCACCTACTACTTGGCCAGCCCCTGCAGATATCTCCACCAGTAGCTTAGTAGAGCCCTTATAGCCCTCTAGAACCTCTTTAAGACCTGTTTTAACCTGCTTCATGCCTTCCACTTCGCCAAGATCCTTAAAGCTACCCGGATGAAACATAACAAAACTAGCTCCAAGCTGGCTACCCCGTTCCAGCTCGCCTCTAATGATGGAAATTGACCCATGGTATGTACTTTTCTTGCTAGAGCCGAAGTTTATAATGTACGGCGCATGAACTACAAAATCAGTAAACCCATATTTTTCCATTTCCGCCTTAAATTGCTGTTCCACTTCTGTGGAGATAGGCGTCACGCGTCCCCCTTGCGGACTGCGCGTAAAAATCTGAAACGTCTCACAGCCTAAGTCTGCAGCATTCTTTGGCGCTTTCCATATCCCTCCCGCAATACTCACATGACACCCTATTTTTATGTTCATTGGTTTTCTTTGAAAAGTAATTATAATTATCCATATGTATGAATCCACTGTTTTGGATTTGTCATCCCGGCCCACGAGCCGGGATCCAGTCTTTAAAATAATCAAGATGGATTCCGGATAGCTCTCTCCGCCAGCTGGCGGATTCGCAGCTTCCGGAATGACAGAATAGTGCAAACGTAGAATTTTAAAATAAATTTATTTAACCAACAGTATCCAATCTTTATATTTCTCTATTTTACCATACTGCACTTGTTCATATGCATCTAGTAGTTGTTTTGTAACACTACCAATGCTCTGGCTAATAGGGCGATTATCAACGGAAATGATAGGAGTAATGCGCGCGCTAGAACCACACAAGAAAAGTTCATCTGCAATGTAAAGTTCACTTCGGTCTACAGGACGAACTTCTACAGGGATATTTAAATGCTCTGCTAGCTTTAAAATAGTGTCACGAGTAATTCCCTCTAAAATATCTGTGGATACATCTGGGGTTACAAGCCTGCCATTTCTTACCATGAAAATATTGGCCACTGTCCCCTCAGTTACATGTCCTTCGCGGTCAAGACATATTGCCTCATCATAGCCATTGAGCAAGGCTTCATTCTTCATGAGGCTATTACTCACATAGAGACCATTTACTTTGGCTCTAGCTGGAATGGCGTCGTCTTCTACATGCCGCCAAGTGCTTACACATACATTCACTCCTTCGGGTTTGTAGAACTGACCCATGGGGTAAATGTAAGCGCAAAAACTATTTTTTAGACCGTTAATCTTTGTACCAGCAATCAGCTCGTCAATATATATACTCGCGCGCACCAAAACATTTTCTTGAATTTGATTCTTTTGCAAAAGCAGAGTCATCAACTTCTCAAACTGTTCATACGGGTGACTTTTTGCAAAATCCGCAAAGCCCATTATGCGCGCAGAGTTACACAACCGCTTCCAGTGGTCTGCAAGCCTAAAAATTAATAGCCTACTACTTTGCTCATCCCAAATTACATTAAAAACCGTATAGACCGCCAGCCCATACAAAACCGGAGACGATGCGATGCTTACATTCGCGTCCCCAAACGGCACAAATTCATCACGAAACAGTACTGTACTAGTTTTATAATTAAAAGATTCACTCATAGTTTTCTTGTCCCCCTCCCCAATACATGGGGAGGGTTAGGAAGAGGTTTAACTTCCCTCCCCATAAATTGGGGAGGGAACACAGCCATTAAAACTTAATTATCTTCTCCAAACTCTTCTGGAGCCCGCCACCTTTATATGGTCCAACCACGGCTAAAGACAAAGCTTTGGGAACAAAAAGTTGTTTTGCCAGTAGCTGTACTTCTTTAGCAGTCACTTTATCCACACGCGCATATGCCTGCTTAGGTGTTAAAATTTCTTTTTTAAAAGCAATATCTTCCATGTACCAATCAAGCTTGGTTTGATTGTCTTCCAAAGCCAACGCAGTCTTGCCTTTTAAATATTCTTTAGCCTTTACTAGCTCTTTATCTGACACCCCTGCGCTTACCAAACGCTGAAGCTCTGACAAAATTACCCTAACGGCTTCTTCTACTTTGCCAACCTGCACCCCAGCAGAAATACCAAACTGTCCAGTGTCTTGGTACAAACTGCTACCAGCACGCACATAGTAGGCCAAACCCCGTTTCTCCCGAATTTCATCAAACAACCGGCTAGACATACCACCACCCAAAATAGTAGAGAGCACCGTAAGCGTATGAACTCGCTTGTCATAACCAGAAAAACACCTAAAACCTAAAACCAAATGAGCTTGTTCAGTATCTTTAAAAACTACTTTAACCCCCGGATGCGTTTGCCTTTCCTGCACCTTTTTAAATCCACCAGCTAGCTTCTTGGGTTGGCTACCCCAAGCTTGCTTGATGAGCTTATTTAACTCCGCTTGACTAAACTTACCAGAAACGCCAATGAGCATGTTGCTAGGCTGATAATGCTCGCTCATGTACTTACGAAAAACTTCCGGCGTAAAGCTGGTCACGGTCTCCTTTTTACCAATGATTGGTTGCCCAAGTACGTGCGCGGGCCACATAAGCAAATCCAAAACTTCGCCAGCCACAGATTGCGGACTATCTTTATACATGTTCATCTCTTCCACAATAACCCCTTTTTCTTTTTCAAGTTCTCCAGCATCAAACAGTGGTTCACGAACCATATCTGTGAGAATATCAAAAATAAGGGGCAAATACTTGCTCCTTGCTTTTATGTAGTACTGCGTGACTTCTTTACTAGTAAAAGCATTCATGTCTCCACCAATACCATCCACAATCTCATTGATAGCCATACTGGTGGGGTACTTTTTGGTACCCTTAAACAAAAAATGTTCTAAGAAGTGCGAGATGCCTGCTTCCTTAGGCGCTTCACTACGCGAACCAGTTTTCACAAAAATATCTACTACCACACTTTCGGCGTCGTTACTCGGCACCGCCACCACAGTAAGTCCATTTGGTAATATGCGTTTTGTGTATTTCATGGTTATATTCCTTATAATTCTCTCCTCCTGAGGAGAGATGTCAATTTATTGACAGAGAGGTTGGAGTTCTCTCCTCCTGAGGAGAGATGTCTCGCTAGCGAGACAGAGAGGTTGATGTTCTCCCCTCCTGAGGGGAGATGCCCTTTAGGGCAGAGAGGTTGTTATTTAAACACCGCTCTCCTAATATTCTCCAACACTCCCTCCATGGTATTATCTAAATCATTATTCCAAAAATGCAAAACCTTATATCCTTCTTTTCCTAAAAAGTCTTTTTTCGCATAATCTTCTAACTTGCCGACCTCAGAATTATGCTGACTACCGTCTAATTCTATAATTAACTTCTTTTCCCTACACGAAAAATCTACAATATACTGGCCCATCTGTACTTGACGTTTAAATTTTAACCCATAAAATCTACCAGCTCGCAAATGTTGCCAAAGCTTAGTCTCCCATGGAGTTTGATGGGCTCTTAAGTTTCGTGAAAAGGTTAAAAATGGTTCTGGGATAATTCTCTTCATACCACCTCTCTGCCCTAAGAGGACATCTCTCCTCAAAGGAGAGAAATATAATGTAGAAGCTAAGCCACCCCTCCCTAACCCTCTCCTCAACAGGAGAGGGAATAAATACACAAACCATATTATTTAATCCGCTCTTGAAGATAAATTGACAGTTCAGAAATGTTTATGCGCACCTGTTCTGCAGTGTCCCTATCCCTTACGGTGACAGTATTGTCTTCTAAAGTGTCAAAGTCTACGGTTATACAGAACGGCGTACCAATCTCGTCCTGGCTGTAGTACCGCTTACCCACATTACCACGGTCGTCCCAAGCAATGGGAAGTAACAAGTCACAAGAGACAAGTGACAAGTAAATTTCTTTTGCTTTCGCTACAAGCTCGGGTTTATTTTTTAGAAGCGGAAATACCGCACACTTGTACGGCGCAAGTTTAGGCGGAAGTGCTAGATATACTCGTTTCTTATCTCCTTCACCCATTGCCTCGTCCGAAGCTTTAGCGGAGGCGGGTTCTTCTTTGTAATGTTCGCAAAGCACCGCCAACACAGTTCTATCTACGCCCCAGGTTGGTTCTATGACATGCGGTACGGTTTTCTCCCCTGTTTCTGGGTCTGTATATTTTAGTTCTTGGCCACTTGCACGCTCGTGGTTTTGTAAATCAAAATCTGTGCGATATGCTAAGCCGTACAGCTCTTTAGTCCCAAACGGAAACTCATACTCAAAATCTATGGTGCGCTTACTATAGTGCGCCAAGTCTTCCTTGGGCACTTCTAGTTCGTGCACGTGGGCAAGGTCCAGCTTTAGATCATTCTGCATCCAGTCCAGCATACTGGTTCGCCAAGCTTCAAAATACTCGTTCCAGTCGGCATCTACAGTAGGCACGGGAATAAAATACTCTATTTCCATTTGCTCAAACTCACGGGTACGAAAGATAAAATTTCCGGGAGTAATTTCGTTCCTAAACGCCTTACCTTGCTGGGCAATCCCAAACGGTAATCTCTTGCGCGTAGTGTCTAACACATTCTTAAACTGCACAAACATAGCCTGTGCTGTCTCTGGCCGGAAAAAAGCAGTAGACTGATGAACCTCTTGGAGAACTGACACCATTTCATCAGTATTACTACCTCGCTGATATGTTTCCCATAAAGAATTTATGGGATCTGTTGGTCCAATAAATGTCTTAAACATTAGATTAAACTGTTTCGGTGCTGTCAAAAAGCCATCATTTAATCCATGGCTTACCTTTTCAGAGCAAGCTAACAACAACCTTTCCTCTTGAGAAAGAACTTCGATACTACCCGATGACTCACTTAGTTTTCTTTCGATATCGGCCAAATGGTCAGCGCGTATTCTTTTATGACACTTTGTGCATTCCACCAACGGATCACTAAAAGTTGCCACGTGACCACTAGCTTCCCAAACACGTGGATTCATTATTAACGCCGCATCTAGGCCTACAACATCTTCCCTTTGTAGCACAAACCGTTTCCACCATAACTGCTTAATGTTGTTTTTTAACTCCACGCCTAAAGGACCGTAATCCCAAGAATTACTTAAACCACCATATATCTCACTCCCCGGGAATACAAACCCCCTTCTTTTAGCCAAACTCACAATCTTATCCATCAGATTCTGTTCTTGCATATATTACACTTTAATACTCGTCCTCCCAACTTTTTTAACAACCAAATGATTTGCCAATGTTCTATAAATCCAATTCTTGCCCCAACCGGTTTTTAAAAATTTTTCCCTTAATGCAGCATCATGCCTATTATGATGAGCTTCGTAGTATAAAAGTTCAAACGGCATACGAGACTTGGTAGAAAAATTTTTACCCGCATTGTGGGAGTCAAACCTAGATCGCAAATCATTTGTCATTCCTACATACATATTATTATCTTTTTGACTTTGCAAAATATACACATACCACATAAATCAAAAAGTTGGGAGGGCAAACCCCCGGCGCTTACA
>CAZCTL010000003.1:0-22911 GCA_964501685.1 uncultured Candidatus Saccharibacteria bacterium
CTGTTGAAATATAACTAAATATAATTGACAATACGCCTAAAAAGGGCTAATATGCAAATGCTTTCGCAAGGCATCCACCTTCTCCGCCAGCTGGCGGATTCGTCGGAGCAGTCAGCTTAAGCTCTTATACTCGACATATGTGTGGCACAGCACTCATGTCTATTGTGTAGTTTCCTACTCAAATCTGTGTAGGATTTTATTTTTCTCTGCCCCGACGACACAAAGTGTGTGGGGGATCCGACCAAAGCGTCGGCTTGCGTAGGTTTTTTTAATACCGCAACGCGGTATTAACTCCGTCCTTCTGAGCGTCGGAGTAACCATTCTCCATGTCACTATGATAGGTTACGTCTATATACTAGAAGACGATAACAGTATGTACTATATCGGTAGTAGTACTGAACCCGATATTAGATTCAACCGACATTTAAGTGGTTGGGTTCACACAACCGCACGAATGAAAAACCCAAGACGCGTATTTCTGCAAGAGTTTGAAACTATCAAGAAAGCGAAAAAGATTGAACTAAAACTTAAAAAGCTTAAACGCAAAGATTATATAAAAAGAATTATTCAAGACGGATATATTAAAATGGGATTTTAAAAATTTATATATAAAACAACAACATTGTGGTGCCTGTAGCTCAATGGTAGAGCACCGCTCTGTGGCAGCGGCTACGCGGGTCCGATTCCCGTCAGGCACCCCATTGTTGTTGTTTTATAGCACCGCTCTGCTCCGACGTTTGCCGCAAAGTCGGAGAGCCGTCCGGAGCGTCGGCTTGGCAGCCCCGACGCTACGGTCGGGATCTACGACGGCTACGCGGGTCCGACCAAAGGTTCCAACCTTCTAGCGTCGGAATTCCCGTCAGGCACCCCAGCAAAATACCCTGGTTTAAACTAGGGTATTTTGGTATTCTCAAACTACCTGCAAAGGTAACCCTACGAGGGTGACCCTAGGGATATTATTTTTTGTTATAATAAACTTACTACTTAATGAAAATTGTATGAATGAAAGAAGAAGATTTATCTTACCAGAGTATGAAAAGTCAGAAAGAATTCGGCACTTACTCAATGCTTTTGAAGAAGGTATGAACAGTCCTAATATTATTGGATATCATGGAACATCAATCGAAACAATAAAATACATTACTGAATATGGAATACTCCCGGGAAGCGAAGTGAATAAATTATCAACCAGCAAAGAGGGATGTCCCGAATTTTCGATTTATTATCTTAAATCTTCAAAGAAAGACGCGGTCATTTTTGAGACTTCGGGCAAATTTTATAATGATAAATTATTGAAAGGTGCGGCTGATTACGCAGAGATAATAGCCACTGAACACTATTTTATGAGTCAGCTTGGAATGAACTTAAACACCAACAAAAGGATTACATTTGTAGATATTGAGGAACATACTAAGTACAGAGAACAATTTATGAAAAAACATAATTTCTCCAAAACACAAATTGATGTCGCCATAAAGGCTACTCTGAAAGCTAAACCCAAGGGAGTCATACTGGGAATTAGCCGAAATGCTCTTAGAGAATATTCTTGGACTGAAACTGACGAGGGCGGCGAGTTAGCAGAGGTAGTAATTAAAATACCAAAAGGTTTTATTTATAAAAACATCGCAGACATCGAACCACAAGGCCAAGCCGAATATAATTACTTTACTGAGCTACAGAATAGAATATCTTGATAGTACAAACTCCCCCCATGCGATGGTCACCTTCGTATACTTATAACCAAGTTAAAGTAATTCAAAACTCTGTTCACATACCGACCCATGCAAAATAACCCGCAGTGGGTTGTTATTACATATTGGAGCAGCTATACCTCGCTTATAACTTCAAAGCCACTGAAGCTTCCCGTAATAGCTAAGCCAATGATATTGCTTGCCAATTTTTGATTTCTGATTTTCTTCGCCGTTTCGTTTATGGTCGCGCCGGAGCCTAATGAAATGAGCGTTGCAATGGTCATCTTTGCAACCAGGGTTTATACTATATTTATGAACGCCAGGGACTACAAAATATTCCGCATTGGCCATTATTACCATATTTACAATCGCGGTGATAATAAAGAGGACATATTTATAGACGAACAGGACTACCTGAATTTTCTTAAACGTCTAAAAATTATATTGGGTCTTATGCCCATACCGAACGCTGGGCATAGGGGCGCTTTAAGATTGCAGGCGCTTCCCGCAGATAGTTTTACTATTTTGGCTTATTGTTTAATGGGCAATCATTTCCATATGCTTATTAAGCAAAATACAAATTTAGAGGTCGGAAAGTTTATTACAAAACTCTGCACGAGTTATGCTAAGTATTTTAATGCTAAATATTCCAGAATAGGAAACCTGTTTCAAGATACATTTAAGGCTAAATTAGTAGATAATGATTCTTACCTTACTTATCTCACCGCGTATATTCACAATAACCCCGCAGACCCCTTGGCGTATCAGTACTCTAGTTTCCTAGACTATATTGGCCTACGAAACGGAACTATATGCGACACTAAGTTTGTGCTTGGCTATTTTAATGATGACAAGGAAAAGTATAAGGGTTTTGTTTTAGGCTATACCGGCGAAGACTATGAGCATATTAAACATCTCGCCTTTGACGAATAGACGTTGCAAAGATGACCATGACAACGGTTACGAAGATGACCATGGTGTAATCTGGATGGATATCTGTAACACCCTGCATGTCTATTACAAAAATGACCCCAAAGAGTTTTTACAAGAACAGAACTGGGACGTAGTGCGAATTATTGAATCACTCCAGAAAACTAAAAAGCACTTATTTCCCTACCTGGGCGGCATAAAGCTTTCTAGCTACTGGCTGCTCATACTAAGCTATTTTACTAGTGCAAAACTCAAAAACACACACGAGATATCTATCATCCCTGACACACATATTATTAAAAGCACCATAAGACTCGGACTTGCAGCGGACACAGTCACCCCTCTGGAAACTGAAACAATATGGAGGGCAGTACTAAAAGAACACGGTATACCACCCACCGAAATGCATTCGACTTTGTGGCGTTGGTCTTGGGGCGGTTTTAGCCAAGAGATATAACTACAAATATGAAACCCACACTTATCATCATTGACGGCCAAAATGGTGCAGGTAAGTCTACAGTGGCTAGACTTTTGCACCAGAAGTTACCCATAACCGCACTTATACACTGGGACACCATTAAAAAACTTATACCAAGGTGACCATTGCATGGGGAAGTTTGTAATTCACATACCGACCCCATGAAAAATGCCTAGTAGATGCTGGGTATTTTTCGTTGACCCTTCATTGAATTCGTACCATGCTTAATTTATGAAAACATTATCTGGAAAAGAAATGTTAAAAATAGGCTTAGGTAGCTATGGCATTGGTGGGCGCGGTCAACGTGATATAATGAAGAAAAGGTACCTGACACCTTTTCTTTAGCCTATCTAAGAGTGGGGTTATAATACCATTCAGAGTCTGACCCCATCAAAAACACGACCTACTGGGTTGTGATTTTGATTTGTCTCGCACAAACTCCCCCATACAATGGTCATCTTTGTATATTACTGAAGCTTCCCGTAATAGCTAAGCCAATGATATTGCTTGCCAATTTTTGATTTCTGATTTTCTTCGCCGTTTCGTTTATGGTCGCGCCGGAGCCTAATGAAATGAGCGTTGCAATGGTCATCTTTGCAACCAGGGTTTATACTATATTTATGAACGCCAGGGACTACAAAATATTCCGCATTGGCCATTATTACCATATTTACAATCGCGGTGATAATAAAGAGGACATATTTATAGACGAACAGGACTACCTGAATTTTCTTAAACGTCTAAAAATTATATTGGGTCTTATGCCCATACCGAACGCTGGGCATAGGGGCGCTTTAAGATTGCAGGCGCTTCCCGCAGATAGTTTTACTATTTTGGCTTATTGTTTAATGGGCAATCATTTCCATATGCTTATTAAGCAAAATACAAATTTAGAGGTCGGAAAGTTTATTACAAAACTCTGCACGAGTTATGCTAAGTATTTTAATGCTAAATATTCCAGAATAGGAAACCTGTTTCAAGATACATTTAAGGCTAAATTAGTAGATAATGATTCTTACCTTACTTATCTCACCGCGTATATTCACAATAACCCCGCAGACCCCTTGGCGTATCAGTACTCTAGTTTCCTAGACTATATTGGCCTACGAAACGGAACTATATGCGACACTAAGTTTGTGCTTGGCTATTTTAATGATGACAAGGAAAAGTATAAGGGTTTTGTTTTAGGCTATACCGGCGAAGACTATGAGCATATTAAACATCTCGCCTTTGACGAATAGACGTTGCAAAGATGACCATGACAACGGTTACGAAGATGACCATGGTGTAATCTGGATGGATATCTGTAACACCCTGCATGTCTATTACAAAAATGACCCCAAAGAGTTTTTACAAGAACAGAACTGGGACGTAGTGCGAATTATTGAATCACTCCAGAAAACTAAAAAGCACTTATTTCCCTACCTGGGCGGCATAAAGCTTTCTAGCTACTGGCTGCTCATACTAAGCTATTTTACTAGTGCAAAACTCAAAAACACACACGAGATATCTATCATCCCTGACACACATATTATTAAAAGCACCATAAGACTCGGACTTGCAGCGGACACAGTCACCCCTCTGGAAACTGAAACAATATGGAGGGCAGTACTAAAAGAACACGGTATACCACCCACCGAAATGCATTCGACTTTGTGGCGTTGGTCTTGGGGCGGTTTTAGCCAAGAGATATAACTACAAATATGAAACCCACACTTATCATCATTGACGGCCAAAATGGTGCAGGTAAGTCTACAGTGGCTAGACTTTTGCACCAGAAGTTACCCATAACCGCACTTATACACTGGGACACCATTAAAAAACTTATACCAAGGTGACCATTGCATGGGGAAGTTTGTAATTCACATACCGACCCCATGAAAAATGCCTAGTAGATGCTGGGTATTTTTCGTTGACCCTTCATTGAATTCGTACCATGCTTAATTTATGAAAACATTATCTGGAAAAGAAATGTTAAAAATAGGCTTAGGTAGCTATGGCATTGGTGGGCGCGGTCAACGTGATATAATGAAGAAAAGGTACCTGACACCTTTTCTTTAGCAGGAAACGATTTGAATCTGCCCTGATATAAATGACCGTAACCAATGTTATGATAATGAGCATGCCAACGCTGAGTATGAGTTAAGGTGATCCACCGTAAAAACTTTGAAAGATCACCATCGTTATAGGGTTGCAGTACTAAATGCCAATGGTTAGGCATTACGACGTATGCCAATACACGAACTGGATATTTTTCTTTGGCTTCCTCCAATATCCGTTCAAATGCCTCATAATCAGCATCTTTGCGAAATAAAGCCACACGACCATTTGATCGGTTTATACAATGATAAATTACATCTCCTGGAGTTGGTCGTGGGGCTCTTCCCATACAACAAGCATACCACAAATTTAAAGGTACCTGACACCTTTTCTTTACCTTTTCTTTACCACCCTAGAAAACTCTAGTGTCTTTTGTTATACTCGTTGTATTATCCTCCAAACTCTCAGTGATGCTGTTAACTTTCACTTATGAAAATAATTGAACTGGCCGGCTTAGACTTAGAAAACGGCAAACAATTCTTTAATACTTTAAACTCCGTTACAAATATAGAAAAGATAGCGGATTTTTACCCATGGCAAAACTTTTATAATACTAGTAATAATTCTGACCAAGAATTAAACCGTCTAATTTACACTTTTTCAAACTATTTAATAGAACAACTAAGCAGAGACTCTAATTTAACAATTTACGGCAAATCTTATGGTGGGTTTATTGCTTCAACTGCTTTGCAACAACTTAAAAGTAGTAATCCTGACATTTATAATAAGTCAAAGATAAGTCTATCCATGTTTGCGTTACCTTACAGACTAGGTTACCCTCCCGACACAAAAGTCCTTAACAAAAACTTATCAAATTTTGACGATGAAGCACTGTCCTATAACTTCCTACACTATTTGGCCACTCTTGAAATACCAATAATTATTTTTCAAGGAACAGTTGATGACCTGGGCCCTATAAGTCCCTTAGCCGAGGCCGCCACGAAATTTGCTAATATTAGAGTCGTCAATGTACTCAATGAAGGCCACGACTTAACTCCCGCAGCAGTAGGCAAAGTTATCCAAAAGCCAAACAAAGACTAGTTAAAAAATTTCCTGTGCTAAAATCAGCCATTTAACAACTTGCCTTAAAGTGTTCACATTTGTGAACACTTTAAGGCAAAAATGTAATCCGATATAAGCATATTTAGAAGAAGAGCCGTTACTGCATAAACCATTGACATATAGCACATTTAGTGCTATTTTTGTCTGTTCCTACTTTCAGGAACAACTACAACAAAAAGGATGGTAAATACAACATGAAAGGTGACCCAAGAGAAATGGCAAAGAGGCTCCGTGACGAGGCCTTACAACACTACACCCCGCGTATTCCGGACTCCCCCTTTCCAGAAGTTAACAACACACTCGGTTTTTTCCAGTACATCACGGCCCAAAGGGGCATGATGGATACCATGATTTTACCGATGAAGTTGGTGCAAGATCTGGCTACTCTAGCGCAAACCGGATTTGAAATTGCGGCCGATTCTGAATATGAGCACGAGCAAACATTGCTAGCACACTTACTTGACCAGATCTGGTATCATTTCACAGTAACCTTAATTCGCTGGGTTAAGGGACGTAAAGAAACCAGAATCTACAATCAAGAAGAGGCCTACTACTATGGCTGCTTTATGCTTCCGGAATGGTTCATTGAAGAGGCCAGAACCAGCGACGTTATTGGATCGTATGTGGATGAAGAGCACCGATACATCTACAACGTAAATACGGCGTTCCTAGACGACCATTGATATAGCCATTGAGCACAAATCACCAAGCATTGTAATAGCGCCTACGACTAAAAATCGAGGCGCTATTAATTTTTCTAAATTTCCCAAGCATCATAAACTTATGGACTTTATACTCCCCTATTCCACTAACACTTTCTTCACTGAGTACCCCCATACAAAAATACCGATTATAGCAATCGGTATTTTTGTTGTTTAAGTGAAAATGTTGTATATGATGTTAGTGGTTAAAAAACTCGTAGGTGTAGAAACCAAGGATGACTAGAAAGCCTAGTACGGCGGTAATTTCTAGCAAGAGTAAGGCGCGTTTGGTTTTAGTGGCGTCTACATTTTTTGTGCCAAAGTGTAATATTACAAACATCAAAACAAAGACAATTACCGAAAGCCAACTTTTAGTAACCCAGTGGTGGCCGGTAAAACCAGCTAACCAAGCTTTGAAAGGAGCAGAAAGTTCACTCGCAATAGTTACCGCCGACACTACCACAATTGTAACAATCGCGGACAAGCTTGAAACGTAAATTGCCTTTAATTTTTCCATAGAGTTATTTTACCCCCACCGGGCAGCAGCCGAAATTATAAAACCCATCAGCCCAAAGCTTAGGCCAAAACCTGCCACAATTATTATTAGTCTTAAAAAATGAGAACGTAAACCGAGTGCTTGGAGTTCAGCTGCATCCAATTTTGATAAAAGATAAACTGTGACTGCTAAAGGCAAAGCAAAAAGGAAAATGTGTTCTTTGGCCTCCATGGCCACGGCGTGTGCCCAAGGCGCACCCCCAGCTTTTATAATAGGCTTCACTAACGGTCCATAAAACTTTACGTAATAGTACCCGCCAATTATCCAGGTAAGCACATAGGCAAACAAACCCACAAGTGCGGAAGCCTTTCGCCGGACGGTAGAACCAGCGTTGGCCACCACTTCTCCAAGTAACCACAAGAAAGCATCTATGCCAAGAATGGCAAAACCCAAATGCAGACCAATCAGCACCGGCTTACTTTGTAAGATAGCTACTATATCCATACCCTCATTATAATACTCTGCAATACATATACAACACCCCCCTGTGCATAACCCGAATACATTAATTTTACCATTCCAGCCTCCGAAACAGAATCTAGATTTTTCAGATGGATTCCGGATAGCCCTCGCAGAGCCTCGTGGCTTCCGGAATGACAGGAGTGGGCTATTTAATAATCCATTATGATTCTCAGGAAAGGTCGCTTTTGACGAGTTTTTTTGTTATGCTTTAAGGGTTATTTATTATATGTACAAATATGTACAAACTAGTAAAACGAGGCTTTTTAAACGCTTTAGGTACCGGTGCGTACGTAGCAACATTGGTTGCACTGGTATTTAATGGTGAAAAAATGTTTGGCACTATAAATAACATACTTGCCCCTATAGCATTTTTGCTCACCTTCATCGTATCTGCTACCGTTACCGGGGGCTTGGTCTTGGGCAAACCAATTTTGATGTATATTGACGGCCAAAAGAAAGAAGCCATCCAACTACTCCTCTACACCATTGGCTGGCTTGCAGTAGGAGTTATTATTATTTTTATAGTAGGTTTAAACCTGCAATAAGAATGGACAAATGGACATATCCAATTAAATTAAACCTGCCGAGATGGTGCCCATCTTGGCAGGTTTAATTTACTATAGTTATTTAACTTTGAAAGTCTATTTCAAATGGGTACATGCCCATGCTACAGGTACCGGTCAAAAGCCCTGCCTTAGGCGACCCTAGGTCTATGTCTGTTTTGCCGGTAGGAGGTAAATTTTTACCAAGTTTAAGTTCTGGAATTCGTATAGCAATAGAACAGTCAAAAGTTCCGTTAGTATCTACCCGTAGTACGGTAGGTACACCAGCTTTGGCGGTACTCCTACGCGGTGTATAACCACCCTTTGCTGTAAGTACAATCACCTGTTTACCATCTTGTGTAGTAACATTATTGTTTGCTTCAGTACCTGCTACTGGAATAGGTGGACTAGATTTAAAACTTTCGGCATTAAACACAACTAAAGCCCCAAAAAAACCTACAACTATAACTCCAATTACTATCATGGCAAAAATGACTCTTTTTTGTTCACTCTCAAAGTTCTGTGATGATTTCTTTTTTTGATATTCTTGCATAAATATACTATAACTTAAGTTTTTCAAGGATCACCCTTGCACAACTTAGGCACTTTCTGTAAATATTTTTGGATAATTCCACAGCCACTCTTGCCAACAATAAACAACTCATGCAAAGGTGACCTTTGAAATACACTATTATATAACGTTATTTTAGCTTATTTTATTAAAAATTAAAAACGGGAGCAATCCAGCCCATAACCACCAAACTGTTAATTAAATTGAACAAAGCAAAAAGAATGACAATTAACCCAGCGGACTTAAAGAATATTCCAGACTTAGAACTGTTTTTTATGCTAAACGAGCTAAAACTAATGAGTGCTAATACTGGAAAAGTGCCAAGTGCAAAAGCCAGCATGGTTAGTCCACCACGCAAGAAGCTTCCAGTAGATAAAGTATAGATCTGCATGGACTGGGTAAACCCGCATGGTAAAAAGAACGTGGCCACACCTACCAAGACCGGAGTAAACTTATGATTAAACTTAGAAATACCTAACACATGCCTAGAAATAAACTTTGGCATGGCCGGCTGTAGCCTCTTTGTGAAATGAAAAACCTCTAGCAAGTTAAGACCTAGCACCAACATTACCAAACCAATTATTACGCTTAATGCAAAAGTGGCGGTAGTGTTTAATGTAAAGACAGCACCTACAGAGCCTATAACCCCACCAAGCACAAAAAATGACACTATACGCCCAACATGGAACAAGATTTGCGGTCTAGTTTTGTCTCCGCTGTGGGCAAAAGTAGCAGACATGGACAAAATAAGCCCGCCCACTACAGCCATGCAAGTAGAAACAGAGGCAACCAAACCAATTAGCATGACCGTACCATAAGACATGTTAGTTGCGTCCACCAAGTTTACTATACCCATTTTCTGCAACAGGACAAACAGTAAAGCAAAGCCCACTGCAATAGGTACTGCATAGTAAAACTCCGACCACTTTTTATCTTGGGATTGTTTGTCGGCGTGTAAACTATAGCCCCGCTTTTGCAAAACTGCGCTTAACCCTTCCGCAATTTGCTCTGGAGTTCTTTCACCAAAATCTCCCTCCACCAAAACGCAACGTGACTGCAAGTTTGCCCGAACTTTTTCTACTTCCGGCAACTCCTGTAGCTCACTGTCTATCATCATCTCGCAAGCCTTGCAATGCATGCCACTAGCATGAAATGTATATGTGTTCTTCATAGAAAATAAATTATTTGTTCTTTTTAAAAGGCTTCGTCATACTCTCTCTTGTGCAATAGGAATCTCCCATATTTTTCACAGATGCGAATCAAGTACCCTTGCCTGAGACAGATGAGGAAAATATGGGAGATTCCGAAGTGTCATAGTCCACAGCCCACGAACAAAACGAATGTATTTTAATTATAACTTTTTTAATTTTAAACGCAGAGAATTACCCACCACCGACACACTAGAGAAAGCCATAGCCAGGCCTGCAAAAACCGGATTTAGGAGCCAACCAAACAGTGGGAAAAACGCACCACCAGCCAAAGGTATACCTACTATGTTATAGAAAAACGCCCAGAATAAGTTTTGTTTTATACCTCGCATGGTAAATTTAGACAACCGAATTGCTTTTACCAGCTTGCTTATATCCCCGTGGAGCAAAGTTATACCTGCACTCTCAATAGCTACATCTGTTCCTGTGGCCATAGCTATGCCTACGTCGGCCTGGGCTAAGGCCGGCGCGTCATTGACCCCGTCGCCTGCCATTGCCACCACCATGCCCGAACCAAAATTATCACCGTCTAATTTCCAATTTTTAACATCCCCAGATTGTAAATCTTTAATCAACTGCAACTTATCTGCAGGCGAAACTTCGGCCACCACTTCATCTACGCCTACTAAACTTCCAATATATCTGGCAGTATTCACATGGTCGCCAGTTAGCATTACTACTTTTATACCTAGGTTGTGTAGTTGCACTATTGCCTCAGCCGCCTCTGGCTTGACTGGATCTGCCACCATAACCACTCCAAGTACTTTCTCCTTGGTTGCCAAAATAATTGGAGTGTTTCCGGACAAAGTCTCCTGTTCTATAGCAGTTGAGTCAAACTCCAGCTTTAACTCGTTCACCAATTTCAGACTTCCAGCAAAATACTCTACTCCAGCCACCTGACCGCTTACGCCCTTGCCTTTTATAGCTTCAAATGTTTCTAGTTTCTGGAATTGAATGCTATGGAGTTTAGCGTACTGCACAACTGCGTGAGCCAACGGGTGCTCTGATTTATCTTCCAAACTGACCAGAATGGAAACGAGCTCGCTATCTGATATAGTGCTTACATTGTGTATAGATACTAATTCCGGCTTGCCCCGAGTTAAGGTGCCGGTCTTGTCTACTACTACAACATTGACTTTGTGTAATTTTTCTAAAGTAGAAGCATCTTTTATTAATATACCTTCTCCGGCCCCCTTACCCACCCCTACAATAATGGCCGTAGGCGTAGCAAGGCCTAAAGCACATGGACAAGCAATAACCAGTATACCAACAAACGAAACTAAGCCAAAAGACAAAGCTTGAGAGAAACCTAAATACTGGCTACCTACCACTAGCCACAAACCAAAAGATACAAAAGCGAGTACTAAAACAATAGGCACAAAAACTCTGGAAATTTTATCGGCCAAGGCTTGTATGGGCGCCTTACTCCCTTGCGCTTCTTGCACCATTTTAACTATGTGTGCAAGCATTGTTTCCGAGCCTACCTGGGTTGCCCGAAATGTAAAAGTCCCAGTCGTATTAATTGTCCCGGCCACAACCTTATCACCAACATGCTTCTCCACCGGAACCGGCTCACCGCTTACCATAGCTTCATCAACAAAACTACTTCCTTCGGTAATAATCCCATCAACCGGCAGTTTTCCGGAGGGCTTCACTACTACTAAGTCTCCCACCCCCACTTCATCCACGGGCACTTCCACCTCTACCCCGTCTCGTAACACCAGCGCGGTTTTGGCTTGCAAATTAAGCAGTTGTTCTATGGCATCCCCGGTTTTAAGTTTAGACCGTACTTCCAAATATTTACCCAACGCAATAAACGCTATAACTACAATTGTTACATCGTAGTAAGTATGCTCAACGTTAATAAATGGCTTAAGCAAGTCTTCAAAAGCCGAGACTACAAAGCTATAGATGAATGCTGCAGAAGTCCCGATGCCAATAAGCGTATCCATGTTTGCCTGACCGTACCTAAGGAAACGATAAAAGCCTAATAGATAAGGCTTACCCACCACAAACAATGTGTAGGTTGCAAAAATAGGCAACAAGTGGTGGAAAAATTCCTCTAACACCATAGGCATTTCTCTTACCAGACTAAACTGAACCAAAATATCCCAAGTCATGAGAAAAATACTAAACACAGCCAAAGGAATTACCGAAATAATCTTTCGCTTCATTTCTGCCAGCTCCGCCAATTTTTCTTCCTTGGACTGGTTTAGCCCCAGGTGTGCAGCGTGCTCTTCTGGACTATGTCCCATCTGCTCGGCTGTCATGATATGTTCTTGAGGTACCACGAGTGAATATCCCAAAGTTTCAATTTTTTTTGAAAGCTCTTTTGGGTTGGTTTTGGTCTCGTCAAAAGCGAGTCTACAGGTTTCGGTGGCATAGTTCACTTCCACGGAACTTACCCCGTTACTCTTTCCAAGAGTTTTTTCTATAATCCCTGCGCAACTCGCACAGTGCATACCTTTTACTCTATATGTGTTTGGTTGGTTCATATGGTTGTGATTAAACTTATCATATAAATTCTGTCATCCCGACCGGAGTCCGCCAGCTGGCGGAAAAGTGGAGGGATCCCTCGACTCGAGGACTCGCTCGGGATGACAGAGAATGGGAAACATGCAAATTCTAATTATTTTCTTTTAAGCCTATAAACTTTAAGTATTTCACCTATGGCTTTCTTTTCTTGTTGCTTTTTTATCTGGTCAATAGCACAGCTACTTAAATGACTTTCCATGAGTACATCTTCCACACTGGAGAGTGCCCGCTTAACGGCCGAAGTTTGGGTAATAACATCTATGCAGTAAGTCCCCTGTTCTACCATGTCTTGTAAACCTCGTACTTGCCCTTCTATAATCTTAAGCCTGCGTACAAGCTTCTGCTGTGATGGATTATTCATACATTTATGATATACCCCCATAGGGTATAGTGTCAAGCCTTTCGTCCATAAACATATTCTTCAGTATAAAATACAAGACACCAAGTATTCTGAAGCCCCGGCTAAATAACATTACGTATACATGAGGTTGGCAGAATTAGACAAAACTCCTAAGGAATGTTAAGTTTGTCCTATCTGCAGTTTACAGCTCCCAATCCACAACCAACCATAGGAGGACATTATGAGTTATCAACCAGCAGAAAGCATCGAACCAATCAAAGTCGGGAGAACAGATGCACCCATAGCGCAACTCGTTTCCCACCCGAAGTTCCCTCATACTCTTCACAGAAGTATAGAAGGAGCATTTGTGGATCTGAATCCAGCTTGGGTATGGGCATCCCTCAGGGGTGTGCTGAGTAGGCTAGACCCACCCTGCCACACTAATTATGAGGATTATCTCAAGACCACCAAAAAGAAACGCAAAATAAAGTTCAAGAAAAAAGGGAAAAGTTATGATGCGTTTGTTGTTTGGGTTAGACCTGGTCTAGCCCCCAGCAAATAGCAGACTAAATCTTCAAACATGGGCGGTCATCTCACATGTATCGCCCACTTCTATTACATAATGCGATAATATAAACTATAATTAATTTTACCAACACTATGGATCAAGATACTCAAAAATATATAGACAGTAAGTTCTCTGAAGTTGAAAAACGAGAAACCCTTGAGCGTGAACAAGCTTTAGATGCATTTAAGGCACGACAAACCATGGCCAAACGGTTTGTGTTTATTTGTGCTATAGTTATGCTGGGCTTATTGGGATTAATGCTACCCATGCTTTGGAAATACCAAATCGCCCCACGCTTTTAACTGTTCAGTTTATCTAGACAAAAATACTCAAAAGATAGCGTGTGTTTAGCTAGGTCTGGACTAAAGAGATTATACGGGTTTAACCCAACAAACTGTGAAGCATGGCACTCTAAAGCCATGAGTTTCAGTTCTCCGTTTACAGAAATTTTAATATTGGGTTCTACATAAGTTTGATTGCTAGTATACGCACCAAACTTTCTTTTTTTAAGCAAGACCTCCTGACATTCCTGCCTGTAAGGTGCTGGCGGCAAACAAAACATGGCAAAAGGTAGTTGTTGCTCACCAGATATGCTCTTGCACACGGCATAGATAGTTTGATGATCGGTATGCCCAGTGTAACCGTCTGGCCCAAAACTCATAAGCACTGCTGGGTTTATTCTCATTATCACCTGTGCAAGCCTAGACTGAATCTCAAAAGCATATGGAAGCAACTGCCCGTCTGGAAAGTTTAAAAAACTCACGCTACTTAAACCAAGTACATCTCCGGCCGATAATAATTCATTACGTCGCAGTTCCTTTAGCTCTTGCTCGGTATAATTTTCACTCACATAGGCCTTACCTTTTTCTCCAAGTGTTACGCACACTAAATGCACCTCTCCCCCACTATCTACTATCTGTCTTATAGTCCCGCCAGCCAGAGGCGACTCATCGTCTGGATGCGCTGTAACTACTAAAACCTTTTTACCTAAAAATGGATTTTTTTGTGTCATAACTAAAAAAAGAAACAAATAAGCGCATATTTATAGGTAAATTATACCACTATTTAACAATAAATCCAGCACTAGATGTTATATATAGTACGAAAGATATATACTTACATAGTAGTAAGTAAACTCAAATGAAACTACTCATAACAGGTGGCGCGGGGTTTATAGGTTCCAATTTTGCTAGGTACTGGACAACACAACATCCAGACGATGATGTGGTAATTTTAGACAAACTTACCTATGCAGGCAATAGGCAAAACCTTGCAGACATTGCATCAAGAATTACTTTTGTACAGGGTGATATTTGTGATGCGGATATAGTAAGACAGGCCATGTCGGGGTGCTCTGTAGTTGTGCACTTCGCAGCCGAAAGTCACGTGGACCGTTCCATTTCCAGTCCCGATGTGTTTATCCAAACCAACGTACTTGGCACTCACACACTCCTCCGAGTGGCTCAAGAGGTAAGCGTAGAACGTTTTCACCACGTGTCCACCGACGAAGTGCTTGGGCAATTACCACTTGAAACAAATGAACGCTGGGACGAGAAATCACCCTACAACCCTCGAAGCCCCTACTCTGCCAGTAAGGCAGCTAGCGACCATTTAGCCCGCGCCTACCATAATACCTACGGGTTACCAATTACCATAAGCAACTGCGCAAATAACTATGGGCCGTATCTCTATCCAGAAAAATTGTTATCACTTGCTATAACCAATTTACTGGAAGATAAGAAGATTCCAATTTATGGAACCGGCAAGCAAATACGTGAATGGCTATACGTAGAAGATCATTGCAAAGGCATCGAAGCCATTTTACAAAAAGGCAAAATTGGCGAGACCTATTTTATTGGCCCAGGAGAACAACGCATAACCAATTTAGAACTCATACACAAAGTCTTAAGTATAATGGGAAAAACCGAATCTAGCCTAGAGTTTGTAGCAGACCGACCCGGCCACGACCAACGCTATGCTCTATCTACTCATAAAATTGAGCAAGAGCTTGGCTGGCATGCAACTGTAAAACTTGATGATGGCCTTCAAAAAATGGTTGACTGGCACACCCATAACGAAGCTTGGTGGAGACCCATTAAGTCCGGTGAATACAAACAGTATTACGAACAACAATACGGCAATAGTAATAAGTAATTAGTAAATAGTAATAAGAACATGAAGGTACTAATTTTTGGAAAGGGACAATTTGCAGAATGGTATAAGGACGTGCTCCCTACAAGAGGATATCCTGTAATTATTGCAGGAACCGTAGATATTCGCCAACTAACAGACGTGCGCAAGGCCATAGCCGAACACTCGCCAGACGTGGTAATTAATACCGCTGCTAAAACTAACCTAGATTGGTGTGAACAAAATCGCTTAGAGTGTTTTGATACCAATGTACTCGGTGCAGATACCGTAGGCCAAGTTGCAGAAGAAGCTAAAATTTATTTGGTCCATATTTCCACCGGCTGCATCCAAGCAAGCAAAACAGCAAACGAGGCCCACAAAGAAGACGACCCGCCAACCCCCACCTCATTTTATTCGTGGTCAAAATACTGGGCCGACCAAATGCTACTAAACCGCGCGAAACAGACAGGACTAAAACTTCTAATCCTCAGACCCCGTCAGCCAGTCAGTGGCAAAGCTTCAAACCGAAACACACTGGTTAAAATGCTTACCTTTAATAAGTTTATAGATACACCAAACTCAATAACCATTATTGAAGACTTTATAGATGTAACTGCAAAACTCATTTCCAAAGGAGCTACTGGTCTCTATAACGTGGCCAACGGCGGCGTGACCAGTCCTTATAAAATCGCCCAACTGCTGAAAAAGTATGTCAATCCAAGCCTTCCAATAAATAAAATTGAAAAAAATGAGCTCAATAAAATGACACTCGCCGAACGTATAGATTCTGTACTTGACTGCAGTAAGCTCGCATCACTAGGTATAGTCCTTAAACCAGCAGAAGAGCGCCTCCGAGAACTCTTGCCTCAGCTCAAACTGGATCTGGACACCCATCCAGAGATATTTAATACAACCAAGGCCGAAACAATCACCAAGCTCTCTCTTCGTTCTCATTACTAATTACTTTTTACTAGTTACTAGCTCAACTTTATGAAAGGCATTATCCTCTCCGGTGGACACGGCACCCGTCTACGTCCACTAACCAACGTAACCAGCAAGCAACTACTACCAATATACAATAAGCCAATGATTTTTTACCCACTGGAGACTTTGCTTAAAGCGGGTATAAAAGAAATTATGATTATTGTCGCACCCGACCACTGCGGTGACTACATGCGAGTCCTCGGTAGTGGCCGTGATGTTGGACCCGGTGTACGCTTTACCTACGAAATTCAAGATGAACCAAAAGGTATAGCTCAAAGTTTTCTTATAGCCGAAAACTTTTTAGACGACGGTGACAATGTAACACTCATCTTAGGCGATAATATTTTTGAACACGACTTTTCCAGCGATATACAAAGTTTTAAGACTGGGGGGCTAGTCTTTGCCAGAGAAGTAGAAGACCCGGAAAGATTTGGCGTATTGGAGTTTGGACCAGATGGAAAAGTACTAAGCGTAGAAGAAAAACCCAAAATGCCTAAGTCTAACTTTGCGCAGGTGGGTATATACGTGTTTGATGGTAGAGTACTGGAGGCGGCCAAATCGGTAACACCCTCACCTCGTGGTGAGCTAGAAATTACCGATGTCGCTGATTGGTACCTGCAAAAAGGCGAGCTCGTGGCTAAGACCATCCAGGGCTGTTGGATAGACGCCGGCACCCTAGAGACCCTTCACCAAGCCAGCACATGGGCTCGCGAACAAGCCCTAAAGCAATAGCCACAACTAATAATCACAACTGAAAAAAACATTCCAACATTCTGCAGAATGTTGGAATGTTTTTTATTGGCTAGTTACGCACCGTGAGCCAACCAAGTCAGGTAACCTGTTAAAACTAACCCAAAGAGAAAGGCGCCAAGTATTTTGTAGGAATGACGATGTTGGGCTCTATCTTGCACTTCAGGAATAAGATCACAGGTAGCAATATAGATAAATATACCTGCCACCATGGCCAACAAATACGGCAAGTACCCAGAAAGTAAGTTACCCCCATAGTAACCAATCCCTATACCTACCAAACTGAGTAAAGATGAGGCCACATTGACCCAAATTACCTTTGCTTTAGACCAACCCCTATCTAACAAAATACTAAAATCCCCAATTTCCTGTGGCAATTCATGCGCGGCAATGGCCAAGGCGGTTGGCAATCCCAGTACGGGATTAGCAATATATACCAGAGCTATCACTACTCCATCTAACAAGTTGTGTAAAGAATCGCCAATAACCACAAGCCATGCAATGGCTTCTGTATGTTCACTGTGTCCAGAGATTTCCGCCGGATTATGAAACCTATGAGTAAGAAAACGTTCCAGCAAGAAGAAAACAAAAAAACCAAACAGAACGGCCATAAACACATAGTGTGGCTCCTTAACTGCTTCCACTGCCTCTGGCAACAGGTCTAGAAAACTTACGCCCAAAAAACTGCCAGCAGCAAAAGCCAAGAGCGGAATCATTATCCGTTTTGCTAAATCCGCCCGCCAAACCAATACAAAACCACCTATTAAAGAAAGTAACCCTGCGATTAATCCGTAAACAATAAGCATAAATAAATAACTCAATTGTGTTTATTATACCAACAAACTATATAAATGCGAACAACATCCAAAACAAAAGTGCGAGATCGTTTTTAAAGTATGGAATATCTACTAAACCGTGAACAATAATCGCAATACAAGCAAGTGTCAAGCCAAGCCTTACTGCATCCTCCTTGTTTCGCAAACCCCGCCAAATAGCTAAACCCAGTAATCCAAAAAATGAAAGTAACCCTAAAAGCCCTGTGTCTACCCAAAAGTTAAGGGCAATATTATGTGGCGCCGGATAGTGGTCTAGATTTTGGTCAGTATTGTAGGCGTACCAATTATTACTGAAGCCGAGCAGTCCTTTACCAGCCACCGGACTGTCTTTAACCATTTTCCAACCCGTATCCCAAAGTGATAAACGTGCCACACTAGACTTTTCTCCGCGGAAGGGCAACAATACTCGATAGCGAAGATTAGGTACCACTATAACTATTAAAACAATAAGTGCACCAGCAATCAAGGCTGACTTAATTATTTTCCGATTGCCTGCAACTAGTACATACACACCAATAGCCGTAGCAAGACCCAACCAACCTCCACGCGATAAAGACAGCAACAAACCAGTGGCGCCAAGTATCCATAACGTAGAGATAAAGATACTCTTACTTGTCATCCTGAATCTCGTCGCTTTGGACGAGATGAAGGATCTAGATTCTTCTCCCGATGTCGCATCGGGATCAGAATGACGGACAAAAATTGAATTACGTACAAACGGAACTAGAAATGCCAATAACGGTGTAACAAAGAGTGCATAAAAGTTCGGGTGCAAGAAAAATGCAACCGCACGCTTGGGCTCTTGCGCATTCCCCCACCAGGCTTCCGGCACCCCTAAGAGAGTAAAGTATTGGATTATGGCGTAAAGGCCAGAGATGGCGAGTAACAGGTAACAAGAAACAAGAAACCAATTACGAGTGTTAAGTGCTAAGTGCTTAATGCTTAACAGATATCGAAAGATTACGAATATTGCTACAGGTTGAAGAAAGAGAACAATAAACTGACCAAGTTTTTCTTGGGAGAGACCCCCAACGAATAGAGAAATTAGTCCTGCAAGCAGGAATAATGTAACAAGTGATAAGTGATAAGTGACAAGTTCAGAGCGGAACCAGTGAACAAAGTCACTCATACGATGACCAATGAAAAGCCATGAGGCAAAAAACAGCCACAGTAAAAATAGCCAGACCATAAGTAAATTGGTTGGCAACCCAAACAAATCAAATCTTACTGCGTACGCAGGAGCCAGCAGTAAAGTTAAAACAAACAGATAGTGCATACATAGATTTTACCAATAAACCATAAACAGGTACATGCCTTACACACGCCTCATGTATCCACCATAATTTAGACGACCGTCAATATTAGGGAGGTATTTGCGCTGACCAAGTTTGGTCCACTCCGTAATTTTACCTGACTGAATTTCTATTATCTCTGCCTTGCGTAACAGACGCTCTTGTTGTTTAGAAATAATATTATAATGTCTAACGCTATCTACTGCTTCAACAATCTCCCATAAATTATCATTAGTAGTTTCCCAATTTAATTTATCAAAATTGGATAAATTAACAGCAACAGAATACTCTCGCAAGTTTTTCTTGCCAGTTGCGTTATCAAAATATTCATGGAAATAGGACAACGCAAGTTCGCGTAGGTTGTGATAAATTGGTTCGCGATAACGAAGGACGGCGTGGTTAGTCTTACTTATAGCACCAATAGATGAACCCACTTTAAAAAGTGCAACTATGTGGTCGTCATCTGGCCTTTTAGCCCTAAGGTCCATAATAAGTGGAAGATTGCCATGATACCTCAAAATAGAGGCAGCCAACATAGCGCCTTCCATGCAATGCGCGGTATGTTTCTCCAGTACTTTTAGAGGCGACATATTGGTCTCGCCAGAAGCCTCAAAATTTGCCGGAATATCGTTTATAAAATCTTGAATCTTACTCGGTGTAGTTAGTTTTTTGTATACCCGCTCCATTATATTTGGCAGTTTATGCATACTTGTATAGTATCATAATTTAACCTCTCCCCTGCCCCTCCTCATACATTGGGGAATGCAAAGCAGACATGCTACAATTTATGCATGCATATAACAAACAAAAGATGGTACTGGTTACTTATTGGCATGGTTTCCGGCCTAGTTAGCTTAAGTTTAGAAATTTGTGCCTCCCGCCTACTTGCTCCACACTTTGGCACATCTACCTTAGTTTGGAGTAGCATAATTGGTGTGGTCCTGTTAGCATTAAGCACAGGTTATTTTGTGGGCGGTAAACTAGCAGAAAAAAAATTAGACGAACAAATTCTTTTAAAGATCTTAGTAGTTTCTGGTCTGTCTATATTATTCATTCCTAGCTTAGCTAAATTTGTCTTTCAAGGTTTAAATGGACTTCTTACCTATAACCTCTCGCTGTTAATTACGGTTGGTGCCACACTATCGAGCCTTGTGTTATTTAGCTTGCCAGTTTTTCTTTTAGGTCTAGTATCCCCATACTTACTTACCCTATTGACTAATAAATATGGTCATCTTGGCAATACTGCAGGACAACTGTTTGCGCTTTCCACACTAGGTAGTCTTGCTGGCACATTTTTACCCACTCTTCTTTTTATCCCTTGGGTCGGCACAAATAAAACCATTTTGGGTACCGGGCTTCTTTTGTTACTGGTTGTGCTTCCAGGATTAAAGATTCATTACAAAAGCACTGTGCCTATTTTGGCTATGCTACTAATAAGTTTTAGCAATAGCTCACCCCTAATCAACAAAACTCATATTGCTGAAGCAGAGTCTATTTATCAACACATAGAAATTAATAAGGACGACCAAGAACAAATAACAATGCGTTTTGATGCGGGATTTGGTTTTCAATCTATTTATCAAAAAAACAAACTTCTGACTGGTTTTTATTACGACTATACTACTCTCATCCCAGCGCTGCTTCCAGCCACCAACTCAAAACCAATTAAAATCCTTTGCATAGGTTTAGCTGGTGGTACTATACCCAGATTGTTACACTACTATTATCCTGACTCGGTAACTCTTGAAGCTGTAGAAATAGACGCGGTAGCCACAAAATTGGCCAAACAATATATGGGACTAGCAAATGTTCCCATTCATATATTTACACAAGATGGTCGCCAATTTCTAAACTCCACCCCCAAACAATGGGATACCATTTACGTAGACGCATACCAAAACGAACTGCAAATCCCTTGGACACTTACCACGCAAGAATTTTGGCAAAGTTTAAAAAACCGTCTAAGCAGTGGAGGCATAGTAGCCATGAACTTAGCAGCCACAGGTCAAGCCAAAAGTAATCTAGTTGCAGCCATTACTAACACCACCAGTAAAATATTTACTTTTGTATACGATATTCCGCTCACGACAGGTAGCAACGCCAACCACTTAATCCTTATGAGCCAAACAGAAATTGATTTCAAACAAACCCAAGCCCTTATCACTAAATATCCAGAACTTGAACCATATAGTTTATATGTTGCAAAACATAACACTAAGATAAACTTCAACCCCAACCAGACAGTTTTAACCGATGACCGTGCCCCCATAGAATGGTTAATGGCAAAGGACAATTTAGAGTAGACAAACTACGAAGACCGCTATAAACACAGTACCCAAACTAGAATACCAAATAATACTTTAAGAGACTTATTGCATTCATCCAACAAGTCTCTTCTTCTCAATTAATATTCTAGACTCTTGGGTTACTTAAACCTTACCGGTATACGGACACTTGCATCAAGCTCGCGTTTATCTGATGGGTTATCTTTTTCTATTTCTACAAACCCAGTTGTAGAAGTTGGCAGAGTAAAGGAAATAGATCCAGTAAACGGCACTTCGTCACTAGACATCCAATCACTTGTAGCAGTAGCGTGCCCACGAGCCACTTCAGCACCTAATGCATCTAGCAAACGCAAACCAATATTCGCCTCAAAAAACCAATTACCTGGCGCCTTACCCGCCACTTCCAATGGACTCGTGACTAGTTGGTTTGGTTGTATATTTGTTAGCGTTACTGAGTCATCTACAACTTCACTAGGAATAGTTTCCACAAAAGTTATTTTTCCATCTAAACAACGTCTAGGGTAACTTTCCATAACAGGATTTCCATTTGCCACACAATCCTCAAAATTACGCACTTGACTAGGAATAACAATTATCTGAGTATCTCCGCCCAAAAATCCACACCACTTCTCCGAACAACCGAAAAAAATAAACACAGCCAGCCCCGCTACCAGCACACATCCTGCAATAAATATTCCGAGCAAAGATTTATTTGTGATATGCATTTTATTATCCTTAATAGTTAAATCACGACTCCTGACTCATAATTCATAACACATGGTTCCATGCTTCACGAATCCAAAAAATTCTGAAAATCTTTTCTATACATATCTATCATGGCTACAAATACAGCCATTAAGATAGGCCCGAGTAAAAAACCCAAAAAACCA
>CAZCTL010000004.1:0-21881 GCA_964501685.1 uncultured Candidatus Saccharibacteria bacterium
AAGACAAAAATACGAGCACGAAGTTTTTCGTGCTCGTTGCATTTTACTTATTACTATTTACTTATTACTATTTACTTATTACTTGATTTGTCTGTTTGGTACCACATTGTAGTAAGAAAGTAAAAACTGCGCCAATTTACCCCAAGCTGGTGCAGCTGTACTTTCTGCAAACTGTACTGTTCTAGGATGATTAACTCTCACAACCATTACAAACTTGGGATCTTCCACGGGCGCAAAACCAACAAAAGTACCAATGTTGTTTGTAGGATCATAACCAGGACCGTTCTTTTTAGCTACTTGTGCCGTGCCAGTTTTACCAGCTACATAATAACCCTTAACACCAGCACGTTTGCCATGTCCACGTTCCACAACTCCCACTAACATTGCGGACAATGTACTAGCAGTTTTTGCTGAAATAATTGGATCAGACAGCTTGGGATTTACCCCAATTACTGTACCATCTGGAGACACTTGGCTAGACACTACATAAGGCGTTGGCAAATGCCCGCCATTGGCAATAGCAGAATAAGCTCTCAATAATTGTAGTGGGGTAACCGAAATCCCTTGACCAAAACTTGCTGTGTCGTAGTTTACCTCTATATTACCACTCAAATTTTTAATATTACCAATAGACTCGGGTAAATCTATGCCTGTGCTTTGACCAAAACCAAAACGCTTTACGTAATCCAGAAATGATTTATTGCCTATTTTTTGTTTTACAAAAATTACTCCCGTGTTCAACGACTCTTCCAGAACCTGAGACATGGTTTGAGTGCCGTGTGCTTTGTTGTCTGAGTTTTTAATTGTGTAACCATCCACAACTACTTGACCTGTATCAATGTAGGTTGTACCGGGTTCAATTTTATTTGTATCCAAACCTGCGGCTATAGTAAAAGCCTTAAATACAGAACCAGATTCGTAATTGCTACTCGTGCAGTTATTTATATATACCGAATCATCTTCCACTTTATTATACTCATTTAAGTTATAGGCTGGATTACTCGCCATTGCCACGATTGCTCCAGTTTTTGGATCCATAATTGCTATACAACCACCATCCGCCTGATTTTCCTCTACTGCTTTCTTAAGAACTTGCTCAGCTTGCATTTGTATAAGTCTATCTATAGTTAACACCAGTTGACTTCCATTCTTTGCCGAAGCAATATTGTTCTGACTACTAAATAACTGTGCCAAACCAGTACTACTCTTAGTACCCAATTTACCTGATAATACATCATCGTATTTTCTTTCTAAACCATATACCCCTACTTTATTACTTCCAGTATCACTCCTATAACCCACAAACCCAATTACATGGGCTAAAAGCGATCCTTCCGGATAGAAACGAGCCGTTTCGGTATCTCTCCTTATGCCAGTTTGATTAAGCTGCAGAATTGCCTCTAAGTCTTTTTCTGCAACACCCTTTGCTAATGGTATATATGTCTTACTTTTATCACTTAACTTGGTTAACAAAACCTGCTCATCCATTTTTAACAATGGAGCCAATAATTTACTGGTTACCAATGGGTCTTTTATATCTTTAGGTACAGCATATACAAGCGGTAACTCTATGTTTGTGGCTATAGAAAATGGTTCGGGTGTAAGTTTGTCTGCAATCTTTATTTCTCCGCGCACTAAATTACTTCCAGAACTCTCACGCTGATTACCTAGTTGTTCCAAATAATACTCCCGTAATCCTATTTGCAATTGTTCTAACCTAGCAACAAGGATTAAAAAGAAGACAATAAAAACACCGGTTATTAACCGATGACGACCAACAGTAAATGAAGCTGTTTTGACTTTGCTCATAGGCCAGTTAGTTAGCGCATGGTCACCACCGCATCATTAGCTTTACCTATAAATTCTGGAGTACCAATTGCCACAAAATCTGTTTCATTTTGCGCAATTTGTTGAGAACGTATTATAGACGTACTATCTGCAATACGAACTTGCAATTGTCTAGTTTTATCCTGAAGAGTTCTTAAATGTTCCTGATTCGATCTAAGTGAATATTGCGTAGCTTGGGCGCTATTTACATTGTATATATAAAAACCAAAGCAAAGAATATTGAAGACTACAAGTATAATAACCATCGCCTTTGACCAAACCAAGGCGAATAATTGTGCGTGAAATTTTGTCTTCGCCAATACCACTGTTCGAGATTTATTTGGTATACGAGTTACAGCTGGTTTTACTATTTCCCTAGAAATATCGTAACTTGGCAGACTTACTCCAACAGTTGTTGATAAAATATTTGGTGACATCATGGATTTATTTTTGTTTATAGTTTTCTTACAGCACGTAGTTTAGCAGATTTTGCTCGGGAATTTTTAGACAATTCCGCATCTGAAGCTACAATTGGTTTTTTTGTTAATAAATTAATTTGTGTTTTCCTACCACATACGCAAACTGGCAAATCTTTTGGACACTCACATTTACCTAAAAGACTCTGGAAATATTGTTTAACAATCCTATCTTCTAGGGAGTGAAAAGAAACTACTGCCAGCACGCCATTTTGTTCCAAAAGCCCAAATGCTTGAGGTAGAAACTTTTCCAAATTCTGTAACTCGTTATTTACCACAATCCTGAGTGCTTGGAAAATTCTGCGATAACTGTCTTGCGCTGTATGTTGCAATCTGCTTGGAATGCTGCTCAAAATTATCCGAGTAAGCTCTAGTGTCTGTGTTACAGGTGCTTTTGCTCTATTTCGAACAATATTCCTAGCAATTGCGGAAGAATATCTTTCTTCACCACACGTTTTAAAAATATTTGCCAATTCTGCTTCGGAATAAGTTGCCAAAATTTCCGATGCAGTCTTGCCAGACTCGACATTGAACCTCATATCTAAAGGTTCGTTTTTCTGAAAACTAATACCCCGCCCTGCCTTATCCAGCTCGTAGCTAGACAAACCAATATCTGCCACTATAGCATTCACTGGAGCAAAACGATTCTCCTTGGCAATGCTAGCTACATCCCCAAAATTCCCATGTACTACTTTGACATTTGTCCGCCAGCTGGCGGATTGATATTTGGCATTAAAGGCCTCTATAGCATCTGCATCTAAATCAATTGCTAAAACTCTACCCTTAGGGCCCACGGCTTCCTCTAGAGCTCTTGTGTAGCCTCCTCCACCAAGTGTAGCGTCAATTACCTTTTGTCCGGACGAAAGATGCAACAGCTCAAGAACTTCTGGTAGTAGGACAGGAATGTGGGAATAGTTGGACATAATTTCCAATACCTAATTACTAATTTCTAATGATTCAGAGATGGTTTTGTATTTACATTAGACATTAGGTATTAGGAATTAGTAATTTCCTAAACTCCCAAACTACCCAATTGCTCAGCTATGACTGTGCTTTCGCTTTCAGATTTTTGTTTATAAACCTTCCAGCGTTCTTCGCTCCAAATTTCTATGCGGTTGTATAGTCCCGCGAAGACTACACGCTTAAGTAACCCCGCAAACTCTTTTAGATAGCTCGGCAAAATAATCCTGCCTTGCTTATCAAACTCCACCTCCATGGCCCCAGCCAGCATAAGCCTAGAAAACGCGCGCGTATTTGCAGTAGAAATAGGGAGACTAGCCAATTTCTCTGCCATTGTTTTCCATTCTGCTAGCGGGTACAAAAATAACGAACCGTCTAGGCCACGGGTAACCACGGCCTTTCCTTTTAAAGTGGAACGGAATTTGGTGGGTACTGCCACTCGCCCCTTTTCGTCTAATGATGCTTCGTATTCTCCTATAAACATAAGTCAATTGCAAATTGATAATTGAAGATTGCAAATTGAAGCCCTAAGACTTATTCAATTTCTAAATTTGCAATTACCGATTGTCAATTCTTGTTAGGTGTTGTTAAGTTATCCACTTAATTCACCACTTATCCCCACCTTTATCCACTTTTTACCACTTCATAACCAGTATAGCCCACTACACTCCACTGGTCAAAAGTTCCACAATAAAAAAATACCGCGTAAGTGAGCGGTATTATATAGATTTATTAATATTGTTTGTCAGTAATCCACAGCTACAAAGCATTTGCCTTTAAAACTGGTTCTGGGTGTTTGCCGGAGGGGTCGGTATGACCACTTCCAAGTGGCTCGGCAAGTAGTTTGAGACCGTCACGAACAGTACTCCAAGTGCTACCTGGATGGGATTTGATGTACATAGCGGCAGCCCCTGCTACATGCGGACTCGCCATACTTGTACCACTCATAGTTGCATAAGCACTGCCTTTGTAAGTGGAATATATGCTAACCCCAGGAGCAGCTATATCCACCGCAGCACCATAATTACTGAAAGTAGCAAAAGTATCGTCTGGTCCGTAACTTGTCGGTGCTCCAAATCCGCCCGATATTCCATCACTATCTGCCAAAGCAGAAACAGTTATAACCGCATCATCGTAGCCTGCAGGCACTGCGGTATTAGTGTTTACTGCACTATTTCCAGCCGCTACCACAAAAGTTACACCGGCATCTCTAGACTTACAAATGGCGTAGTGCAGCGCATCGTTATTGCTAAGCCCACAGTTATTATCACTTACTCCACTCCCCCCAAGACTCATATTCGCTACTTTGATGTTATACCTAACCGCATTCGCCGTCACCCAATCGATGCCACAAATAATTTGCGACCAAGTGCCAGAACCTTGCGAATTTAATACTTTCACCGCAATTAAATTTACCCCAGGAGCTACACCCACCACGCCTAAAGTATTATTCCTAGCCCCAATTGTACCTGCCACATGCGTCCCATGCCCATTGTCATCTTTCGCCGTTTTGCCTTTCACACAACTCTTTTGAGCTACTATGGCACTGGACAAATCCGGATGAGTAGTATCTATACCAGTATCTATAACCGCTACGCCCACTCCACCACCAGTATTAGAACTATTTAACTCTGCGTCTACCCTATTTACTCCAGTGGGTAAAGTTTGTGCTAAGATGCTGGGACTGGAAGGGTGTGCAAAAATACTCACTTCCCTATCTTCAGATACAAAAGCTACACGAGCATCATTTTTTAAGTTGGCAAGCTCACGCTTAGACATGCGCCCAGAAAAGCCCTTAAAAGCCCGACCAAACACATGCTCCACGGCCATCTTATGCTTTACTGATACTTCCGCAGAGATAGTATCGGCATCTTCCACTACATCTTTAAACACGACTATATAATTCCCCTGTTCATCGGATTCACCAACATTCCCCTTAGCAGAAGCGACCGACGGTGTAAAAACCAACGAAAAGACCAAAAACCAAATGTAAATTTGTTTCATATTTTAAAATAATTACTTGTTTGAATTATAACCCAAAAGGCAAAAAGCGCAAATATGCACTATTTTATAGCATTTTTAATATGATGTACAGCTATGCCAAAAGCTACAGATACGTTTAATGACTCTTTTGTGCCGTATTGAGGAATTTCCACAAAACTGTCGCATAACTTTTGTAGAGGTTTTGATATGCCGTTAACTTCTTCACCAAGGACAAGGAGTAGGGGGAACTGCGGATGAAATTTAGGCAGCGCGTGTATGAGCATAGAACTACCTCTCCCCTGCCCCTCCCCTAACAAGGGGAGGGAGTGATGCAGATTATTTTCCAACCCCACCACAGTAAGACTAGGGTACTGTACGCGTAATTTTTTGATGAGACGCACCGCGGACTTGGAATACTCCCACGGCACAGTCTTGTCTGCGCCAAGAGAAACTTTTTCAAGCCTTGAGTCCGGTGGATGACCGGTATAGCCACTTAAATACAACTTTGATACAGCAAACACGTCACTCGTACGGAAAATAGAGCCCACATTATGTAGTGAGCGAATGTTATGTGCAAGAACAAAAAAATCTGAATTATGAGACATGAATTATGAGTCAAGAATGAATAGTAGATGGTTTTTAGATGGGCACCATCTAGCTAATACTACATCAATAAACTAAAAGTTAATCTAGTGATAAAGTAAATGTTATTTAGCGTTCAAAAATGTAAGTCGTTTAAAGGCTTTGCGCTGACGAGCGTTGTAGAATAGATATCCACATACGCACAATAGCACTATCCAATTTATGGCTAAAAAGTAAGGTTCAGCCCAAGACAGACCAAAGCGCACCTTATAGTTCCATAAGGGATACAAGAATGGAGTACTAAAAAAATCCGGATGAGTAAATATATCCAAAATAATGTGAAAAGCCCACGCCAAAAGTGGCCACCACACCTTTCCCCGACGAACAATTGTGACTACGATAAAAATAACGGCAAATATAACCAAACTATGAGTAAAGTTGTAAGATTCTACTGCGTACGTAAACAAAGGATGTTGTAGCTCGGCCGGCGGACGAGGGAAATTCGCACCGCTAAATAATGCGTACAAAATCACTGGAGTAAAACTTAGTAAATCCGGCAATACACCAAAAAAGACTGCCCAGAGCCTCTCTGCCAGTCGATCCCTATATTTTGGAAAATAAACTACATTGGTCCACAGTGCGTGGGAAAATACATCCATAGAGAAGAGTAGATAGTAATTAGTAGTTAGTAATTAGAGACTAGACAAACAACTATAAATTGATACACACTAACTCACTAAGCACTGGGAACTGCTTTGCTACGAGCTAAGACTTGTTGAACTTTGGCAATAATTTGCTCTATAGACTGGTCGCTTTTAAGTAGGTAATCGGTGCCACCTGCATCCATAATTTTGCTAATCGTTTCCATATCTGCCATATTAGTCAACACCACAACAGGTAAACTTGAAGTATCGGAGTTGGCTTTTAACTCCCAGAGCACACCAATACCGTCTAGTTTAGGCATCATTACGTCTAACAAGGCTATATCTGGCTTGACTTCTTTTATTTTGGCAATTGCCTCTTCACCATCATAGGCGGCGTGAGTCTCAAAACCTGCCTGGGTAAAAGACGAGACTAATGAACCAGACAATAATTTATCGTCTTCAGCTATAACTATTTTTGTCATATATTTTATGCACCAATGCACTAATTTCACGAATCGCACAAAATTCCAGATTAGTGGCATTCGTGTGATTTGTGTATTTGTGAGCAAGTTAATTTATAAAGGTAAACTAAAGGAAAAAGTAGTACCCATATTCTCTCCCGGACTTTCCACCCAAATTTGTCCACCATGAGCCTCAATAATTCCTTTTGTTACAACCAACCCGAGCCCAGTACCTTTTCTAGCATTATCTGTATTTTTTAACTGTCTAAACTTAGAAAACAACATAGGCAAATCTTCTCTAGAAATTCCTACTCCACTGTCTTGCACCGACACAATACCCAGTTTTTTTTGCTGATCCTGCCTAAAAGAAACCGTAACATCACCCCCATCGGTATATTTTATTGCATTAGAAAGCATATTTTCCAATGCTTGCCCTATACGTATTTTATCACATTTTAGCACAAATTTCTCTGGTGCAATAAGCTTAAGCTCTAAATGCTTAACCGAAGCAAGTGCCTTAAATGTTGCCACCTGTTCCTGCATAATAGCCACAATATCTGTATCCTGAATGTTTAAATCAAACTTCCCTGCCTCAATTTTAGCCACATCCAACAAATCGTTCACCAGTTCCAACATGTTCTTACTTGCCGAAACAATAGTAGTTACAGTTTCCTTTACCTTACCTGCGTCTAACTGTCCAGTAGCGATTACTTTTTCTAAAGACTCGCCAGACCAGCGTACGGCGGTCAAAGGTGCACGAAGTTCATGAACCATCATAGCTGTAAAATCTTGACGAACTTTTTCCAAGTCTTTTTCGGTAGTAATATCGTGTAGCACAACCGCAGCACCCAGTTGCTCATCTTGTTTGCTTCTAACTGGAGTAATTGTCATTTCCACAACATGGTTTTTCAGCTGTAAACCAGGGACTACAATTGGTTCGTGCTTACGGATAGACTCTTCAATATCTGTTCTTAGATCAATTTTGCCAGCTAAGGCATCTACTACATCAAACATGGTTGTTTCTACATTATCGGGCATTTCCAGCAACTGCTTTACCGCCGGGTTAGAAACTAACACGGAATTGTGCATATCTACCATTAGCACTCCATCTGTCATGGAATTGATAATAGAAACTAACTTCCCTTTTTCACTTTCCAACACTGCCTGAAGTTTACTAACGGCAGTTACAGCCTGATTAGTAATAGAATACAAAATTGAAGCCTGAGCTTCTCCATATTGGCCGGCATCTCTTGAAGCTACATTTATAAGTCCCACAAGTTTGTCACCTATTACCACCGGCAAGTTAAAATAGGATTTTAAATTTATATTTAAATTATCATCTAAAATATTGCCTGTAATGCTCTCATCTATTGCAGCCTCGGTGTATGCCTTAGATAATATGGTATTTACCGACAAAAGCATTTTAGCCTTTACTGCCAAAACAAAATCGTGAGTAACGGTGTTATTTACATGACACTTAAACACCAGTTCATTGGTAGGTTCTTGTACCACCATATAGGACACCGTGTCATATTCAAGCAAGCTACCAAGGCTACTTGTAATAATTTCCACTATTTTGTTCGTATCCAAAGAATAGCCTATGCGTTCGCTGATCTCTTTTAAAACTTGAATTTGATATATTCGTTGTTGGAGCTCACGAGCTTGTTCTACCTGTTCCACCAACAAATTTCGTTCCCGAAAAGAGTAATGAATATAGACCGCAATCATTACTGCAAGAAGAACAATATCTACGACTAAAATTATATTTAGCAACATTGGAATAATTGAACATTGTCCGCCAGCTGGCGGATTGCAAATTGCAAATTATTAATACCAAACAGCAACTCAACCAAGACCATTTCTGGAGTTACACATCTGGCTAATATATTATTTGTATTTTTCAATCTTAAATCTGCAATCTACAATCTAAAATTAAATATTCTCCACTCCAGGATATTTTTCCAGCAAAGTATTTAGAGTCATTTGTGCAATTTGACCAGACAAAGCCATAAATTCATTGGCCACACCCTTTAAGACCTGACGTGGGTCACCTGTAATACTGGTTACTTCTCCGTCATCTGCCACTGTAAGTCCGGGCACCTTCCGTGCCTTGTCCAAGACAATATTTGGACCAAGCATAATCATCTGCTTTTTTATGAGGTCAGAGAGCATCTTTTTGTAATTGTTTGAGTCGTCTTGCATAATATAATGTACTTATTTAACGCTTTAATTATACCACATAAAAAAACCACTCGGAGTGGCTAAGTGAGCAAATAAACAAAAGACCTATACAGCCAACTCCCTTCTTCTATGAACATGACGTTTTTTATGAAAAAGCAACATGCTAGAAACTAACACCACGTACCCAACCGCAAAATTTGCATCAACTAAAACCCCAAAACCAACTACTGGCCCGGTTACTAAAATATCCCCTACCAACTCAAAAACTAACCATAATATAACTACAACGAGAGACTCCAAGAGTGTAATTACACCTAGTCTTCGTATAAGCGCTACCGATAATACAGCCACAAAAGCCCAATAGAATACATGAAGGGCTAAGCTATCTGTCCAAGCAAACCAGCCAAAAAAAATTGTCTTCACCAGAACCAAGCTTGTCATGAGAATTAAGCCAAATCCAAACAATTTTGTATATGTCATAGAAATTTATGAAACTAACCCTAGCTACTTTAAACGGCTTTAACTTTTCTGGAACCAGCCTTAACTGAGCTTTTTCTTGCAGAAATAGGGATGTGCTGAGTATGAACCGAGTGTGCAGGCACGGGCTCACCACCGAACTGGACAGTATTCTTTTCAAAATATATTAAACTCGTTTTTGGTTTTTCGCTTGAACTTTGCCCCATAGCCACAAGTTCATCTAAGTCCCAAGCTTCGGAGTTAGTCCTTTTAAATTTAAGGACCCTGAGCAACGAACTAAGCATACCATTTATTGTACGTTCTTCATACACGGCAGAATACCATACTAACCCAAGCCAAACTCCGTACCAGGCTCCAAACACTACAGCAATAGCCGTTGTAACTATCCCTAAGGCTTGTGACTCCATACTTCCAATATCTGCACCCAAAAGAAATAAGACAAGAAAAGCAGATCTTTGGAGCATTAAAAAAAGCAATATCCCAAGCATAGTGCTTAAAAATATATAAAAAGATTTTCTCGTATTTTCGTGCATACCTAGTAGAATTTCTTCGCACACATACAATAGCTTTGCTTATGTACACGGCGTTATTAATTTTGATATTTAATTTGTCGCAAAAATGTATACGGGAACACTAGCACCTACTGCAAAGCTTGCGAAGAAGCTCTACTAGGTATAACTTTTTTTATTTCAAACCTAATGCTTATTTATTTTAGTATACCACATTTATCAAGTCCACTGTCAAAATCTACAAATGAAGACAAATTTACATATGTCTACAGATAATTAAATACTGAATTGTAAAATTTGTAGGTATTTGTAGATTTGTCTGATTTGTAGATTTGGACTGGATACTTATTTTATACTCAAAATGCTTCGTTTATAACTGTCTAGGTTTTCTAGAGCTACACCGGTGCCTTTAGCCACGCACAAAAGTGGATCTTCGGCTACAAAGCAAGGCACGCCAATACTAGTAGCAATGTACTTGTCTAAGTTACGCAAAAGAGCCGTACCACCGGTCATTACCATACCCTTATCTATAATATCGGCAATCAGCTCGGGTGGAGTATCCTGCAATACCGTCTTAACAGCACGAGCAATTTCTACCAAGTCTTCTTGGATACTATCTACAATTTCGTTAGTAGAAATAGTTATTGTTCTAGGAAGCCCAGTAATAACGTCTCGTCCTTTAGTCTCCATCACCTCTTCCTCAGGCAAAGTTATTGCACTGCCAATAGTAATTTTTATTTCCTCAGCGGTTCTGTCCCCTATGGCCAGACCATGCTTTCTGCGCACATGATCCACAATGCTCTGGTCCAATCTATTTCCTGCGACTCTAACAGAAGTAGAATTAACAATTCCCCCTAACGACAACACAGCCACATCTGTTGTGCCACCACCGATATCTATAACTAAGTTTCCCGCCGCACTGCCTATTGGTATACCTGCGCCAATGGCAGCCGCCACAGTTTCTTTTATAACAAATGCTTGCCTGGCTCCAGCTGCACGAGCTGCATCCAAAACTGCTCTTCGTTCTGTAGAAGTTACTCCGCCTGGAACACTAATCATAACTTCGGGTCGCAAAATTCTAAAACCGGTTAATGCTTTGTTAAAAAAATACCGTAGCATAGCTTCTGTAACTCTATAATCTGCAATCACTCCATCACGCATGGGCCTGCGAGCAACTATGGTCTCGGGAGTTCTACCAAGCATGTCTTTTGCCTCTTGGCCTACAGCTAATACTCGATTATCATCCAACGTTATAGCCACAACAGTTGGTTCGTTTATCACAATTCCCTTTCCAGGCAAAAAAACTAACGTATTGGCCGTTCCTAAATCTATGCCTATTTTGTTCACAAACCATTTGGACATAAGTAATTGCAGATTGCAAATTAAAAAATGCAGATTGCGAAATATCTACTCATCGCTTAGCCATTATATCAGACAACACGCGTTTGTAATAGACGCAAAAAACCCTTATAATACAGGGAGTTATAAGTATTTTAGTAAGCCTGTTCTATGACCAAAACTACCCGATATGGCCTTATAATTGCTTGGTTGTGCACTTTTTTTATTGTAGCTCCTGTCTTAGTTTTGTACATCCAAGGTAAAGCCATAAATGTAAAAAATAGAAACACCGAACTTACTGGGATTATTTCGGTTAAAACCATTCCAAATTCAGCGGATATAAAGGTAGGAAATGAGCCTTCAGTAAAGTCTCCCAACGCAATAAGATTTCTCAAAGCTGGAGATTATGATATATCGGTATCTAAAACCGGGTATAAAACTTGGCATAAAACCTTAAATGTCATTGCTGGAAAAGTCACCTATGCTAACTCCAGCACCAACCCAATTAGGTTAATAAAAGATACCCGCGAAGCTCAAGTTACCAGAGAGGCAAAAGCCTATGCCAATATCAATAATAAAATTCTCTACTCCACAGAGAACATGTTAGTTTTATTTAACCCAAAATCGGAACAAACATTTACTTTAGATACACCCAACACTATCACCAAATTAACTCCAGATAATTCTGGAACATACATATTGGCGAGTGGACCAACCTTTACTGGAGTAATAAATATTGATGCTTGGAAAATGATTAACCTAACCAAAATAACTCAAGGTGACCAGCATATTTACTTAGAAGACGGAATGATATACAGCTTAAGTCAATCTGGCACCCTCACCGCATTCCCGGCCGAAGACTTAACAAAGCAAACCGTCCTTGCAAGTAATATAAGTAACTTCCTTGTCCAAGGAAATGAAATATATTATTTATCCATTGGTAAAAACACGAATACCCTACATCATGGGACTATTTCTGGCTTAACTATTGTTCAAGATCAAATTTTAGCCAATGATATACCAATCACCAAGGTCAGTACCATATTTGCCGATGCCAAAAAGGCCATTTACTTACTCTTAGATGGAAACCTATGGCGTATTAATGGCAAATTAGAGTTAGTTGAAGAAAACGTAACCAGTGCCAACACCAACAGTGGCACTTTAGCTTTTACTAAACCAGGTGAACTTTCTTGGTACGAAAGTGGATCTAACAAAGTTCATCTTGTTACCCGAACCACCCATGAATTCCACTCTTATTATATTAATCCAAGTCTTGACTATGCTTTTTTTGTAGAAAAGAATAAAATTGTTGCCCTTGAGTTAGATGATCGGTCTGGACAAAACAGATACGACTTAGTCTCAAGTCAAGAACAACTAAGCCATTTATTACTTGCTGATGCAACTCATCTATTTTATATGTCCGGAACAGGCATTTATTCTATACAAGTTTTCGAGAACTAATTTCCATTGCCAATTACTTCATATGCTCGTCTAAAGCTTTATTTACCTGAAAATCGGCTTCCTTATTGTACTCCCTACGAATATGAGTAAACTTAACCGAGTTAAACAGATTTTTTAAAACCAGAACTCTGCTTGCTAAATCTTGTAGGCTAGGTTCTTTTATTTTATAGACTCCTTGCATTTGTTTTACAATAAGTTCACTGTCCATGCGCACCTCTAAATCCGTACCTTTCATATCCCGCGCCGTTTCCAAAGCTTTAATGAGCGCGCTATATTCTGCCACGTTATTGGTATTGTGGCCTATGTATGCGCCGTGCTCAAAGACAATATTTTCTTGCTCGTCCCGAATAACTACCCCAATTCCTGCAGGCCCCGGGTTTCCTCTTGACCCACCATCTGTATTTATTATTAGTTGTTTCATACACTCATATTCACTATAATACGACGTAGTATTATAGTGAATTAACTAAGTTTAATATCTACTATACGTAGTTTTAATCGCCTTACTCCATTCCAGGCATCGGCCAAAAGCTCGGCAGCAATTTCCACAGAACTACCCACCTGAATGGTATCCACTGCACGACCCAAGTTAAAAGCAATCGCCTGTACTATTACGTTATCTATATTAAAAGTAAACTGCACATGTTGCCCCTCACTCCCAACTTTGCGTACTAAATTAATAATAGCACCCTTTATCCAGAATAGTGGCTTGGGGTTCCCAGCGCCAAAAGGAGCCAGTTCTTCTAAGATATCAAAAAAATCTAAACTTAACTGTTCCGGAGCAAGCTCCAAGTCTATATCCAGAATGACCTCGTCTGCAGCATCTGTGACTATAATGCTATCAGCATATTTTTCTAAAGCATACTTAAAGCTTTCTAAGTTTTTAGTTTCTAAAGTGAGTCCCGCAGCCTCTTTATGGCCACCAAATTTACTTAAATGTTTACTCGTGGCTTTAAGCGCTTCTACAATATTAAAATTACCGTAAGTACGAGCAGAACCAGTACACTCTAAGTCCCCGCGTTCCAAAACTATTACCGGCTTTCCAAATTCATGTACCAGTCTGCCAGCAGCAATGCCCACTATGCCTTTCGGCCACTCTGGACTATCTAATACCAAAACTTTCCTGCTGGCTTGCAAAGTTGCTTGTTCACGAGCCTCCGAAATTAACCTAGCGGTTAAGTCTTGTCTGCGCAGATTAACATTTTCTAAAGCCTGTGCGCACTCCCCTGCTTTAATAGGATTAGCTTCCAGCAAAGTATCTAGAGCAATATTGGCATGCTCTAACCTACCAGCGGCATTAATTCTGGGCGCGAGCAGCCAGCCAAGCGTGTGCGTGGTTAACTCTACATCTTTTCCCCCCAGCGCAGAATTGAGTAATGCCCGCAAACCCGGCCACTTGGTTTTTGCCAAGACCATCAAACCATATTTCACAAAAATACGATTCTCGCCAAGTAAACTGTGGCAATCTGCCACCGTACCAATAGCCACTAAGTCCAGAAGCCACTTATCCCAATTCTCAACATATTTTCTATTATTGTCATCCTGAGTATCCTGCCTGTTCCTGTCATCCTGAGCCGGCTCTGCGGCGAAGGATCTTGTTTTGCCATTAGATTCCTCGTCGCTCACAGATTCACTCCTCGGAATGACGGGGGAGGAAAAACGCGCTTTCACTTTATCTTTGTCGGATAGTAAAGCACGTGCAAGCTTGTACGCCACACCCACACCCGTAATTTGGGGGTCTGGGTATTTATCATTTGAATTCTTAGGATTAATTAGCGCAAAACTGTTTGGCAAGCCAGCCGTAATTTCGTGATGATCGGTAATAATTAAGTCTATGTTATTTTGCAAGCACCAATCTGCCACATCGCAGGAATTGGTACCACAGTCTACCGTTATAACCACTTTTGCACCACTAGCTTTGATTTTTTCAAAAGCCTCTATGTTTAAACCGTACCCTTCTGCAAACCGATCTGGAATATAACTGCCTACCTCTACACCCAAGTACTGAAAAGTCTGTTGAAGTACTGCATTAGCTGTAACCGCATCTGCATCGTAGTCTCCATAAATGGCAATCTTTTCGCGAGTCTCAATCGCTCGCCAGATTCTATCCACACCTGCCCGCATATCCACAAACAAAAAAGGATCGTGCTGCGCCTCATACTTCACGTGCAAAAACTGCTCCACTTGCTCTGGTTCTACTCCTCTCTGCCACAAAAGTCCCGCCACAGCGGGATGGATATTTCTATATTTCTCCAATTCTACAATAGGAGCTACATCCTTTAACTTCCAAGTTTTAGGCATTAAGATCAAAATAACAAATTAACCACTGAACAATAATACCAGAATTCGAGACTATTTTGATACACTTTGTCTCTATGTTAAATTGTTTAGTTGTTAATTTGTTTAATGGTTAAGTTATCATTCCAGTGCTCCAAGCAAACTCACAGCAGTCATTTCTGGAGGCTTTTCAAGGCCAAATAAATCTAGGATGGTTGGGGCAATATCACTTACCGCGCCCTCGGGCACCACGCCTGCCAGCGACATATAGTTAGATCGCTGTTCTCGTGCTTTCTTAAATTCATTTGCCACAAGTATGCAAGGAACAGGACTGGTAGTATGGTCTTTGTCTATTTCGCCTGTCGCCAAGTTTAGCATTTGTTCTATATTGCCATGATCAGCAGAAATGATTAATGCTGCGTCAACCTGAAGCACTGCCTCAGATATCTTCTTAAGACAATTATCCAGAGACTTCACCGCAAGCTTGCCTGCTTCAAGGTTTCCAGTGTGCCCCACCATGTCTCCATTTGCAAAGTTGCCTAAGATAAAATTAGTGTCAGACTGGGTAATTTTTTCTACTAGCACATCGGTTAGCACGCCAGAAGCCATTTCGGGCTGGTCAGAATAGTTGTTGCTATTAGACGGACTTTTTACAATTTGTCTACTTTCACCAGGGAATGGGTCTGTAACCCCGCAGTTAAAGAAAGCTGTTACATGGGCATATTTTTCACTTTCGGCCGCATGAAACTGGGTTAAACCTCTTGCTGCAATATACTCCGCTAAGTTGCCCTTTAACTCCTGTGATGCATATGCCGCATGAGTGGGCAAATGCTGACGATACTCTGTCATGCTCACAAAAAACAAATTTTGGACTTGGCGAACTTTGCTTGCAAGTGGAGTCTTAGAAGTTTCAACAAATGCTTCGGACATTTGGATTGCGCGATCTTGTCTAAAATTAAAGAAAATCATCGCGTCACCATCTAAGACTTTTGCAACTGGACCACCCATTGGTTTTACTATTACCGTTGGGGGTATCATTTCATCGTACACACCACGCTCATAACAACCTTCAATAGCCGACTCAGCACTGACTGCTTCCACACCTACCCCGTCCACAACAGCTCTATAAGTAGCTTCTGTCTGGTCCCAATGTTCTCCACGATCCATAGCATAGAACCTACCAGTAACCGTTGCAATTTCGCCCAACCCAATCTCCGAAATCTTTTCTCGCAAATGCTCTAAATCTTGCATAGCCACTTTTTCTGGCGTGTCTCTACCATCTAAAAACAAATGAATATACACCCTTTGGATACCCTGCATTTGTGCCAGACCCAACAGGGCGTATAAATGGTCTATAGAAGCATGTACTCCGCCATTGCTAGCAAGCCCCATTAAATGCAAACTGGAATTGTTTTTCTTGGCGTGTAAACAGGCGCCTATCAAGGCTTCGTTTTCAAAAAACTGGCCACTTTGAATAGCGTTGTTTATTCTTGGTAAGTCTTGGGCTACAATTCTACCTGCGCCCATGTTCAAATGCCCAACCTCCGAGTTGCCCATCTCTCCCCAAGGCAAACCAACTAAAGGCCCACTGGCTTGCAATGTAGTAGATGGATACTCATAAACTAACTCATCTAGTGTAGGTGTGCCCGCTAAAAAAATAGCATTACCCCGAGAAGGGCTAGCCACCCCAAAGCCGTCCAGCACTATAAGCACTACTTTATTGTATTTTTTTGGTGTTAACATTTTTTGGTATATGGCCCATATGACTTATAGGACCCATGAGAAGTTTTATGATAGCTGTCTTTCTATTTCCATGAGGCGGTTATATTTGGCCAGACGTTCACCCCGAGCCAGAGAACCCATTTTGGCGAATTCTGCATTTACTGCCACAGCTAAGTCTGCGATAAAGTCATCGTTGGTTTCGCCACTCCTATGAGAAATAATAACCTTATAGTTATTCTTTTGCGCAAGCTGAATAGCCTGTAAAGTTTCTGTGAGCGTTCCAATTTGATTTACTTTAATCAAGATAGCATTTGCAATACCATCCTGGATTCCTTGTTCCAGTCTTTTAATATTTGTTACAAACAAATCATCCCCCACCAATATTGTTTTTTTGCCCAAACCCCTACTTAAAGCCTTCCAGCCCACAAAATCATCTTCCGCGCAACCATCTTCAATAATTTGCAAATGATATTTACTATACCATTGGGCATACAAACTGCAAATATTTTTTGGAGTATATTTTTTGCCTGAAGCAGATAATTTGTATATGCCGGTTTTAGAATTATAGAACTCACTAGACGCCGCATCTATACCTAAAGCAAAGTCTTTACCTAAAGTGTAACCAGTGCCCTTTATGGCCTGTGCTAAAACTTCAAAACCTTTTTCATTACGACCCAAGTGTGGAGCAAAGCCACCTTCATCACCAATACTTGTAGCAAGTTTTTTACTAGCTAGAAACTTTTTTAATTGTTGGTACACTTCTGTACCCTGGCGTAAACGCTCACTAAACTTGCCCTTCTGTGGGATAATGAAATATTCTTGTATATCCAAACCGGAGTCCGCATGTGCCCCACCGTTAATAACATTAAATAGAGGAACCGGCAGATTCTTTGGCTTATAACCGTACATACTGGCTAAATACACATATAACTCTTTGTTTTGAATTTTAGCTGCAAGCCTAGCTACGGCCAAAGATACAGAGAGAATACTATTTGCACCAAGCTTCCGCTTATTTTCTGTGCCATCTAAAGCGAGCATAACCTCGTCCACGGATTTTTGATCAGTTGGATTCATTCCAACAATTCTTTTAGCAATTGGCCCAATTACATTTTTTACCGCAGTTAATACACCCATACCACCATAGCGCCTGCTATCACCGTCTCTAAGCTCTACTGCCTCGTGAGAGCCGGTAGAAGCACCGCTTGGTACACTGGCAGTAGCAGAAACGTCCCCTAACCATACAGTTGTCTCAATAGTTGGGTTACCCCTGCTGTCTAATATTTCTCTTGCATCAATTTTGGTAATATTTGCCTTTTTCATACTTATTCTTCTAATATTATCTTTATTCATTATAGCGTACTTAACAAAAAAAGCCACCGACGGTAGCAGTATCGTTTTGAGTTAGATGGGCATCTTCTAACACATTCTAAAATAGATAATTTAACAATGAAATTAAGCCGTGGTATAAAAAAGCTTGTATGTTAGAAGATGCCCATCTAACTATTTCAACACCTCTATACCAGGTAGCTTGCTTCCAGCCAAAAATTCTAGCATAGCACCCCCACCAGTAGACAAATGGTCTATGTATTCGTCTTGTCCGGCTTGCTTTACTGCGTCTACAGTTTCTCCACCACCAACCACACCAAAACACCTACCTTTGCTTACTGCCCCCGCAATACGCGCAAGCGAAATAGTACCATGGTGAAATGGTTTAACTTCAAAGTGACCAAGTGGGCCGTTCCAAACTAAGGTCGTTGCCTTTTTTAACATACCCGCATAGAGCAAAATAGTCTTTGGCCCAATGTCTAAAATAAGCTCATTCTTTTTTACTTCGTGTGGCGCACAGGTACGTATAGAATTACGCTCCATCTGACTGTTGGCTACCACTACATCTACCGGCAAGAAAAGTTTTCCCTTGTAATTTTTATCCATCTGAAAAGCCAGCTTGACTGAATTGTTTTCGGCCTTGGACTTTCCTATCTCATACCCACGACTCAGAAAGAACAAGTTAGCCAACCCACCGGCAAGCAAGATCATGTCTGCCTTTCTACCTAAATTCTGCAAAGTTTTAGCTTTATCGGAAATCTTTATCCCACCCATGAGCAGAATAAAAGGTGACTTTGGTCGCTCCAAAATTCTATTTAAACCAAGAAATTCTTTTTCTAGTTGCATACCTACCATAGAGGGTATAACTTTGGCCAAAGCCACAGTGGAGCTAGAAGCATGATGGCACTTGGAAAAATCATCTTCCACAAACACATTTGCCAAAAACGACAATTGTTTTCCAAAAGCCATGCTGTTCTCTAACTCTTCAGGATAAAATTCTAGGTTCTCAAGCAAAACCAGTGAGCCCAAAGGCAAATCCATAATAAGCTTACGGTTAGATAATATCCGAATATCACCTGTAAAAAAGACTAACGATTTACTATGTCCGTCATTTATTTCTTTCTTGGTTATCACCAACTGTAAGCCCAATAAACGAGCCAACTCCTTTGCCACCGGTTCAAGACTTAAATTCTTATTAAACTCTCCCTCAGGCCGCCCACGCTTCCCACAAATAATGACAGTATTGCCGTGTTCTCGCAGCTTATGGATACTTGGCAGTGCGGACAACAATCTAAAATTATCTGATACCCATCCCGTTCTCTCGTCCACAGGCGCGTCCAAACTCGCCCGTAATAGTACGGTCTTATTTTTAATATTCGCTGTTCTTAAATACTTGATCATTGTTTTACTATACATTCATACACGACTGTATGAATGTAAGTGGTTTAGTGTTTACCTACTAATATTACTTCTTCAACCAACCGGTTGGAGTAGCCAAACTCGTTATCGTACCAAGCAACCACTTTTACAAAATTTCCGTCTAACACTTGAGTCAAAGACAAGTCTACTATGCAACTCGCAGGGTTCCCAATAATATCCGATGAAACTAATTGTTCATTGGTTACTTCCAGAATACCTTTGTACATAGAAGTATTTGAGGCATCAGTAAAAACCTTATTTATTTCTTCTACACTTGTACTTTTTTTAAGTAGTAGGGTAAAATCCGATAAACTACCAACAGTTGTAGGCACTCTAAAAGCTAGGCCATCAAACTTCCCCTCAAGGTCTGGTATGGCCTGTGTGGCGGAGATGGCTGCGCCAGTGGTAGTAGGAATAATATTTGCCGCTGCAGCCCTTGCGCGCCTTAGGTCATTACTCTTACCTCCTGGTGGCGGACCATCTACCAAATTTTGCTCTGCAGTATAGCTATGGATAGTGGTCATAAAAGCTTTTTCTATGCCAAACTTGCCATGAAGTACAGACATAACTGGAGCAATGCAATTAGTTGTACAAGAGGCATTGCTTATTATGGGTTGACCGGTAAAGTCCAGCTGGTTTACACCAAGAACTATGGTTGGTGTAATACCTTCGTCTTTTGCTGGCGCAGAAATAATTACGTGCTTGGTACCTGCTTTAATGTGCGCTGATGCTTTTTCGCTATCGGTAAACCTACCCGTACATTCTAAAACCACATCTACACCCAATTTCTTCCAAGGTAAAAGAGCCGGATCTTTTTCCGCCAAAACTGGATATTTTTTCCCGTCTACTAAAACATTTTTATCATCGTCAGAAACTGTGCGAGCATACCTACCATAGTTGGTATCGTATTTCAGTAGGTGAGCCAAAACATTTGGACTAGTAAGGTCATTTATAGCCACCACTTCTAGCTCACTCTTTTCCAAGGCAATTTTAAAGGCCTGGCGACCTATCCGCCCAAACCCATTTATCGCAACTTTTATTTTGTTTTTCATGTTATTTCCTTTCTAATACTTTAGTAGTCTCTTCTTTAACGTTACTTGCATCGTCCACTTGTGTTACTTTATGCACAGGAAACTCCACATATTCGGCAGAAATGAATAGTTGCGCCCGCCAGTACATAACAGATCCAAAAGCAAATATACCCATAGTCACAAATAAGTACATGCGAAACCTTACATTAACATCTGTTAAACCCGACCCAGCTATTCCTTCGCTAAACATATGCAACTATCCGAACCTAAAAATGATCGAATCAACGAATATCTACGAATTTAAATTTGTAGATTCGGATGCATTCGTAGTTTCGGATCGGTTAAGAATATTCTTTGTGCCAAACTGCTTTAACTTTTTCATAGCCGCTTGCTTTACGGCTTCTATAACTGGTTTAAAAATGTGCCTCGGGTCTACTTCTTCTGGCTGGTCTGCGAGTGATTTTTGCAGAGCTTCTGTAAACGCAATTCGCAATTCCGTGTCTATGTTTATTATAGCAACACCTGCCAAAATTGCCTCATGGATAATGTTTTCATCTACACCACTGGCACCATGAAGTACTAGAGGGATTTTTACTTTTTCATACACAGCGCGAATCCTGGGCAAGTCCACAACTGGCGTAGCACCACCACGAATTTTAATTATGCCGTGAATAGTGCCAAAAGCGCAGGCAAGCGTGTCTACACCTGTTGCCTGCACAAACTTTAACGCATCGTCCGGATCTGTAAGCAAAGCTTCTGCATCTGTTACATTTACCCAGTCTTCATTCCCACGAATCCGGCCAATTTCCCCTTGTACCCAAGCTCCCTCTGCATGTGCAAACTCCACTAGTTCCTTGGTAGCTTGAATATTTGCATCAACCTCATCTGCGGAGTGATCTATCATTACACTACTAAACCCAAGTTCAATGCCTTGTTTTAGTTGTTCCACGTCTTTGCCATGGTCCATGTGTAGAGCTATGGGCACTTTTGCTTTAATGGCTAGAGTAGCCATTATCTCAAAAATAGTTGTCAGCCCGGCATATTTAATAGCACCTTCTGATACGTCTATAATCACCGGTACACCCAACTCTTCTGCAGCTTGGATAATTCCCATGGTCGTCTCCAAATTCTGCGTATTAAAAGCCGGGTAAGCAAACTTACCCACAACATCTCTGCCTTGATTTGGAAATAATTCTTTTATGTGTAC
>CAZCTL010000005.1:0-21558 GCA_964501685.1 uncultured Candidatus Saccharibacteria bacterium
TGATGAGAAGAATAATTTTACACGGGTAATTGCCTCATCTGCCGGATGCCCCAGTGCATTATTTTTTTGCCTGGATGACGCAGATGCAATTTATAAAATATGGAATGAGTACGTGCCCAGCCATGAGTTCATTAGATACGAGCATCTATTTACTGGTCAGCCAATTTTTAACTTAGATTATCTTATTTGCGACGTTTTTCAACAAAAGTTCCAGGCCCATCCCCAAAAATTGCTGGAAGCACGGACTAAACTTATCTTGAGCGCGTATGACTTTGAGGCAAAGAAAATTAAGCTAATACCAATAGTAGACCAAGAAAGCGTAGGTACGTTTTGGGCGTATCTTAAATCATCTTTAACAGTGCACAACGAGTATATTCCACCTGAACTTCCATGGAGAAATCTTGTAGACTCGGAAATAGTACCTCTAGGTCTGTTTGCGCACCCAACCTTCAAGGAGCCTGATATATTTACCATTGTTCAAAGTGTTGGCGCGTTAGTGTATGGTACAAAACAAAAACTGGGTACGGAATTATTTAGATTGTTGCAGTCTAGAAATTTTCCAGCTCCTGTTAAGGAATTATTGAAAAACAGAACCAAAATCTTTATGCGGAACCACTCGGTTTTCGAGGAACTTCGTCGTCGACCCAATATCATCGTTGTAGCACCAGAGAAAGACCTGCAACGTCAACGCATATTCACTACATTTTCTCGGAACCCTCGTTATATTAAAGAGCTCTTTCGAGCTGGCCAAATGTCTGCCAAGAGATTTTACTTAACACGTTGAATATAACTTTAGCTCATTATATGCACGGCTTTTTCATATGGATCTTAAAGCGATCGGTTCTAGTGTGGCGGGATCTGCGCCGTCTGTCTGGTAAAATATTCGACCAAGGAGGCGCATGTCTCATTAGAAGTTCGATGTGTGGCTCGTGATGGTGCACCAATCATAAAACTCCGCTAATGCGGAGTTTTATAGTGCTTGAATTTGGTAGCCTTGGCCTTGGAGCTTCACTAGTTTGCCGGGTATGGCAAAGCCAGAGGCAAATTTGTGGCCTCCCCCACCGAATAGGCGGGCAAGCGCACCCACATCTATTCCCCCGCCAGGTTTATGAGGGTCACTACGCAGGCTCCCCTTTACTAGATTGCCGTCTTGTTTTAGAAACATGGCAAACTTAGCTTCCGGTACTTTATTTATAGATTCTACAAACTCTTGGAACACGGACTGAGGAGGGTTCCCCAGAGCTTCTAAATCGTGAGAGTCTATGACTCCGCAGATCATGCCAGACTCTGGCGCTATCCAAGTATTTTGTAGGGCTAGGCTCCATGCTTTTAGAGTTTTCATATCTTTATTTCCAAATACTTGTTTAGCAATATGGGGTGTTCTAGCACCATGTATGAGTAGAGTACTTGCTATCCTGAGAGTGGAAATTTTGGTATTGGAATGCATAAATGAACCAGTATCCGTCATAATGCCTGCCAGTAAGCAGGTGGCTATATTTTGATTTATCGGCCACTTATTGGCTTGAATAAACTCATACATTAACTCGGAGACCGAAGAGGCTTCCGGGTCTACTACATTGATTTCTCCAAAGAGCTCATTATCTGGATGATGATCAAAGTTTATGATGGGGCATTGCATGCTACTAAGTTCAGGAATGTTTGCCCTTTTTAAATCTGAGCAACCAGAAATAACTATGCAGTCTGGGCTACACGTTTTGGATATACCTTCAGTTACTTTGTCGCTTCCAGGTAAAAACTTTAACTGTTTGGGTACGCCCCCAATTACTCCTATATATACGGTTTTATTTAAAGTTTGAAGAGTTTGGGCAAGAGCTAAAACCGTTCCTAGATCATCTCCGTCGGTGCGCTCATGTGTAGTAAAAAAAATAACCGCGGACGCCTTTAATGCTTCCGCTGCAAGTCTAAAATTGTTATGTAAAGTTGTTTTATCAACGTGTTTCATGAACGTCGACTAAATAGTTTAATGCAGGCTGTTCATTATTTCTGAAATATGCTGTGCTTGTCTTGGAGAAGTGTCTAGGTGAAACTCAAGCCTGGGAATTACTTTCATGACCAATTCTCGGTTTATGTCTCCTTGAATGTGGTAGATATTTTTTTTGAGCTCATTTAAAACTACTTCATCTTTTCCACCAAAGATAGATAGCCACACCTTAGCTGTACGCATGTCTGGGGTTACTTCTACTTTGCTTACGGTGGCGAGCGAGTTGGTTTCTAAAGTGTATTCGCGAATAATTGGCCCAAGCAACTCTTGGATAAGGCTACCTACTCGCTCGGTTCTTACGCTGTGCTCTTTAGTGTTTTTAACTGGCATAATTAATTGAAAATTGTAGATATTAATATTTGGAATGGGGGTTGAGATAATATTTAAATTTACTTATTTCAAGGGTCACCTTTGCGTACATCTATGACATGGATAGAATTGCCACTGAATTATTTGGGTCATCTGGAATATAACAACCTACTTACGCGAGGGTGACCCTTGAGATTGCCTACTGCGTAAGTTCTAAATCTGCAATTTTCAATCAACAATCCGCAATTTTTTACAGACTTTTCTGCTTTAAAACTTCTTCAAAAGATTCCAAAATGTCCCCGACCTTAACTACTAAGTTGCCTTTTATTTTCATGCCAAACTCATGGCCACTGCTAACTTCTTTTGTGGCAACTTTTTGCTCTTGTAATTCTAATATCTCTAGTTTACCTAAGTTAACTTCTTCACGCCAAACAGCTAACGGCTTATTTTTGCGAAGCTCGCCTTCTTTTACTTTTCCACCGATAATCATCTCGCCTTTTTCGGTTCGGAAAATAGCTAAAATTTCAGCTTTGCCAAAAGTGGTATGCTCATACTCAGGAGTGAATAGCTTTACTACCGCAGTGGTGATATCTTCCAGCAATTCATAAATTACTTCGTAGGTATCTATGCTTACTTGTTTTTGTTTGGCTAGGTTAATAGCTTTTGGATTAGTTTTAGTTCTAAAAGCGATAATAGTTGCTTTACTAGAACTTGCAAGAAGCACATCCGATTCGTTGACTTCACCTACACCTTGACTGACTAAGTTTATAGTAACTTCATCGTTCTTAAGTTTGGCCAAGGATTGATTGATGGCTTCTAAGGATCCGGCTACATCTGCTTTTATAATTAAGTACACTGTTTTACTCGTGCTATCCCCTTGCAACTGGGTTTTTGTTTTAAGGGTATGACTGCGCTTTTGGCGTAGAGCAAAATCACTTAAGTTTTTGGCGGTGTCTATGGTGTTTAAGGTTTGGATAACATCCCCGGCTTCTGGAGCAACGGAAAAGCCAGCCACTTCTACAGGAGTTGCTGGGGTAGCATTTCTAATTTTTCTTCCTCGTTCGTCTTCTAGGCTTTTTATACGTCCATAGCCACAGCCGGCTACAATGATATCCCCTACACGCATAGTTCCATTTTGTACTATTACACTAGCTACCGCGCCTTTACCCTGTTCGGTGTGAGACTCTATAACCGTGCCAACCGCGCGACCATTAGGATTTGCTCGGTAGTTTTCTACTTCGGCAAGTAGCAGAATCATATCTAGGAGCTGGTCTATGCCCTGGTTATTTTTTGCAGACACTTCTACTGCAATTGTCTTTCCACCCCACTCTTCAGTTACTACACCAAGATTGGCCAATTCCTGTTTGACCTTCATGGTGTTGGCGTTTTCTTTGTCTACTTTATTTATTGCCACTATAATAGGCACTTCGGAAAACTTGGCTCGATTAATTACTTCCACTGTTTGTGGTCGTACGCCATCGTCTGCTGCCACCACTAAAACAATAATATCTGTCACATTGGCGCCACGTGCGCGCATTTCGGAGAAAGCTTCATGACCTGGAGTGTCCAAGAAGGTAATAAGTTTGTCGTTATGTTTAACCTGATAAGCTCCAATATGCTGAGTAATGCCTCCAGATTCGCCACCAACCACATTAGTTTTTCTAATTGCGTCTAGTAATGTAGTTTTACCATGGTCAACATGGCCCATTACAGCGACAATCGGTGGGCGAGGTATTAAGGATTCCTCTGTTTCTTGGTTGAGTATTTCTTGAAGTTGACCTGTACCAATACTGCCTTTGTTTGTTTGTTCTTCAGCTAGTACTTCAAAGCCCATGTCCTGTGCAATAATGGTGGCGGTGTCGTAATCTATTTCCTCATTGATTGTTGCCATAACTCCGTTTTGGATGAGCACCTTGATAATGTCAATCACAGGCTTTTTTAGGAGTTCGGCAAAATCACGTACTTTGATAAATGGTGGAATGTGAACCGTAGTTGGTGTAATTGGGCCTGTTGGAACAACGGCTTTTTTGGGGCTGAGGGCTTCTAATATGCGATTGGCTATAAAATTATCTAGTTTATTGGCTCTTGGGGGTATATTAATACCAGCCTCGGCTGCTTTGGTCCGAAGTTCTGGAATGGAGAGATTTAGTTGTGAGGAGAGACTAGATAGGTTCATAAAAAATCCTTAATCCTATATCGTTAATCTTTTACCAGAACTCGGCATTTTTGAATCTGGTTTAGGATTAACGCTTAAAGATTAGAGATTATCTTGGACAACTGCTAAATTGTACAGAAAATATGGGGAAAAAGCAAGCTTGTAGCAAAGCCCAGTAGTATGAATTAGGAGTTATCCAGCCGTCTCCGCCAGTTGGCGGATATGGCGGACAGGTGAGTTATGAACTTAAAGTCCCAAGCCTTCATAATTCCTGACTCATGACTCATAATTCTTCTAAAAGGTTCGTAGTTTTCCTACTATCATACGTTGTTTTTTGCCGGTCATTTTGACCAGAGAAGGGAATTTGGCTATAGGACGTCCAAACATAGTAAGGGTTTGGCCTCTTGGCTCAAGGAATTCTACCGATGTGCAAGAAATAACCGTGGGGTTAGGCAACGACTCAAGTTTCCCCTCTTTTAAGGTTTCGCGTATTTTTAATGTGTTCAACCTAGATGTTTTTTCTATTAACATTAAATCTAGGTAGCCATCTGTAGGGTTAGCGATTTTTTGGTGTTTAGTAGAAGCGCCCCGGCTGTTTACAAGCAGTCCGCCGGGGCCTGTAATATCTAGAATGTATGAATTATCAATCTTAAGTTGCCAGTTGGTGCTAGGGAGTGAAAATAGTTGTAAAGTTTTCCAAAGTCCAGCCTGCTCTAAATTTTGGCTCATTACACCAAATTCTAGAAAACTTATAAAATAAAATGAGCCAATTACAGCTAAATCTATATGGGCAATTCTTCGCGCCGCGATGGTTTTTACACCGCTTATAACATCTTCTATGCCCAATATGTGAGCTAAATACGAGTCTTTGTTTCCGAGTGGAATAAAACCTAATAGGAAATCTCTATGCTTTAAAGCAACTAAGACTTGATTCAATGTGTCGTCGCTACCGCAGGCGATTATGGTGCTTGCTCCCCTATTTGCAGCGGTATCTACTAGGTCAGCAACTGTTTTAAGGGTTGTCACTCTCCCTATTTCTCCAGAAATATTAAATTCATGTAGAAGACCTTGCAATTCAACTTGCAATTGTTCAAATTTTGGTAGTGCTAGCTTACCTGGGTCAAGAATGTAGTAGTACATGAAAAAAGTGACAAGTGACAAGTGACAAGTGACAAGTAGAAGCTTGTGCCCACCGCTGTAAATCTACTTGGAGCATTATTTTGACTTTCAACTTTTCACTTTCAACTTTTCACTACAAATTAACTCTCTGGGTCTGGTTCGTTTAGTTTTTTGCCATTTTTCTCACTTTGGCCCATGGAGCACTTACCAGAAAATTGTGCCCCATCTTCTACTCGGAGTATGGCACAGGAAATATCGCCATTGATACGCGCGGTGCTCTCTAGAATTAAACTTCCAGACACTTTAATATTGCCGAGTATCTCTCCGGCTACGGTACAGTTGCCGGCTGTTACATTGGCCGTAATTTTAGAAGATTCACCCGCATATACGTTTTGGGTGGTTTTAACTGTGCCGTTCACGTGTCCTTCTATGCGGATGTTGCCTTCAGAGTTAAAATCTCCTTGAATTTTAACGGATGGCCCCACTACTGTTTCTGCTGGTCCAGATGAATTGTCTTGAATTTTCTCCATAAATGTGGTATTTTGCCTTAATTTTTAGATTATCAATGGCTCTCTGTGGCGCTATTGTAACATTACGCGTACTTCCCAGCAACCGTGTTTTCTGTTACACTAATACAAAATAACTGCATAAATATGTCTAAGAAAAAACATCGCGAACATATGTGTCTAGAACAACATGAGGGCTTAGTTAGTACTTCCGAATATGCTGTAATTATTTCCGATTTAACTAAAGTTATCATTTTAAATATTTTGTATTTGGGGCTTATACTAGCCTTGTATTATTATAATCGGCAGTCGGGTTTTCTAGACAGTTTCGTTGGTAAATTATTTAATTGGTAAAAAATTATCTAAAAAACACCCGCGTAGGGTGTTTTTTCATGGCGCTTGAACCGGGCGCCTTTGCGCACTTTCTTTGGTGGACCTATGGAGAATCGAACTCCACACTCATCCATGCCATGGATGCGTATTACCACTATACTATAGGCCCATGTAGAGCAGAGTTATGAATTATGAGTCTTGAGTCATGAAGTTTTAAATTCATAATTCACCTGTCCGCCATATCCGCCAACTGGCGGAAAAGGCTGGATAACTCCTAACTCATACTTCCACATCCCGTTCTCCCCTATCTTGTAGAGTTTGCACCTTGAATACTAGGTAACTTTTGTTGCTGTGTTTGTTGCAGTAGTTTTCGCCAGTCCTCAACCTCTTTACGAAAGGCAGGAATAACTCCAATAATGTTAAGTATCCAGCCCAGTACCACAATGGCTATGACAAAGCCTAAAACATAACCAAACCCGGTAAATAAACCATGCGACATAGACCTAAACCAGCCATTTCCTTTATTCAACTTATCTATACTGGCATTTATAGATTTTAGGTACTCTTTTAGTTCAGGGTCAAGCATTTACTTTGTTTTTAATTTTATAAATATAGTATACCAAACCTTTAAGGTTTAGTCGCAAGTCGAGCTCTTTTTAATAAGAAATTAGTGTTCTCGGCAGGAATCTGACCTGCATCTACGCGTTATCCAACTTCGCCATCCAGCCGTCTCCGCCAGTTGGTGGATAGGGCGGACAATGAGGTTACGTTGGACAATGGGAGTGCTTATCCCCCACATTCATGGTCTTCCAGATAGGAATCGAACCTATATTTAGACATTAGGCCACGCACAAATGCCCTTGGTGCCCCCGATAGGAATCGAACCTATATCTGCGCGTTAGGAGTGCGCTGCTCTATCCATTGAGCTACAGGGGCATTATGCGGGGTAAAAGTGTCTTGCCTGACACGTATTGAGCTTCGTTCTACTACTGTGGTTCTATCCATTAAACTACGGGAAGTTCATGAATGTGTTGGTACGCTTTGGCTACAAGGGCTATTTCTTAAAAATTGTAACATAGAAGTCCTATATGTAGATAATTCCTTATGTTATAGTCTTAGCATATGTGAATTGCGATACTCCAGAATGCCACAAATTCCCCATCTGACTTGAGCCTGAGTACTTGATGCGCATCTGTGAATACATGCGGGGTTCCTAGTACATCAATAAAAGTGCATGAGAGACTTCGTAATTTGAGGTTAGTATATGTTTCAAATTTATACTTTAATTAAGCAAATATTTACCACTCCCCTAGTTTTACAGCTGGTTTTTGCCGCTCTTATTAGTTCTCTTTTTTTTGACATAAAATATCCAATCATAACCAGCTTTGGCTATGTATTAGGTGAAAAAAAGGACTTTACCATAATATTCGCTCATTTAAGCGATATTTTTCTTATAATCCTGATATTTGATTTAATTCGTTCTATATTCCTTTTAAATAAGCTCAAATTTGCGATATTTGATAGAAAAGAGAATATTTTACTCCTTTCATTGATGTTGCTAATCATTAAATCATATTATTTAAATTTCAGCAACCTATTATTACCTACTATATCTATATATATATTATTATTTCTTACTAAACTTATTGTTTTACATGGAACATTGACTGTAAGCCTAAAAGATCTATTTAAAACATTCAAAGTTGTATTTTTACTATTTATTGGACTTGAGTCGGCACTTGGCATATATCAATTTTATAGTCAGGCAAGCTTTGGCTTACAAAAGATAGGGGAGTCTATAATTGGACCTTATGTGTTTGGAGTTGCTAAGGTAGAAGCTCTCGGAGAAGTCTTTATTCGTAGCTATGGTACTTTTCCACACCCCAATGTTTTTGCCGCTTTTTTGGTTACTGGATTGCTTATTAGTTTTGCTAGTTACCTATATGCCAGTATAAGGACTCGCTTAATATTATTATTCCTTATAAATATGCAGTTATTAGCTTTAGCGCTATCTTTTTCCAGATCTGCTTGGTTTGCTATGGTCTTATCTATTACAGTATTTATTTGTTTAACATGGAACAAAGGTTTAGATGTATTGCGAAAACTTATTCTGCCTATTGTAGCTACTATTATAAGTCTTACTATAATTATAGTAATCTTATTTCCACTCATCCAGAGTAGAGGACAGGTATATGATTCAGCATATTCTGAACGAGTCAGCTACAATACCATTGGATTACAAATAATTAAAAATAAGCCTATTTTTGGGGTGGGACCTGGGCAAAGTTTGCTTCATATGAAACAGTACATGGATAGTGGTGCACAGCCATGGGAATTGCAACCTATCCATAATTACTATTTACTTCTTGCTACGGAAGTAGGGGTTCCAGTGTTGCTAATCTTTATGCTATACATAATCTATATAATGAGACAAAGTCTGACGGTCTATATAATAAACGGTTTGGATATAGAACTAGTTTGTTTGTTGACTTGTCTAGTAGCTATGTTGGTTTTGATGTTCTTTGACCACTACTTTTACACTTTACAATCTCCAGCTATACTATTTTGGGTGGTCTTGGGTTTGTTGGTAAATAAGGTATGGGATTGAGTTATGAATTATGAGTCTTGAGTCATGAAGTTTTAGATCTTCAATTCATAATTCATAACTCAACATCGGCATGGGCCTATAGTAAAGTGGTATTACACGGCATTCGCATTGCTGAGGCGCGGGTTCGATTCCCGCTAGGTCCACCAAACAAAAAAGACGATTTAGAATCGTCTTTTTTGTTTAACTGCAAGCTATTTATTATTTAGTACGAGCTATTTCTTTTGTGACGCCCGTGGCTATATATTGTTTCATAAGACTTTGGTATGGTATATCAAGTTTATTCGCTTCCACTTTAACCGAGTCTATAATGTGTGCTGGTAAACGCAGAGAAATAGAACGGCTTGATGGCTTTAAGTTAGGAAATAAATTGTTACCTGCTATGGCCTTTGACCAATCCACATAGTCCGTAGAGTCATGTGTGTCCCAGAACTTTCGTTCTTCATCTTCATTTTTAAACTTCGGCAGTTTTTTGAGTTGCTTTTTCATATGATTGCTTTTCTTTTTTACTTGCAGTGCGAGCGGAAATAATTCTAATCTTCTTATTTCTTACTGTAAATACAATTAATAAAATCTTGCCTAAATTAGTAACTCCTAATAACCGAAACCTTTCTTCTTTTTGACTGTGCCTGGTATCTGTCTCTGTTAGGTAAAGGTTAAAGAATGGTTGTTCTGCCTCTTGTGTGGAAATTTTGTGTTTTAGCCAAATTTTTTCTTGGTTGGCACTATCCCACATAAATCCGTCTACATTTTGGAAAATGCTCATAAAACATTGTATATGGGAAACTATACATTGTCAAATATGAAAAGAAAATCCTTCGATATCTTTTGAGTGCAATATTGTTCAGCTATCAAAGGATAGTGAGAGTAGTGTTTTATTTTGTGATTATCTCCTGTACAATACGAACATGACGAATTTTGGTGTGGAACAAATTAAGTTTGGGGAGCACATTGGCACTGAGCCTAGGTTTAAGTTTCGGCATTGGCTAGAGGCTTGGGTAGAAGCAGTAAATGCTGGCAACAGACAGGTCTGGCAGTCTGCCGTACTGGACGTAATTACTGTTTCGGACTTACTAGAGAAAGATTTGGACTATGCTAAATTTGTTTCGTATCTTACACATCCGCCAAAAAAACTTCGTATACCACATGCAAGTGTGGTAGAGGAAGACGGGTTATTTGTAGTGCGTGGTTCTTTAGAAGTATTTGCGAGTGAGCTAATGATTTTTGAAGGTACATTTGAGATGACAGTGCATGAGGTGGAGTCTGGGCTGTATAAGATTTTTGGCATTGTCTGTTATCCACACTTTCGTGTAAGCGTATAAATGAGACTTATTGAAACTGTGAGACTCTTAGAGATTGTTCCTTGTTAAAATAAGTTATATGGAGTCTCAATATGTCTCAATTAATATCAACTAGTCTCACTCACTTATGAAACTCCTAGGTCTAAAACTGGAAACAGAATTATTTGAGAGTGGGTACTCTGTGGTGATTGGTTGTGATGAAGTGGGTAGGGGAGCCTTGGCTGGACCAGTGGTGGCGGGAGCGGTCGCGATAAGTGCTGAGTGCAAAGTGCTAAGTGCTCAGTTAAAAAATGCAAAGAGTACTTCTTGGATAAGTAAAATACAAGATAGCAAATTACTCTCCAAGAGGCAGAGAGAGGAGTTGGAGATTCACATCAAACATAATGCGCTCGCTTGGGGAGTGGGAGTGGTTAGTTGTAGCGTAATAGACAAAATAAATATTCATCAAGCAAATTTGTTAGCAATGGAACGTGCAGTAAGAAATTTAGTTTCTAAACTTTCTCGTGTTGCACGGACAGATAAGTATTTGTCCTCATTTCTGTTATCCCGACCGGAATCCGCCAGCTGGCGGAGGAGTGGAGGGATCCCTCAACTCGAAGACTCGCTCGGGATGACAGATAAAGAATTAAAGCATCAAGGAAATATTTACTTATTAATAGATGGTAAGTTTACTTTGCCTGAGTGGGCAGGCAAGCAGGCAGCAGTGGTAGACGGAGACGCAAAGATTTTTTCAATTGCCTCGGCATCCATCATTGCTAAGGTCTATCGTGACAGGTTAATGATGAAACTAGACAAAGAGTTTCCTGGCTACGAACTCGCCAGGCATAAAGGTTATGGTACGTCTGCTCATCGCAAGGCGATTGTAAAGAAAGGAATGTGCAAGATTCATCGTAAAACATTTTGTAAAAACATTGACGCATGGCGCTCTAAAACGGTATAGTATGAGCGAAACTATTCATCTTTATTATTGTTTTACAGCAGGTTTCACTGACTTTGACTGGTTTGTCATTCCAGATTCTACGAGGCTTGGCGAGAGAAGTCTGGAATCCATTCTATGTTCTATAAGTACTGGATCCCGTGTCGTGGCACGGGATGACAGGAGCCAGAATTAGTTTGCGATATTCAATTTGGAGAGGTCGCATAGTTGGTCTAGTGCGCTGGTCTCGCCCGCCCAAGGCGGGTCCGCCTGGGGCGGAAAAACAAAAATTATATGTACTATGTATATATCTTAAAAAGTGAGAAAGATGGACTTCTGTATAAAGGCAGTACCGATGATTTACCTGCCAGGGTGAAGAGACATAATGAGGGTGGGGTAGTATCGACAAAAAGTAGACGACCTTGGCGACTGGTTTACTATGAAGCCTTTATGTTTAAAAAAGATGCCTTACGCGAAGAACTATTTCTAAACAGCGGAAAGGGCAGAGAAAGAATTAAATGGTTGTTTGATAAAGACATATAAAATATTTATGGTGGGGTGCGAGAGTGGTTGAATCGGACGGTCTCGAAAACCGTTGTGCCTGTAAAGGTACCGTGGGTTCGAATCCCACCCCCACCGCCAGAATTTATTTTGGAGTCAAATCATATGCAAAAAAATAAAATTTATATCATCGTTATTTTGGTTTCAGTGTTAATGGTCTTTTTTTTGGTTTGAAGCTAGACCTTCATATATTCGCAATAAATGCCTTACAGAAGCTCGCGAAAATATTGTTCTAGATACGAACCAGCTACAATCTTATAAAGATGATTTAATTGAGAGAACAAAACTCCAAGATCAGTTAATAGAAAAAAGTTACCTAAATTGTGTACGAGAATATGGACTGGTTCAGTAATTGAGATTGACTCGCATGTCTTAAAATCGTTAGTGTTAAAATCAATAGAAAATCCCTACAATGATTTCTAAGCACAGGCAATTAACCAATAATCACAACCAAAATATCAAACTTTCGCAGAAGATTGGAGGAAGAGAAAAGCTTGGCAACCAGGCTGGGAGTATATCATTAACTAAAATAATTTTATGAGCAACAAGACACAACTCAATCAGCTGTCTAAAAGAGAAATTTTAGAGTCGTTATTTGAAAGACAACAGCAAGACAACAGCACACTTAACCGACTTGTATTGGCGGTAGCCTTAGCTGCTGGGTTAGACGCAAAAGAAGTGGCTAAAAAATTTACGGATGCAGTAGCGACTGGAGCATTTGCGGATGAGTTCAATAAAACTTTACATAGTGAGTTCGAGGCCAGGGCAAGTGAGAAAGCATCGTTGGAAACGGAAAGCACATCTACGGAAATTTCTTCTAATACTGAAGTGGGTACAGTTTCAAATTGAGACTGGTAGAAACTGAGAGATTAATTGTTCGTGACGATTAATCTCTATTAGTACTTGATGGGCACCATCTAGCACCAGACTAGTCTTGTCAACAAATTTAGATATCAAACATTTGGTTTATAAACTAACATTATGCTAGATGGTGCCCATCTAAAGATTTTATTATGAACAAATCACTTGCTGGAAAAAAAATCCTCGTTCTCTACACGGCTCATACCATGGGACATGCTCGTATTGCCGAGAACATTGGTTACTGGTTAAGCGAGAGTGGTGCGGAAGTGGTTTTGCGTGAAGTCTTAAAAAGTAATCCATCTAAATTAATAAAGAAGTTTCTAAACTTACATGTGTGGGTATATACGCACGCACCGTGGGTTTGGAAATTTTTGTACTTGTGGGGGTTCTGGGTGGTCATGATGCCCTGGCGACTGCTGGTAGCAAACTTCCAAAAAGATGAAATAGAAAAAATTGTTGTGGCAGAAAATCCCGATGTAATTATAACCACTCAAACTTCACCTTCGGCTGTGGTGAGTGTGTTAAAACAACAACAAAAATTTACTGGACTTTGGGGGATTGCTTTTAGTGACTATCATTTTCACCGGGCCTGGGTATACCCTCGGGCAGATTTGTATTTACCCAACATAGAAGAGCAGAAGTCGGAACTGGTTAGATTGGGCATACCAGAGCAGAATATATTTAGAATTGGTTTGGCTTTATCGCCAGTGCCAGAAATAGATAAAAATGCCATCCGGCAAAAATTAGGAATAGCAAAAACACAAAAGGTAATTTTGGTTGGTAGCGGCTCACTTGGAGTGCGTTTGCCGGGAGTCCTAATGCAGGCCCTAGAGGAGTTGGTAGTACAAGGACAAGACGAGAGACTAGATATTGTTGTATTAGTTGTGTGTGGTAGAAATTCTGACTTACTTGAAGAACTTGTGCGCACAAGGGAGCTAAAGACTTGGCTGAAACCTATTGGATTCTATGAACCAATGTATGAACTGTACGCCGTAAGCGATATTTTTCTAAGCAAGCCAGGCGGTTTAACCATTGCCGAGAGTATTAATCAAGACCTGCCCGTCTTTATTACCCACTATTTACCTGGCCAGGAAGAGTTGAATATGAAGTATCTAGAAAAGCATCAGGCGGTAGTTTCACTTTTTCAGCTGGAGTTTCACACGTGGATAGTGCCGCTTCTTACCGAGCTTAGGCAGGGGAACATTAAGCAATCCATGGATGGGCAATTAGAGCTCAAGACCATTATTGTGCCCAATAATATAGGTAGTTTAGGGGATTTTGTAGCTAGCAGTTTCATAGGGGAATCTCGTAGTTAAAAGAAAAAGAGAATGTTTGACGGACTTATAGGTTTGGGGTAGTATAAATGCAAGATTAGAAATTGAAGAAAAGAGACTATGCCAAAGGAAAAAAGATCATTTTTCGGAAAAATAATGGGAAGTGCTCAAGATGAAGAAGCAGTTCCTGCTAATTCTGTGGAGCAAGAAGAAGCAGAATATGAGGAGGTGGGTGAGGCAGAGGTTTTAGACGAGGATATAGACTCGGAAGATGAGGGCTTTGTGGAAGAAATTGAGGTAAAAGCTGCAGAATCTAAGGCAGCACCTGTAAAAACAGAATCTGGACCTCACGAGGAATGGCTGTCTGACTTTGAAGGTCAACTGAATATAGACATGTATCAGACTAAAGATAATGTAATTATCAAGTCTACTATTGCTGGAGTAAGGCCGGAAGATATGGATATAACTGTGGCAAATGATATGGTTACTATAAAAGGGGCTCGTCAGAAGGAAGAAAAGGTTTCAGAAGACGATTATTTTTATCAGGAATGTTACTGGGGCAACTTTTCACGGAGTGTTATTGTACCGGTAGATATAGATAGTGAACATATAGAAGCGGACTTAAAAGATGGTATTTTAACTATTGTTGTTCCAAAGGCGGCTAAGGCTAAGACAAAGAAGATTAAAGTTAAGGGTTTGTAAAAAGTCTCATATTGCTCCCCGTTAAAGGGGAGCTTTTGTTTTACCTTTATTTGCATGATACAATCTAATGTGTGGGGAGTAGCTAATTTGGTAGCTAGCTGTTTTGCAGAATCTGTCGGGATAGTTTAGTGAAATAAATCTCAGATTATATAAGTAACATGTCAAAAAAACAGGAAAAAGAAAAAAGGGCCTATAATAAGCAGAAAAAAGTTAGCTTCTTGGTTCATTTAAGCCCAGATACTAAGAGAGCCTTAGTAGTGGTCTTTTTACTTGCCGTGGCCTTATTAACAGTAATGAGTTTTGCCAATATGTCTGGTGGTTTTGGAGTATTATGGACTAGGCTTATTTTATTATTTTTTGGTACTTTTGGTTATTTACTGCCAGTGTTGCTTTTGGCTGTGGCTATTGCCTTAGGGTGGCCTAAAGCTTTAGAGTCTTTTGAGGAAGATTGGGGCAAACGTACAAGTGTGGGATTTATGCTTATTTGCGTTTCCTTGGTTGGTGGGTTTCATATGTTTGCTTCTCGTTTGAGTGGTGTTACTAGTTTAGCTTTAGCCAAAGCCGGTGATGGCGCGGGATTACTTGGGGCGGTATTGGCTTTTCCAATTGTGGGTCTGTTTGGTTTTTGGGCAAGTATAGTTATTTTTGTTTTTCTATTATGTATTGGGATTCTGATTACATTTAATATTCCTTTGTTTGTAAAACGAAAAGATGTGACTTCTAAGCCACAAGTAACTACGGCGCCAGTTGTGCCGAGTACTATAAAAATAAACAGTCCTCAAGATGCGAATTTTACAACAAACACCGTAGAGTCTGTTGCGGTTCCGGCTAAAACCCTTGTGGCAACTTCACAACAATCGCAAAAACCTTCAGAAAAACCTGTTACAGATTTACCGGATTCTGTAGTTTTAGAGCAAAGAAAAGACTGGAAACTTCCTCCTTTCGATTTATTAGATGATCACAAATCCGAAGTGGATAGTGGTAATATAGAAGCCAACGTCGCCATTATCCAAAAAACATTGGCAGACTTTGGAATAGAAGTGGAGATGGGTGAGGTAAATGTTGGACCAACCGTGACCCAGTATACACTTAGACCAAATACTGGTGTAAAACTATCTCAAATTGCCGGACTTAAAAATGATTTGGCATTGTCACTCGCGGCACATGCAATTCGCATGGAATTGCCAATTCCCGGTAAGCCTCTGGTAGGCATAGAGGTGCCAAATAAAACTAGCAGGATAGTAAGCTTACGTGAGGTATTGCAAACAACGGATTTTATTAATCACTCAAGTAAGCTTGCCTTTGCTTTGGGTCGTGATGTGGCCGGTAAACCTCAAATTGCCGATTTGGCCAAAATGCCTCATTTACTTATAGCCGGTAGCACTGGTACAGGAAAAAGTGTAGCCTTAAACACTTTTGTAATTAGTTTGCTTTATAGAAATACTCCACAAGATGTAAAGCTTATTATGGTAGATCCGAAACGCGTAGAAATGTCTATGTACAATGGGATACCACACTTATTAACTCCGCCTATCACTGAGCCAGAAAAAGCAGTAAATGCTCTTAAATGGGCAGTAAGTGAAATGGACAGAAGGTATAAATTATTTGCAGAAAGTAAAAAAAGAAACATTTTGGAATACAATGCAACTACTGGCTTACCTTTGTCGTATATCATTATTTTAGTGGATGAATTAGCCGATTTAATGGCAGTCGCACAAGCAGATATAGAGGCGGCTATAGTTAGACTGGCGCAAATGGCTAGGGCTGTAGGAATTCATTTGGTTTTGGCAACACAGCGTCCAAGTGTAGATATTATCACTGGACTTATTAAAGCAAATATTACTTCTCGTATTGCCTTTGCTGTGGCAAGCCAAATAGATAGTAGAACAATTTTAGATAGTAGTGGCGCAGAACAGTTACTTGGTAATGGGGATATGTTATTTATTTCTTCAGAGTTCAACAGGCCAAGACGTATACAAGGGGCCTATGTAGGTGAAAAAGAAGTGAATAAAGTGGTAGATTTCTTTAAAGTGCAAACTGGAGCAGTTATTTACAATGATGATATTGTAGAACGGCCAAAGCATTCTTTTGCTATTCCGGGCTTTGAATCTGGCGATGACGATGAATTGCTTTCTGAGGCAAAAGACGAAGTACTGAGGGCAGGTAAAGCAAGTGCATCTTTTTTGCAACGGAGGCTTAAGGTTGGTTATGCTCGAGCCGCAAGACTTTTAGATTTACTCGAAGAGCAAGGTGTAATTGGCCCAGGGGATGGCGCAAAGCCCAGAGAGGTTTACGCGGTACAAACAGGTGCAGAGGAAGGCTTTGAGGAATCTGTGGAAGAAACAAATGAACAGACGCTGTAGATCTATTCTCTATCTTTCTTATTTCCTCTCTGACTTGAACTAGAGTATCTGTTGCGTATCTGGGCAGATTGCGGGATTTCTAGTGCATCAATGAAAGCGCATAAGATGCTTCGTAATTTAAGGTGGTTAAGGATAAATGATTCAGGATTAACGATACCTAGTGTATAATAAATTTATGGGTGATTTTGAAGTGCATAAAATTGTAATAGAAACTTTGGGCGAGTACCTAGTTGGACTGCGTGAAGATTTGGGCGTATCTGTAGAGTCTGTCGCGGAAGATATTGGAATTGCTCCAAAGTTTATTTTTGCCCTTGAAAAGGGAAATTTTCACGAGTTGCCAGAGTCGGTCTATGTTGTAGCAATTTTAAAAAAACTGGCTAAACGCTACAATATAAATGCAGAATTGTTAATTTCTGAATTTAATCGTGAACTAAATTTATCAAAACAAGATACTCGTCTTCTCGGCAATACTTGGCAAGTCTTGGCTCACAGATTGGCTCCGTTAAATTGGAAGTCCATACTCGCTGTATTTATTGGCGTTATGTTTTTAGGGTTATGTATATGGCAAGTTGTAGCCATTGGCATAACTCCGACGGTTCGTGTAACTTCGCCAAAATCTGGTGATAAAGTAAGTGGAAGATTGGTGGAAGTAACCGGTTCGGCCACTCCTGGCAGTGAAGTGCTTATCAATGGCCAAATTGTATATGCAGGTAGCGATGGAAAATTTTCAGGTAGTTTAAGTTTTATGCCCGGAACACAAATAGTAACTGTTAGTGCCAAGAGTCGTTTTGGCAAAGTAAAGTCGCAAACTATTTCTTTTGTAGTGGAAGCACCTGCGTTGTCTGAAGCCGTTGAACCAAATTTAGCTAATAATAGCAAGTTAAATACAAAGTTAGTTCGTTAAATAAATAATAGAAAGTTTTTATATTGTATGGTTAAAGTTAATAAATCTAAAGTTGAAGCCGAAAACGTTATGTCGGGACGGTGGAAAGCGGTAGAAAGTGCCCTAGACCAAATTAGAGACAAGTTTGGCGATGGAAGCATAATGAAACTCTCTGACTCACACGCTATGGATGTGGAAAGCTACCCTACTGGCAGTATAAGTTTGGATCTTGCACTTGGTGTTGGAGGTATTCCTCGCGGACGGATTATAGAAGTATATGGTCCGGAGAGCTCTGGTAAAACCACGCTAACGCTACACATGATTGCTGAGGTACAAAAGCGAGGTGGCTTAGCTGCCTTTATAGACGCCGAGCACGCGCTTGACCCGGAGTTTGCTAAAAATCTTGGAGTTCACGTTGATGATTTACTTGTCTCTCAACCAGATTCAGGTGAACAGGCCCTAGACATTGCGGAGACTCTAGTTAGGAGTAATGCGGTGGATATTATTGTTATAGATTCAGTAGCTGCGCTTACTCCTAAAGCAGAAATAGAAGGCGATATGGGTGATAGTCATATGGGACTTCAGGCCAGACTTATGAGTCAGGCCTTGCGTAAGCTGACTGGGATAATGGCTAAATCTAAAACCACGGTTATTTTTATAAACCAGATTCGCATGAAGATTGGGGTAATGTTTGGCAACCCGGAAACCACTACCGGTGGTAATGCTTTAAAGTTTTATGCTTCGGTGCGGCTAGACGTTCGTAGAATTGCCCAAATAAAGAACGGTGAAGTGGTTATAGGTAGTAGAGTAAAGGTTAAGGTGCTTAAGAACAAAGTTGCTCCACCATTTAAGACTGCAGAGTTTGATATTATGTATCAGCCAGGAAACTGGGGTATTTCTGTACCGGGTGACATGCTAGATACGGGTGTGGTGCTGGGTGTAATTACCAAGTCTGGCAATACGCACACATTTGGGGATGTAAAACTTGGAGTGGGTAGGGAGAATGCAAAAGCATTTATCAAAGAGAACCCGGAAGTATTAGCAGAAATAGATAAAACCGTTCGGGCTAAAGTAAAAGAAGGCGCTCCGCTTCCCACAGCCGAACCCACCGAAGAATAAAAGAACAGAATTTTGCCCTTAAGTTACCAACTTAAGGGCTGTTTGCTAAGTAGATGTGAGACCGGTATCATATATCCATGCCCGGTAGAACTTCTTTACAACCTTGAATTAGAAAACCTTTCACATGCTTTTAAAGATGCACTAGGAATCCCGTATGTTGTCACAGATGCGCACAGGCGCTCCTGCTAAGTCAGATGGGAAAATATGAGGGATTCCGGAGTTTCGTAATTCACAGTTACAAATGTCCTACTGTGGCAGTTAACGGTTTGCATAGATTAATATAAATTCACTCAAAAGCTACTAGATTAGAATACTAAATTTGAGTGTAAAGAAGTCTTACTGGGTATGGTAAATGAGCAAATATATGCCAGTGTGGATTTGGAGCTTTCGGGTTTTGATCCAGAAGAAGATGAAATTATAGAGATTGGGATTGTAACTTTTACCGTTCAAGCGGGTGTTTTGGTGGTGTTAGAAAAATATGAGTCGTTGTGTAAGCCCAAGTCGGATGTGCGCAATAGAATCTTAGGGCTTACCGGCATAGACCAGACAGAAGTAATGTCGGCGCCTCTTTGGAGTGATATATTGTCAAAGGTACAGGCTCTTTTATCTGGTGCTATTATCGTGGGCCATGGGGTAAGCATGGATGTTAAGTTCTTAGAGGCCAACGGGATTGGCATTTCTAAAACAATAATTGATACACTTGAGCTGGCTCAAATATTTTTACCCACACACCATAGTTACAACTTAGAAAACTTGGCAACTACTTTAGCCGTAGAGCATAGCGGAAGCCATAGAGCTTTGGCAGACGCTGAGGCGACTTTTGGAATTTTGGCAAAAATGGCTCAAATTTTCCAAAACTTACCTCATGGGACTAAAGAAAACTTGAAACTAATTACCCAAGCTCATAACTTGGCATGGTTTCTGCTTTTCTCAAATCTATTAATTAATGAAGAAGCCGGAGTTAAGCCGGTCGCAATACCATCTGGCCAAAGTCAAGAGATAGATCTGTCTCTTGACTTAAAGAATAATCTACTGGTTATTGGACCATTTCCAGGTGTGAAACTTATTCCCAAGTTTGCTCAGCTTGCTACTCGTGCTGTGCCCTATGTTGTGGCCTATAGTCAAAGAGCCGAGGTCCTTAACTTGGCTAGGGAGTATGGAGTGGCTCCATATCTAGGTGCCTTTGAGCAAGTAAACGACCAAAACTTGCGTGGTCTAATAGATAAAGTTGATACCTTAGATCCAAGAGCAGTATTGGCACTTTGTAAAGTATTGGTATGGCGTGCCACTTCCAATGATTTTGGTTTATTAGCAGAATTGAATTGGTCTATTCTTGGAACAGATGTAAAAAAACTGTTCGTTAGCGGGTATTCAACAAGGGTTCCAAATGGACTAGTTTTATCAGATTTGCGTTCAGTTGCCGATTTTAATGATAAAAGATGCCTTTGGATAGATAAGCTAGATGCTTGCGTAGATTTCTTGGAGCAGAAAAGTGGCCTACAGGTTAGTTGGGTTAGCATAATTGCTCAAATTAGATCATTGGTAAGAGAGAGTAACGGATTGCCCGGATATTTAACTGAAAATCAAATATCTGAAATGATGGCCATTACTGATATATTTTTTGTAAGAGTCTTGTTACTTTTGAAGCAAGAGCTTCAGTTAGTCTCTGGAAATGTAGCTATTGAAAGCCTAGGGCTTTATGAGATGAATAGAATAAGGCAATCCGCCCTTAACTATTGTGAACGGATGCTTAGATTAATTAACAATAATGGCAGTGATGCAGGTCTTATACGTGTTGTAGAGCAAATCCAAAGGTTTTTTGATATAAACGATACTCACTCGTTTGTGAGATGGATAGAGGTTGGAGATGCCAAATGTAGTTTTGTAATGCGGGCGTTAGACCTGTCTGATAGTTTTGCTCTTTGGGCTCGGCGCAAAGAGCAAATAGTAATTCAAACAGATTTTAATGATGAAGCGCTGATTGGGTATTTAATTAATCGTTTGGGGGTAAAAATACAAGGGAAGCAAAAAGTCAATCAATCTGTTTTGACTCCCAAATTAAGTATCCAGACAGTAGCTCATTCAAACATAAATGGGTATTTGGTAAATCAACTATCCAAACAGACAGATTGCCTGGTAATTTTCCCAACATTGGAACAACTAAAAAACTTTTACGACTTAGAAGTTGAAAAAGCCGGCTTAACAACAATGGTTATAGCCATTGGTATTCATGGAGGGGCTCAGAAAGTCCTTAGAAACTTCGTATATAGTAAGAAAACCCTAATATTGGCTAGTGTGTCTCAGCTTGCTTCTTATTATGGGGATAAATTGGCTTGTACAAGGGTTATTTTTGCTGGTATGCCAAAAGTAGATATAGAGCATCCATATAATAATGAACTTATTTCTCAGTATTTTGAGACTGTTGAGGAGTTTATTCGCGTTGGTAGGATTTTATCAACCACTCAAGTTTTACGAGCTCTAGACATGCGTTCCTTGGATACTGTGGAATGCGTAGTAGCAGAAAGTGAAGAGCGATCTGCCAGATTATT
>CAZCTL010000006.1:0-20938 GCA_964501685.1 uncultured Candidatus Saccharibacteria bacterium
TAAAACCGCCGACTGGATCATAGACCTTGGCCCCGAAGGTGGTGACAAAGGCGGAGCTGTGGTCGCCATTGGCACACCCGAAGACGTAGCTAAAATAAAATCCAGCTACACCGGTCAGTACTTGAAAAAAGTTTTGTGATGACAATTTTAGATTGGTTATGTATACTATGCTTATGAAAGCAAAGAGTAAAACAATTTATAATTTTCCGGTGGTTATTGAGAAAGACGAAAGCGGGTACTATGTTGGTACTGTGCCGTCTTTGCGAAGTTGCTATACTCAAGCTAAAACACTATCAGAACTATACAAACGTTTACAAGAAGTTGTGTCTTTGTGTTTAGAGGTGGAAGAAGACTTATTTAAATCCCAGACTCGGCAAAATAAGTTTATTGGTGTTCAGACTATAGAGTTTGTAAAATAAATAGCATGCCCAAGCTTATCCCAATACCTGCAAAGAAGATGATAAAGATTTTGCAATTGTTGGGTTTTGCTTTGCTTAGGGCCAAAGGTAGTCATTATTTTTTTGCGCATCCTAATTCCGGTAAAACCGCCACGGTGCCTGTACATGGGAACGAAGTCTTGGGTATTGGATTGCTAAAATCTATTTTACGAGACATTGAGTTACCGGTTGAGGAGTATGATGTATTACGGAGGAGAGTCTAACTTACTACATTTAAACTGCCGACTGGATAATAGACCTTGGCCCCGAAGGTGGAGACAAGGGTGGGCTAGTGGTAGCTGTTGGTACACCCGCAGATGTGGCTAAGGTGAAAGTCAGCTACACTGGGCAATATTTGAGGAGGGTTCTATAATTGAGACTAATGTGGTTTGTGGTATACTGGGGATAGAGAATATTAATTGTAAATTTATGGTACAATCGGAATCTATAGATGGGTATTCGTTTGATGGGCGACAGCCACTCAAATGGACTTCAGGAAGAGAACGAGAGGAGTATTCAGCAGAATCTGAAAAAGTGAACCAGATGATTGAAATGATTAAGCACGCTGGCACCTTGGCGAGAGCGAAAAAAATGGTCGAAGTATTTAACGAAAGTTACTACGATCCATATAAACTCAATGAAGAATTACAAGACATACCAACGGTTGTGGGATTGCCCCAAGGTCATTTTATTTTGGATGATAATGGCACCCAAAAACACTTTAAGTTAACTTTATATAGAGAGAAGAATCCACGTACCCGATCTTTTCAATTGCATTTAGACAGTGACGATTTTAATGCGGAACGGGCTGTTAAAGTAGCTTTGGAGGAATTAGGAAAGTAAATAATGTGGGGTGGTATTGTAAAAACTCGCCTATAGGGCGAGTTTTGTGTAGCTACTTTTTATAGTTTAGCCAGATGAGGGAAACTATTTTGGTGAGGTTGATGGTTATAAGGCCAGTTAAGAGCCAGTAGTCTATGCGGTGGGTTATGAAGAGTTGGAATATAATTCCGAGAGCTAGTACAGTAGTGCTGGCAACTAACCCTGCACGGTTGGCAATGTAGCGGTGGGCTTGTTCGCGTTCATCGGCAACTTGTCCTTCACCAACAAAAGACATGGCTACGGTGTAAAGTGCTAGTAGACCAGACAAACTTAAGGCCATGGTTTTAGTCATGCTCATAGTGTCTCCAGAGTTTTGTGAGACAATGAATCCGGTTATGAGGGCGATGGCAATGAGCAGGAAGAGATAGTAGAGGAGTGTTTTCATATGTTGTACTTTCTTCATTCTGAGCTGAATGTTGCTGGGGTGAAGAATCTAGTATCTGAATAACTAGATCCTTCGTCGGTTGGACGCACTCCCTTCTCAGGATGACATGTTAGCATATTATATCATTTTACTGAAAATAATTCCTCAACGTTCATTTTAGAATACTTAGCCAGTTGCATGGCGAGTGCGAGGGAGAGAGTGTAGTTACCTTTTTCTATGGCAATGATGGTTTGTCTGGACACGCCCACTATCTCCGCAAGTTCTTCTTGGGAGAGGTTTTTTTAGCCTATAGTTTTTTATACTATTCTGTATTGTCATCCCGACTAAGTCTGCGAATGGAGGGATCTCTCGACTCTCAAAGCATCGCTCGGGATGACAGAACAAGGCTTAGCCGAAGGTAAAGGTAAAGGCCTCAAAACCTGCTTCTGGGATGGTGATTTCTAAAATGTGGTCGCCGTAGTTTTTAGAATCAAATAACGTATATAGTGTTGCATCTTTAATATTTATTATAGTTGGGTTGTACCCATCAACTTTTGCAGTTATAGATTGTTCTTTGGGACTACTCGCTACCATGTGGACTTTGCCGGCGTTAAAGTGGAGTTTAATTTTACCCGGACCTTTTACTAGCACCGCTTTTTCGGCTTGAATATCCCACAGCCCTTCAAATGCAAATTTATTTGCATCTAACCTGTTGGGAATAACAAAAGTTTGTGTACCGGTTTTGCCTAACACGCCATTACTTAAAAATTCTTGTCTGTTGGCGCCAAAGTACATTTCTGGAGTTTTAGGCTGTCCGGCAAATGTACTATCAACAGTGGATATAGCACCCTGCATTCCCAGCAATTTTTGTATCAGCTTTTCAGTTTCTTCGTAATCACCCTCACCAAAATGGACTTCGACTATGGTGCCGGTTTTATCTATTAAATAGTGCGCAGGCCAGTAGTGGTTGTTGTAACTATTCCATGTACCAAAGTTGTTATCCTGTGCCACCGGATAGTGAATGCTGTGTTGCTTTATGGCCCGGGCAACATTACCTGCGTCTTTCTCAAAAGCAAATTCTGGAGTGTGCACGCCAATCACAATAAACCCTTGGTCCTTGTAAGTGTCATACCACTTAGTAACATAGGGAAGCGTGCGAATGCAGTTTATGCAAGAGTAGGTCCAAAAGTCTATTAATACTACTTTTCCTTTGAGTTCCTTCATAGTAAGAGCGTGGTCGGTATTGAGCCAGTTTGCAATATCTTTGAACTCTGGAGCAGGACCGAGACTTTTTAGGGCTACGGGTTTTGGGCTAAGGGGTAGATTAGAATTTACTTCTTCTTTCATGTTAGTCATACCAACATTCTCAAGTTTGTTGGTTAGTCGTTCTTCCAAATTTGTGCCAATGACGGGGAGTTTTTCTACAAGATAGCTTTGAATTTTTGTGTCGTATTGGAAATAAACCGCTAGAGCAACTCCCAGCAAAATAATGCCAAAGATTTGTTGGAGTCTAGTGGAGTACTGGGCAATACCACGAACTTTAGTAGTAATAGCCTGACCACCATAGGCTATTGCCAGCATGGGTAACCCTGCGCCAATAGAGTATGCAATCAACAATCCAAAAGCTTTGGCAGTATTGGATTCTTGGGCAATGAGAGTAAGAATGGAACCTAAAATTGGTCCAGCACAGGGTGCCCAAATAACACCTATCACTACCCCCATAACAAACCCACCAAAGTTACCTGTTCCAGCCTGCTGGCCAGTTTTGGCTGCCCGAGTAATGAGCCGTGAGAAGTGAGACGTGAGGAGTTCAAAGGGTCTTGGCCATATCATGAATGTGGCAAAGATAGCGAGTAGTACTACCGCTATAGTACGTAAAGTGTTGGGGTTAAGTTCCAGATGTTGAACTAAAAAATTGATGGTAATGCCCAAGACCGAAAAAGTTAACACGAACCCAAGAGTTATAAAGAGCGGTCGAGTCCGACTTCTTTGTCCAACTGAAGAACCCAGCAGTATTGGCAGGGGAAGTAAGATACAGGGGGCCGCAATTGTTAAGATGCCAGCAATAAGTGCGAGTAATATTTGGAGCATTGTATAAATGTTTAATTTCTACTATCTAATTTCTAATATTCAGAAAAGATAATTCCGTTTAGGCATTAGAAATTAGGAATTAGATATTACTTAATGTATTTGTTTAAGTTATCTATATCTCCGCCATTCCACTTACTTACCATGTTACCGTTGTTATCTATTTGTACAAAGGTGTGTTGGTAGGTTACACCATATTTTTGCTTAAGCACGGTTTCTGAATCGTAATCTGTTTTTAAGACAGTAACGCCTGCCGGGATTTGGTTGAAACGAGCTTGAAAAGCAATGTCTGCTTCTTTACAATATGGGCACCAAGGAGCGTGGAAAAATAAAACAACTTTATTTCCTTTCCTTTGGCTGGTTGATACTGTTTCCGGAGAATAATTTTCATAGTTTCCGGTGGTACCTGTTTCTGGTGTTGGGTTGGTGTTTTGGGAGTTAACTTTTTCTTCCGTTGGACTATTTGTTGGTTGTTTACCAAGGTTAGAGTTGTTAGACGGATTTGGTTTTTCCGTGCGTTGAGATTTTATTTCTGGATTATTATTTAAGCGTGGTCTACTGAGTTGAATGATCCCATATATGACACTAACAAACATCACAGTTATTAGTCCTAGAATAAGTATTTTCTTATGCATATTATATTACCTTCCTATAAATATTACTTATTTAACATACACTAATGATTATAAAAGCACACGTTAGCCAATTAACATTGCTTAGAATGAAAAATATGTTATAATAGATTTGATCATAACATGAAAGGAAATAAATATGAAAAATTTAGATGAATATTCACATAAGGCAGTTTGGGGAATTGCTGCTGCTTATGTGGGTGGCATGTTAATGTTTGGGGTTTTTTCTTGGATAGGTAAAAACCCTATAGACGGAGGTATAGCGTTTAAGCCACTATACTCTTCTGCGGATAAAGTAAGATTTATTGGCCCTCCCGTTTGTGTACCAGATGTTGGGGATACAAGGTGTAAGTCTGGATTTACCCAGTATGGCATGGTAGACGGTGTTTCATCTTCTATTATAACGGGTTGGTTGTATAGCCAGAAAGTTCCAAATGGGAACGCTGAAGTCGCCATAACTTTTACCGATGTGGCTAATAAGAATGTAAGATATTCCAAAACGGTATCCCTAACTGAAAACAGAACTGATATTGAGAGTTATTTTAAATCCCAATTACCTGGTCTTACAGTGCTTGAACCGATTGGTTTTGTAGTAAATCCACTGGAAGTTGTCCAAAAGGCTGGCACTTATAGAATCTCCGCTACAGAACAGGTAACGGGGCTTGGGTTGGAAGTTGCTCCACAGCTTTCTGAAGTAACTATAGAAGCAAAATAAGCACCCAGAATTGAAAAATATAAGAAATTAGCACTCTACTTGACAGAGTGCTAATTTTCTTATATTCTTTTTTACATATGTTGGACTATCCTGAAATAACTTCTAGGCAGGCCAAAATTCTGGCTGCTATTGTTAAGGAAAATTGCGAAACTGGACAGCCAGTGGCCAGCAAAGACTTGGTAGACAAAGACTACTTTGACCTTAGTGGTGCGAGTATTCGCAACGAAATGCAGGTGCTGGAGAAACTTAAGTACATAATGCAACCACATACTTCGGCTGGGCGTGTACCAACCGATATGGGCTACAGATACTTTGTGAGTGAACTTATGGAAAGAGTCAAACTGTCTATGAAAGAACAGGAGCATTTGCGTAGAGAAGTTGCTAAGCTCCAAGCAGTGAATGCAGAAGTAGGTAGGCGATTGGCAAAGCTTTTGGCTGAGACCAGTGAGCAAGCAAGCTTTACGCTTTTACCCGGAGAAACTTCTGCAGTGGGTCTAGCAAACATTTTGGATAATCCAGGTTTGCCAGCCGAAGACGCTAAAGAAATTGCCCAGTTTTTTGATAATATAGACGAGCACGCAGAGCAAATGTTAAAAGATTACGGTGGTGGCTTGCCAAAGGCTGTAATTGGCAAAGAGGTAAAGCTTTCTGCTAAATCGGATTACTCTATGGTAGTCTCAGGGTTGGAGCTGCCAGACGGTAAGCGTGGGGTAATTGGACTCATTGGACCCAAGAACATGAAGTACGAAAAGAACATGACGCTTATGGAGTATGTGGCGAAGCTGTTGGGTGCGGGAACGGGAATCATATTATTCATTTTAACAAAGTAACAATTTAACAATTTAACAAAGTAGGATTCGTGTTTAGTTGCTAATTTGTTAGATTGTTAATCTGAAACACTATGGACGAACAAGATGACAATCAAAAACTAGTTACAAGCACTGAAGATCTGCAAGAGCAGTTAGAAAGCGCTCGGGCAGAGGCAGAGAAGAACTTAAATGGTTGGAAGCGTAGTGAAGCCGACTTTCAGAACTACCAGAAGCGGAAAGAGGGGGAGAATAAGGAGTTGGTAGAGTTTGCAAGGGAGGTCGCGGTGGCAAAACTCTTGCCTAGCTTGGATAGTTTGGAACAGGCCCTCAAACATCAGCCAGAGGCTGATAGTGCAAAGTTGAAAGTTGAAAGTGAAAAGTTTGTTGCGGATTACGTGACTTGGCTAAATGGTATCGATGGATTGGTAAAACAACTAGATAAAGCTCTGGAAGATCTAGGAGTAAAGAAGATAGAGGCAGTGGGGCAGAAGTTTAACCCAAATTTTCATGAAGCTGTTAGAGAGGTGCCTGGGGATGAGGATGGGGTAGTGGTTGAAGAATATCAGACCGGATTTGAGTTAAACGGCAAATTAATTAGACCCAGCCAAGTGGCTATTAGTAAAAGTGACAAGTTGCCAGTGACAAGTAACAAGTAATAACCATCATGTATGGCTGGAAGAACCAAATATTATGCAAGTTAAGGATATGTTTGAGGTTGGAGAGATAATGGAGTGGGAAGACAAGGCTAAAACCATTAAGACACTAAGCCTAGATGACTGTGAAATTACGGGTAAGGTTTTAAACCGCAAAAAGATTATTCTGCATGTAAAGCGCATGAGTGACGAGTCTGAGGGGAATGTGTTTGTAAGTCTTAAACCAGAATTTGCCGATCAGTATGCCGTGTCTCGTAAGTTGCTAGGCAGTAAGAAAGTAATAGGTATGTCCATAAACCAGTTTAAGAGCCTAGATGTAGAGGATCTTTAGTCCTGTCATTCCGGCCGGAGTTTATCCTCAACTTGATTGGGGAAGCCGGAATCCAGGCTAACTAACAATCTGGATGCCGGGTCGTAGCCCGGCATGACAGACCCGCATATGAAAAGTTATTATGTTTACATCTTAGCTTCAGACCGTAATGGAACATTATACGTAGGAGTAACGGGTAATCTAACAAAACGTATATGGGAACATAAGAACAAACTAGCAGATGGGTTTACTAAGAAATATGGAGTAGACCAGTTAGTATATTTTGAAGAAACAAGCGATGTAGAAAGTGCAATTGCAAGAGAAAAGCAACTAAAGAATTGGCAACGAAAGTGGAAGTTGGAACTTATTGAAAAAGACAATCCGCAATGGGAGGATCTTTATAACAAAATAATTTAGTGTCATTCCGGGCGTGACCCGGAATCCAGGCGGAAAACATTTACACCTGGATTCCGGCTCGTAGGCCGGAATGACAAGCAGTTGTACGAGAAAATCGTACAACTCAGTCGGTGACACCTTGTCACTACCTGAAACGGTGACAAAATATCACCAGTTATCCGATTTACTCGGACAACTGAAAGGGTTACAGTTTGTAACCATTTGGGATGAGTGCAGGTCAACTGCACCAATAAATCGTATAGTTGAAGTGTCCGACAGAATCGGACAGTTAAAAAATAATCAATGTCATTCCGTGCTTAGCCTGTCCTGAACTTGATTCAGGAACACGGAATCCAGACGCAAACCCTTGTTTCTGGATTCCGGCTCGTAGGCCGGAATGACAGCAATGATATATGACCGAAATAAGTTATTCTATACAGAGAAAATGGTTATTAAGCATAGCGTTTAATGCTGTATTGTACGCGTTACTAATTATTTTAGCGTTGTTATATTTTCAACAAACCGGAGCGGTTGTGTTGGTCGGTATTGTATTCGTTTTTTATTTTATTTCAGTAATTGTTCCAGCTAGTATGTTTCGCAAACAATTTAAATACACTTTTACTGATAAGGGTATTGAGCTAAGTCAGCCAAATAGCAAGACCTTTGCAAACGTTGCAGGATCTAAATTTGATGATGAAAAATTTACCATCACCTATGACGACATCACTAAAGTAAGTATTAACTACGGAGTTTTCGGCAGATTATTGGGAATCGGCAATCTGTATATTCGAACAAAATATGGCGATAAGCTAAAATCTTCAGGCGATTTACAAGCAGCAAGAATGTTTGATACCAGAATAAATAGGAGATGGTCAGGTATGAGTTGGGGACTGTTTTATGGTTCTTTAGTGATTCCTGGTTTATTAAAGACTAACGCAAAGCAGCTAGCCTCCATAATAAAAGAACGAGCTAATTAATAACTGGATTCTTGCCCACGAGGCGAGAATGGCAAGATAAGGAGAACAATTGTATGTCAAAAATTATAGGGATAGACTTAGGTACGAGCAATAGCGCGGCAAGCGTGATGGAAGGGGGTAAGGCGGTTATTATTCCGGCAGCGGAAGGGGCCAGTCTTGGCGGTAAGGCGTTTCCTTCTTATGTGGCTTTTACCAAAGAAGGCGAGCTTCTAGTAGGTGAGCCGGCTCGCAGACAAGCAGTTACTAACCCGGACGGAACTGTATTTGAGGCCAAGCGAAAAATGGGTACAAGTTTTAAGTACACCGTAAATGGTAAAGACTACGCCCCAGAACAAATTAGCGCATTCATTTTGCAAAAAATAAAGCGTGACGCGGAAAGCTACACGGGCGATAAAGTAGACAAGGCAGTAATAACCGTGCCAGCGTATTTTGATGATGCGCAGAGGCAAGCCACGAAGAACGCAGGGGAAATTGCAGGATTAGAAGTAGTACGTGTTATAAACGAGCCTACGGCTGCGGCTTTTGCCTATGGGCTAGATAAAACTAGTGCCAAAGACCAAAAGATTTTGGTTTTTGACCTTGGTGGTGGAACCTTGGACGTAACCATCATGGACTTCTCTGAGATAGACAACCAAGCCACGTTTGAAGTGCTTTCTACTAGTGGCGACACTGCGCTTGGTGGTAAGGACATGGATAAAGCGCTTATAGATTTTATTGTGGGCGACTTTAAGAGTCAGTCCGGCATAGACGTATCAGCCGATCGCATGGCCATGAACCGGGTGCGTGAAGCAGCAGAAAAGGCTAAGATTGAGCTTTCTACAACACTTGAAACGGAAATTAATTTACCTTTCATAACGGCAGACAGTAGTGGACCAAAGCATTTGCAGATGAAGATTACTCGGGCTAAGCTTGAGGATTTGATTAAACCAATAGTCGAGCGTATGCGCGCACCGGTAACTCAGGCTCTTGGTGATGCTAAACTTACTCCAGCTCAAATTGAAAAAATTATTTTAATTGGTGGCCCAACTCGCATGCCCCTTGTGCAAAAGTTTGTTGAAGACTACATAGGTAAGCAAGTAGAACGGGGAGTAGATCCTATGGAAGCAGTAGCTAAGGGTGCAGCTATTCAGGCAGGTATACTTTCTGGTGATGTACAAGGCAAAGAAATATTGTTACTTGATGTAACCCCACTTACGCTTGGTCTTGAGACTATGGGCGGTGTTCGCACTCCACTTATTGACCGCAATACCACTGTGCCAACTTCTAAGAGCCAGGTATTCTCTACTGCGGCGGACAATCAAACTTCTGTGGAGATAAACGTACTCCAAGGCGAGCGTGAGTTTGCGGCCGACAACAAAACTCTAGGCAGGTTTATTTTGGACGGCTTACCACCAGCTCCAAGAGGTGTGCCACAGGTAGAGGTAACTTTTGATATAGACGCAAATGGTATTTTAACCGTAAAAGCGAAAGATAAGGCAAGCGGTAAAGAACAGCATATAACTATTCAAGGTTCTAGTAACTTGTCTAAGGACGAAGTAGAGCGCATGAAGAAAGAGGCAGAAAGCCATGCCAGCGACGATAAAAAGCGTCGTGAAGTCGTGGACCTGCGTAACCATGCAGACCAGCTGATTGCCGTGTCTGAGAAAACTCTTAAGGACGCAGGTGATAAAGCTAAGACGGAAGATAAAACTGCCGTAGAAGAGGCGGTAAAGGTACTTAAAGAAGTAAAAGATAAAGAAGACACAGAAGCCATTCAAAAGGCTATGTCTGCTTTGAGTGATGCTATTCAAAAGGTTGGCGCGGCGATGTATGCTGAGGCAAAGCCGGAAGCAGGGAGTACGGATTCCTCTTCCGCTGAAACTACGGCGGGCGGGCAAGAATCAGGAAGTAACGCAGGCGCATCGGCAGATGCTGGAGCTTCTGCTGACGGTAATTCAACAGTAGACGCGGAGTTTAAAGAGAAAGAATAAGAAACGGCGCGGAATAGGGGACTCCCGCGCCGACTGACCTTAGTGGATGACACAATACTTCTTGTGAGTTGAACATAGGCCAGTACTGTCCACCTTACATGTGCAGAGTGTGCCAGGTTGACAAGGGTTGCCCGCCCATCCTCCGCAGCACCCGCTGCCGGCAATGATACTGCAAATCAACAACAATAATTTGTCCACGTTAGCTTTCCTCCTTTGCCCGCATTTTCGATTACGTCAGTTGCGGACAAGTATAGGATACTAGAAAGATATAGGTATTACAAGTGAATGCAATTACGAGGAGAGAGGCTTGGCGACCGGCGCGGCAATCTTAATTTTCTATGTCATACCGTGCTCCGACCCTATACCTAGGCGAATAAATATTATCTGGATTCCGGCTCAAGACCGGAATGACACAACTAGTAGATTAATTATTAAGTTAATAACTATGAACGAACAACAACCTCAACAAAGCCAGCAACAAGTGCAGGTAAAAATTACGGACGATGTGCTAAAGGGTGTATATGCCAACATGGCACAGGTAGCCCACACGCCAGAAGAGTTCGTCATGGACTTTATGAATTTAATGGGTGGAGCAGGTATAGTCACCTCACGGGTTATAGTTAGTCCGCAGCACATGAAACGTATTGTTGCTGCCCTGCAAGACAACATAAAGCGTTACGAAGAGCAGTTTGGACAAATAAAAGCCGGTAGTGATTTGCAACCACATATTGGGTTTAGAACAGAATAATTATCCACGAATACACAAATAGCACGAATCCACTAATTAGGAATTCGTGCAATTCGTGTTATTGGTGATTAGTGGACTATGGCAAAAGATTTTTACGACACATTAGGAGTTTCCAAATCTGCTTCAGCGGACGACATTAAACGTGCCTACAGAAAAAAAGCGCACGAGTACCACCCGGATAAGGGAAGCGGAAACGAGGCTAAGTTTAAGGAAGTAAACGAGGCGTATCAGGTGCTGTCTGATTCCTCTAAGCGTTCTCAGTACGATAGGTTTGGTGAGAATTATCAACATGCTGCCGGCGGTGGAGGTTTCTCCGCCGGAGCGGGACCAGCCTCTGGCTGGGACTTTAGTGGGTTTGGTGGCCAAGGCGGTATGGAGTTTGACTTAGGGGATATATTCTCAGATATTTTTGGAGGTAGGCAAGAACGTGGCTCTAGAAGGCAACGTGGGGTAGATTTAGAAATGCCCATGACCATTAGTTTTGAAGAGGCAGTGCATGGTGTAACTAAAACTATTACCATAGAGAAGCAAGATAAGTGTCATGTTTGTAGCGGAACTGGGGCCACACCTGGTACGAAGGTTGTCACTTGTTCTAGGTGCCATGGTCAAGGGCAAATACTCACTACACGGCGAACTATTTTTGGCAATATGCAGTCAGCCAGTACCTGCGATAAATGTGAGGGAGATGGAAAAATACCCGAAGTGCCTTGTAGTGTGTGTGGTGGCCAAGGAGTATTGCGACGACCCAAGACTCTGGAAGTAAAAATTCCGGCTGGTATAGACAACGGCCAGCGGGTACGCATGCAAGGCGAAGGGGAAGTGGGTTATAAAGGTTCTAGCGCTGGAGACTTATACATTACAATTCGTGTGCAGCCCTCTAAAGAGTTTAAACGGGATGGAGTGAATTTATTTAAGGAAGTGCCTATTAGTTTTGTCCAAGCAACGCTTGGTACTAAGATAGATGTGAAAACATTGGATGGCGACATTGAGGTTAAAATTCCCGCCGGTACTCAGCCCGGCACAGTGTTAAAAGTATCTGGCAAAGGTGTGCCTGTGTTAAATTCCGGCAAACGCGGCGACTTGCTCTTAACAGTTAGAGTTATAATTCCTAACAAACTTTCCCGTAAAGAAAAAGAACTACTTGAACAACTTTCTTCAGTTGGTGGAGAAACTGCCGAGGTGCACAAATCATTCTGGGATAGTATAAAAGACAGCTTCTAGTAACTGTCTTTTGAGTATAATGTAAATGAAATAAACCCAAACTTATTCCCTTTTTTGACGGCCGTCAAAAAAGGGAATAAACTTTAGTTGGGAGTGTTTCAGATATTTTTGTGTTTTTATAGTTAAATGCGCTAACAAAAAATATGCATAGAGACAAAAAACAACTAACAAAAACCAGTCACGTATTGTTATATTTACTAGCGGCAGGGGATTTGTTGTATCGTTCGAAGATGCGGGGGAGGTTAAGCCTGGCGTTGTATCCGGAGTATCGCAACTATTTAGCTAATCGTAGGTTAGAAACAATCTTTTATAAATTTAGAAAACGGGGGTGGATCAAAGAAGAGTATAAAGAATCCAAACGAATTGTTAAACTAACCAAAGAAGGGGAATTAGAAGCTTTGTTTCAGAAAGCGCGCTTGGATGAAGAACACACTGCTTGGGATGGCAAGTGGCGTATGGTGGTGTTTGATATCCCAGAAGATGCCAGGGCTATACGTGATCGTTTGAGGACATCACTGAAGCAGTTTGGTTTTTATGGGCTTCAGGCGAGTGTATATGTATATCCTTTTTCGTTGAATATTGCAGCGATGGAGTATTTGAATAAATCAAAGCTAAATAGATATATTCGTTTTGCAAGAATAGACGCACTAGATAATGATACAGATCTACTTCATCATTTTCGTAATATTATTCCTAAAACTAACGGCCGTGATAAAAGGGAATAATTCTATTTTGGATATGTAGATATTGAGACATTCTAAATATTGTAGGAATTATTTTTCAAGATATGATAGTACTATCGCGGCTATAACGGTAGTAAATACTCCAAGGAACTGGTGGGCCCTTAGCTTTTCGCGGTTGATAAATAGTCCAAGTAATACAGCTAGTGCTATGTAACTTTCCGAAATGCCGGTAGCTAGACCAATAGGGATATACACAGCGCTATAAGCAAAGGCGACCCATCCTATAGTGTCCAGGGTGCTGACTCAAAAAATAAGAGTCGGGTAATGTTTTAAGTGTGTTAGCAGTGCTTTAGCTGTTCCTTTTGTTAATAGATAGCTTAAGGTTGCCAAGGCGATAATTAGATCTATTACCCAATTAGTGAGTAGGGGATTGGTAATTCTTGAGCCATACCCGGTAAGAAAATTTTCTCCAGTCATAAACAACGTGGCGGTAAGCGCAAAAAGAACACCACGTTCTAAACGAATCTTTTTAATCTGCGAGAGTTGTTTGACTGAGATTAGCACCACCCCTACTATCACGCCCAGCACCAAAAGTGTTTGAGTTACGTTAAGCCATTCATGTATGGCAAATCCTGTTAATATCACGGTGCCAATAATTTCTAAGGCATAAACTGGCTCCACTGCTGCAATCTTGCCAATGCGCAAGGCTTCAAAATAAAATAATGCAGCAACCAAGGCAAATGCGCCTGCGCCTATAAGTATCCAAAATTCTTTTGTGCCCATTTTGAGCGTGAAAAGAGGGAGAACGTCTTTGTATACAAACGGGAACAAAACTATTACTCCAAAGGCAGTAATAAAAAATAGACTTACCACATTTCCAATTTTCCGAGTACTTTTTTCTATTAAAAAATCTGCTATACCCCAACCCAGTAGAGCGACGATGGCGAAAATGATTCCAATATTCATATAGGTATTATAACAAGGTATTGTTAACTCATTTTCAGTGCGTATTAATTTAAGTGTACAATTTAACAAATAAGAAAGAAAATATGTTTTATATTTTTAGGAGCAATAAGGCTCTGGGTGCAATGGTTACAGCTTAGGTAGCGGGTATGGTTATGATGTTGGTGTTACTAATTTTGGTTCATGGTATAATGGTAATATACGCATGCAATACTACACAGAGTTTCAACATTTAGTGAGAACATTTAATTGGCACAGTCCTAGTTGGGATTTGTTCATTCTTTTATTTTGGTTAGTTGCTAGCGTGCTGTACGCTTTTGCATCAGGACGTGGTAGGTTGTTGTCTATCTTAGTGTCTGTCTACATGGCTAAATTATTGGTATTGGAAGCGCCGTTCTTACAAACAATTGTAAATGCGAAGTTAAACATTGTAACTGCAAGTTTGCAGACATTGGCGACATTTGGAGCATTATTTTTGGTGTTATTTTTCTTTCTTTCCAAGTATGGGTTTAGAACCAGCGCGGAAGGTAGGGGAGGATTTAGTCTAGCATTTGGAGTGCCATTTGCATTTTTACAGATTGGTTTACTCTTAAATATTGTACTGTCATTTGTTCCGGTAAATGTGCAACAAAGTTTGCATCCGCTTATCCAGTTTTTGTTTTTACATATTGGTGCAGGGTTTGTGTGGCTAATTGCTCCAGTGGTTTATTTAATCGTATTTGGCCGGTTTGTTTCTCACAGATCGGATAACTAGAGTAGGGTATATAGCTCATTTCAAGGGTCACCCTTGCGCAAGGAAGTTGTTTTATTACAGTTATACCTAAAGAATTCGATAGCTACTCTATTTGAGATGGTAGGTTTACGCAAAGGTGACCTTTGAAATGCGTAAGTTCTAAAAATGTCCATTGTTAACGCTTCAATGGTCATTTTTATTTATTAAATAGTTTTCATGGTACGTATTTTAGCAACAAGCCTTGGTAATACTTGAAGTACTTGGTCTATATCGGCTTTGGTTGTACTTTCACCTAAGGTAAAACGAACAGCTCCTTTTATATATTTTTCCTCCAATCCAATAGCTGCTAGTACATGAGAGGGGTCGGCGCTATTAGATGTGCATGCACTGCCGGTACTGGCGTAGATGTTGTAAGCGTCTAAATATAAGACCAGCGCCTCGCCGTCTACATTTGCGAAAGAGATATTAATATTGTTTGGAAGTCTATGGGCGCTACTCTTGTGCTTGGTGCTATTTGGGAGAGGTCCATTTAGTTTTAAGCTTGGTATGATTTTTTGTATCTTTGTTATAAAGTAATCTCGAAGTTGAGTTTGTCTTTGGCCTTCTTTTTCTCTGGATGTTTGAGCCAGCTCCAGAGCTTTGGCAAATCCAACTATACCGGGTACGTTTTCTGTGCCACTACGTAAATTATTTTCTTGTCCTCCACCGTAAATAATGGGTTCTAGTTTGATACCTTTGCGCACATAGAGACAGCCGGTTTGTTTGGGACCATAAATCTTACTGCCATTCAGTGAAAGCAAATCTACATGTAACTTATCTACATTTAGTTCTAGAAAGCCTGCCGCTTGGCAAGCATCGGTGTGGAAAAGAATAGTGACGAGTGGCGAGTGGCGAGTGGCGAGTGAGCGCTTTGAATTTTCTGCTTGAATGATTTTGCCGACTACAGAAATGGGTTCAATGGTGCCAATTTCGTTATTGGCGTACATGAGTGAAACTAAAAAGGTGTCTGGCCGTATGGCTTTTTTAAGTTCATCAATGTTAATGACGCCTTCTTTATTTACTCCAATTTGTGTAATATCAAAACCTTCTTTTTTAAGCGCACTTATTGAGCGCAGTACGGCGTGGTGCTCAATGGAAGAGGTAATTATGTGCCCGCGCTTTGTTTTTATTCCTCTCCTAGCCTCCCTTATATTAGGCGAGGAACAGGACGTGCGATATGCGCGGGCTGTGCCTAGTATGGCTAAGTTAATACTTTCACTACCACCAGCAGTAAAGACAAGTTCTTCGGGTCGGCAGAAAAGTGTGTTAGCAATGGCAGTACGCGCATTATCAATAGCTAATTTTGCTTCTAAACCAAGTTTATACAATGCAGAAGGATTGCCACATTTTTCTGACCAATACGGCTGCATAGCCTTTAAAACTTCCGGCCTTACTGGTGAGGTAGCTGCATGGTCAAGGTATATGACTTTTTTCGATCGAATTGTCCCAACTGATTTTCTCATTGTTTTATATTAGGTATTGGGTTTGTCGTAGAGCTTTTTTCTCGCAGTGATGATAAAAGCTGGTGAAAATTTTTTCACTCCGACGCTTGCAGTACGGAGCTCCGACTAAAACGTCGGAGTTGTTAAATTGTTATCTATTCCAACGAGCGAAAACTCCCGTGGAGAGCAATCTGCCATCTTGTTGTTTTAAACACAGTTCGCCTTTTTCTAATTTACCTTTGTGACCAGATAATGCATCTTCTGCGATGTTGTAGAGAGATAAGGCAGAGGTATTGGTTGCGTATGCATTGATGAGCAAAAATTGAGCATCTGGGGTTAGAAGCTTAACACAATCTTGAAGTAGTTCAGGGAAGTCTTCAGCAAACTTCCATGTGCGCCCTGTAGGGGAATGTCCAAATGCCGGTGGGTCCATTAAGATCCCATCGTATTTTATGCCACGTTTTAGTTCGCGTTTTACATATTTTGCTGCGTCATCCAGAATCCAGCGGATAGAGTCACTTGGTAAGCTGTTTAGTTCTTGGTTTTCCTTAGCCCATGCGATAGCCGGTTTGGATGCATCTACGTGGGTTACAAAGCATCCAAGTTTGGCTAAGAGTACCGTTGCCGCACCAGTGTAGCCAAACAAGTTTAAGATCGATGGCTTGTAATTTTGCAGTTTGATTTTTGCATTTTCCATTTGCTTTTTTAGCCACTCCCAATTGGTGGCTTGCTCGGCAAAAATACCAGTGTGTTTGAAGGGGGTTAAACGTGCATTTAAGTAAAGATTCCAATCTCCGGTTTTAGCTTCTCCGGACTTAAGCGGGAGCGGCCACTTAATTACCCAAGGTTGCGCTATGCGCTTTTTTTCTATCCACTTACCATCAAACTTTGCATCTATCTTTGCCCATTCGGAGCTGGACAGATGGGGTTGCCAAATGGCTTGCGGGTCTGGTCTGGCTAGTCTGTACTGGCCCCACCGTTCTAGCCTAAAGCCTGCCCCGCTATCTAGCAGTTCAAAATCCGGAAAATGCTGAAATGTTTCTAAAATCATACGGGTATTGTAACAGGCTTACCCTTGAAAATAAAGTGATAATATTGTAGACTAGTCTAGTATTTATAGCAGAATATGGGATGGTAGCTCAGTTGGTAGAGCAGTGGCCTTTTAAGCCAACGGTCGCGGGTTCAATCCCCGCCCATCCCACCATAAAAATCCCAAGTGAAAACGAGGGATTTTTTAATGATGTGGTTAGTATGATATAATGGCAGTACTTAATATGTCATTAAAAATAAAATGAGATTGCATAAAAATAAAGGGTTTACGCTTATAGAGCTATTGGTAGTAATTGCAATTATCGGTTTACTAAGCTCAATAGTATTAGTCTCCGTTTATAACGCCAGAGCAAAAGCAAGGGACGCAAAACGGGTAAGTGATATGACTCGGATGGTTACAGCCTTTGAATTATATCAAGCCACCTATAGAGGTTATCCAGTGGCTTCGCCGGCAGGTATACCAAGCGATATGATACCAAACTATATAGCTAGTTTGCCAGTTGCGCCTTTACCTGCCGATAGTGGTTGCGAAACAACAAATCCAACTACAGGACAACCTGGTAACACCTATTATTATATACCGAGTGGTACTTCGAGTGTGTACAACGGAGTTACCGTATATCCGGATTATGCGTACTATTTCTGCATAGGAAGCAAAACTGGCGATATAGATCCCGGGGTGCATTACCTAACTCCAAGAGGGATTAGGTGAATGATAGTTGATAATTGAGCTACAAAACCGTTTAGGCTAAGTCTAAACGGTTTTTGCTTTCGCGGATTTTTTTGGTACGGTGTTGCGTGTGGATTTGGTGGTCCCAGTACCACGTTGGGTACGGAATTTTGCCTTAGGCTTATCCTCAGTACCAGATCCAGAGCGGCCGGTACGGGGCTTTGCCTTGTCTTCCAACCACTTCGTATATAGTTCTTGGAGATGGGTTTCGGATTCGGGTTTTACGTTGGTAATAAACTCACAATCTGGCCACCTAGTGCAGGCAAAGAAGGGTTTGCCCCGACCGCGGGACTTTTTTTCCACAATGTCACCGATGCGGGCTTTGTCATCCCGGCCTCCGAGCCGGGATCCATGATTTTGCTCAGAGTGGATTCCGGATAAATTCTCGGATGCACTCGAATTTTCCGGAATGGCAGAAGAGAGAGAGGCATTTGCCAGACAACTCGGACATTTGAACCCGGTTTTATTCCAAATTTTAGAAATACCTTTACACTTAGGGTAATCTACGCAACCCAGAAAGTAGCCAAAACGGCCACGCTTAACTTCCATAGCTTTACCGCATATTGGGCAAACTTCACCTTTATTTTTGGCTTCTAGTTCAGTAATCTTTGCTGCTTCCTCGGGTAACGGTTGCGTAACTTTGCTTTCCGGGTCTGGGCAGGCGAGGAATTTGCCCATCCTGCCGAATTTTATCAGCATCATTTTGCCACAATGCGGACAAGGGGTTGTAGAAGTTTCTACTTGTTTTTCCACACTAGCTTCTTTTTCGGTTAGGTGCTTTTTAAACGGTTCATAAAATTCGCGTATAACCGGCACCCAGGCAATTTTTCCTTCCGCAATGTCATCAAACTCTTCTTCTATTTTGGCGGTGAAGTTTATGTCTACTATTTCCGGAAAATTTTCAACCAACATATCATTCACTAAAAATCCGACTTCGGTGGGCGCGTATTTTTTATCTTCCTTAGTAACGTAGTCACGTTCTTGAATGGTGGCGAGGGTAGGCGCGTAAGTACTAGGCCTGCCAATGCCGTTAGTCTCTAAAGCCTTAATGAGCGTGGCATCGGTAAAGCGTGCTGGTGGTTCGGTAAAATGTTGTAATGGTAAGAGTTCGTGCAGTTTAAGTTTTTCTTCCACAGAAAGTTCTGGTAGCGCGCCTTCTATTTCTCCGCCAGCTGGTGGATTCTCTTCTTCATCAGTTCCTTCGGTGTAAGCTCTAATAAACCCGTCAAATTTTACGACTTGGCCGTTGGCACGGAAGATATAGCTTGTAGCTTGTAGCTTGTAGCTTGTAGCCAAAATATCCACGCTGGTTTGGTCAAAGACGGCGTGTTGCATTTGGGAGGCAATGGTACGTTTCCAAATAAGGTCATATAGTTTACTATGTCCTTTGTCTGCGCTGCCTGCTTTAAAGTCTTGCGGGAGTTTAGATAAATCGGTCGGACGGATGGCTTCGTGTGCTTCTTGTGCGCCTTTGGATTTGTTAGAGAAATAGCGCGGAACTTCCAGTCCGTATTTGGCGCCAAATTCGGTTTTAATTACCTCTTGGGCTTGGACAAGCGCGCTTTGTGCCAAGTTTAGACTGTCGGTACGCATGTAAGTGATGTGTCCATGCTCGTAAAGCTGTTGGGCTATAACCATAGTCTGTTTGGCAGAGAAGCCAAGTTTGCGTGTGGCTTCTTGCTGTAGGGTAGATGTAGTAAATGGGGCGGCAGGGTTGCGTTTGACTTCCTTTTTTTGAATATCTAGCACAGAGTACTCCGCGCCGTTTAGGTTGTCTACAATTTTTTTGGCATCAACTTCGCTAGTTATATCCATCTTACCAGCTGCTTGGCCATTTATCTTGTGAAGTTTGGCAACAAATACAACCTCTCCCTTGCCCTCCCCATTGCTTGGGGAGGGGAGTTTGGAGGTGTCATCCCCATTGCTTGGGGAGGGAAGCTTGGAAAGTTTTGCTTCTATGCTCCAATATTCTTCACTTTTAAATTTTTGAATTTCCCGTTCACGCTCAACAACCAATCGCACTGCTACACTTTGCACGCGTCCGGCTGATAAACCGTATCTTATCTTTCTCCACAAAAAAGGAGAGAGCTCATACCCAACTAGTCTGTCTAAAACCCGGCGCGCTTGCTGGGCATCTACCATGTTTTGGTCTATGGATCGTGGGTGAGCCAGTGCTTCCTCAATAGCGGATTTAGTAATTTCATGAAAGACAATACGCTTTACGCGGTTTTGATCGACCACTACTTCTTCGGTATTAGAATTGCCTTTTTCTTCTTCGACTTTGGATCTTTGACTTTGGACCTTTGACTTTTCAAGTCCCAAGGCTTGAACAAGATGCCAGGAGATAGCTTCTCCTTCGCGGTCTTCATCAGTTGCCAGTATTATTTCTGGTGCGTCTTTTGCTAGGGCTTTTAGTTTAGCAATGGTTTCTTTGGCTTTTACCGGAATAGTGTATTTAGGTGCAAAATCATGCTCTACATCTATAGATAATTTGCTTTTAGGTAAATCTCGCACGTGACCAAAAGACGCCTCAACTTGGTACTTACCTTCAAGGAACTTAGATATGGTACGTCCTTTTGCCGGACTTTCTACTATTATTAGGGGTTTGGACATGGAATGAGTAATTAGTAAGGAGTAACAAGTAATTAGATAGGTCTGGAATTAGTATTTGCTTATTACTAATTACTCCTTACTAACTACTAATGAAGTTACAAAAGCAATTAATGAAGTTACAAAAGCAATTTTAACCATGAACCCTCCCTCTTGTCAAATCCGTTGTGTGTGTGTATTCTACTGGGTATCCGCGCGTACCGTACAGCAATGGGGCTGTGTGGGTGACGCGGGCAAAAGGAGTGATTTATGCACTTGCCAGAGGGTTATCCACCTAGTTACATGGTGTACTGTAAAAGGTGTCACCGTCTAAGCAACAAAGGCTTTGATGATGTAGTTTGCTACTATGCGCGTGAGGTGCTTGCAGATGGGGTTGTTTATTCGAGTACCCACACCTGCAAGTCGGTTGTGCGGTTGGATGAACATCCACCACCACCTAGGTTGCTTTTAAAGCAAACTGTTTTGTCCTGAGGTTTGGTCGTCTCC
>CAZCTL010000007.1:0-19992 GCA_964501685.1 uncultured Candidatus Saccharibacteria bacterium
TCCCCGTTCGCTCGCCACTACTAAGGGAATCTCTGTTATCTTACGATAACTTGATTTCTTTTCCTCATGCTACTGAGATGTTTCACTTCGCATGGTTCCCGTTCATACATACCCCACGGCATGTAGACATATGCTCTTCCAGCATATAGGTTTCCCCATTCGGACATCTCCGGATCAAAGCTAATTTGCCAGCTCCCCGAAGCTTATCGCAGGCTATTACGTCCTTCATCGGCTCGTGGTACCAAGGCATCCACCGTATACCCTTCTCTGTTTGTTGTATCAATGTTTGTTGACTAGTAATTGGTAACCACCAGATATAGTAATTTAGTAGTTAGTCGCCTCATCGGCGACCCGCCGAAGAGGCGGGTAGTTAGTAATTAGAAAAAATCTAAATACTTATTACTCCTTACTGTTTACTTATTACTGATGTTTCAACTACTGTTTCTAGTTATCTCGTTTTTTTGAACTTTTCAGTGTCCATCCCTTTTGGTGAAAAGGATGGACTACCACTATTCAGTTGGAAAAGTACTTGGCAGAAACACACGGACTAAACTGACCAAACGCTGACCAAAACGGACTGTCCGTCTCCGTCTGTATTAAGTCTGTCTTGTCTGTGTTTTTAAGTTACAGCCACATAGCTACTGCCCACTCGAACTGTGCTGAACGCCTGAATTCCCAAAGTAAATTGGAATGGCCGCCAGAATCTGTGTAGCAGTAAGTATGTAGTTGTAAACTTGAAACTTGAAATGTGTGGGCAACCGAAGGTGCCCCGTAGCCCCACCCACCTTCGCTAAAGCTACGACGGGTTATACCCTACTTACCTTTGTTATTTTTTTAAGCTTCTGGCGAAGGGGCATAAAAAAACCGCATCCGCGGTAAAGTCAATCTACTGGAGTGACCGCAGGGTTAACTTGGGAATTGGTTAGTGTTGCTCATGTTTATGCGAAAAATACGTTAAATCAATCTTACTCTATTATATATAAACTTGTCAAGAGAATTTTGTTAAAAAAATCAATAAAATTACCACTAAATTCCCCATAACCAAAAATGTCTTATAATCAGCCTAAATCTAGGTAAATGCCACCTATAATCTGTGCTCATTACTTGCCCAGTCTGCGCTCCCTGCCCCTATAGTCTTCTAAAGCTGTTTCTAGTTCTTTAGAGTCAAAATCCGGCCACAGAGTGTCTGTAAAATACAACTGACTATTGGCCACATGCCACATCATAAATCCAGCCGACCAGTGCGGCTCCCCGCCAGTCCGTATAACCAAGTCTACTGGAGGTAAATCTGCCGTCCACAGTGCCGCCCTAAGTGTTGCAGCGTCTATGGCTTGCTTGGTAACTGTAATGTGCTTGAGTGCTGCTAGCATCTCGCTCTGCCCGTCGTAGCCCAGTAATATAGTTAAGTTGTGTTCTGTAAAATGGCTAGTCTCTAGTTGCAGACGTTCAATACCAGAATGAATGGACTCCTTAGTAATAAGCTCTTGCCAACGGCCAAGTACGCGCACACGCACTTTGTCTTTTATAATCCGCTCTAGTGATTCATCGGTAGCTAAGTAGTTTTCAATAATACTAATAAGCGCCGACACTTCCAAGGCCGGTCTAGACCTTAGGTTATCCTCGGATGCAGCCCACACAGTTAAGAACTTTACTCCAGCCTGGAAAGCCGCCTCGCTCACATCTCTAAACCTATCACTACCTTTTTCATGCCCCTTCCACGCATCTAACCCCTGCGCTTTCGCCCACCTACGGTTTCCATCTGGAATTATTGCTACATGATTTGGTACTTTTATATTATTCATAATTATTGCCTCCATATCATACCCCACATCCCCAACTCCCTCAAGTTTTAATCTATGGTTGGGCTAGTTTTTACGAGGGGCATCCTCGTCATAGTCTAATGCTCATCGAACAGCAGTTCTTGAATCTGCTGTTCTTCTTTTTCTCCAAAATCCTTCGCAACCTTCTGATCAACTAGATCACCAGTGTTGAAGTGGCACTTCAACACTATTTTAATAGATTCAAGAATGTTGGTTCATCCAAAATCTTTACACCAAGCTGATCAGCTTTGGTGGCTTTGGAGCCGGGATCGGAGCCGACAATGACGTAATCTGTAAGTTTTGAGACAGAATCGGAAACTTTACCACCCAGAGCTTTAATTTTCTTCTTGGCTTCATCGCGACTCATTGTTGCTAGAGTGCCTGTTATCACGAAGGTTTTTCCGGTAAGCTTGTAGCTTGTAGCTTGTAGCTTGTACGGTACGATGCTTACGCCATTTTTTAGCAGTTTTTGGATGTACTTGAGATTTTCTTTGGTGTGGAAGTAATCGTGTACGCTTTTAGAAACTACTGGGCCTATATTTTCTACAGAGTTTATTTCTTGTTCAGTAGCATGCATGAGCTTATCTAGACTTTGGAACTCTTTAGCTAAGTCTTCTGCTGTTTGCTCACCTACGTGAATGATGCCAAGGGCATAAATAAATTTAGCAAGTGGTTGTTTTTTGTGATATTGAATGGACTGTACTATATTCTCTGCACTTTTCTCGCCAAATCGGTCTAGGCCTTGGATATCTTCTTTTTTAAGTGTAAACAAGTCAGCTGCATCACTAATAAGGCCTTCTTCTTGGAACCGATCCAAGATTTTTGGACCTACTTCATATATTTCAAAAATCGTTACAAAGTGTTGCATGCCTCGTCGGTTCTTTGCCTGACACTTTGGGTTGGTGCAAAAATAGGCCACAGACTGACTATCTTTCTTACTAGATGCCACACTCTGTTCCACTAGCCCTCCACAGACAGGACAAGACTTTGGCATGTTAAACTTCTTCTCTTTGCCAGTACGAAGCTTAGAAAGCACCTCTACTACTTCTGGAATAACGTCACCAGCTTTTTGGATAACCACCGTGTCCCCAATCTTAAGGCCCAGTCGCTGTATTTGGTCTACATTATGCAGTGTAGCTTTAGAAACCAGCGAACCTGCCACTAGAACAGGCTTAAAATGAGCTACTGGAGTAAGTACACCAGTTCTGCCCACTTGCACCAAAATATCTAGCACTTGAGTAGTAGCCTGCTCTGCTGGATACTTATACGCGATGGCATACCTAGGAGCTTTGCCAACTACTCCCAGCGTCTCATGATCCTCTAAGTGGTTCACCTGCACCACCACTCCATCTGTACCAAAAGAATATTTGTCTCGTTTTATAGCAATCTCGTCTATAAACTTAAATACTTCATCTAAATTCTTTGCCGTCGTTTCTGTATCAGCCACCTGAAATCCAAGCTTCTTAAGCAATTCATGCTCTTCTGAATGCTTTTCTGGCATACTTGTCTCTTGTCTCTTGTCACTTGTCTTTAATTGGGCAATATCCCAGGCATAAAATTCCAACTGCCGTTCAGCAGTAAGCTTTGAGTCTAATTGGCGAAGACTCCCAGCGGCCGCATTGCGAGTATTGGCCAATATCGGTTTTCCTAATTTCTGATACTTCCTATTGAGTAACTCTAAAGTCTTTTTCAGCATTACCGCCTCTCCACGTACTTCAAGATAAGCTGGAGCAGTACCACTAGCCAACTCTACTGGCACAGAACGAATAGTTTTTATATTTTGCGTAATGTCTTCGCCGATGTAACCGTCACCCCGGGTTACTGCACGGGTAAGCTTCCCTTGCTCATAAATAATAGATACAGCCAAGCCATCCATCTTAAGCTCACAAAAATACTCGCTAGGTTTTGCACCCAATATTTTGGACAAACGCTCCTCCCAAGCCTCTACTTCGTCCCTAGAAAAAGCATCATTAAGACTTAACATCCGAACCTCGTGCTTGGCCTTTACAAACTGCTCCAAGGCCTCTCCTCCCACACGTTCAATAATAAAATTTGGATCTTTAAATTGCGGATAGTCCAGCACCAAGTGTTTATATTCCGAAACCAGAGAATCATACACGGCATCACTTACAGACGGCGCATCGCTTACATAGTACTCATGAGCATATTTGGCAATTTCTGCCTTTAGTTTATGTATTCGTTTTTCTGCATTCTTTGGGTCCATAAGCCTAGATTATGCTTTAAGTATAACACTTATTGAGCAAGGAGGAGTTATGAATTATGAGTCAAGAATTAGGTGAAGAATCCAAATATTTGAGCCTAGTATGCACAATTCAAAACTCCTAACTCCTAATTCCGCGTCTCGCACTTATCCCCAATTGAAAACTAAACACATATATCCTATACTAGATATATATGTGGTTTGGAAGAAACACAAAACGAATTCACCTTTCACGCAAACTTAACTGGAGTGTTGGCAAAGCTCAGTATACCAATTATTATTTTTGGTTTATTGGGACTGTTTGTTTTGTTCTGGCATGTATATTGGTTATTCGGACAAACTCTAAACTAAATCAAACTACTAAACCAGAGGTACTTGGAGCCACTACGGAGCAACAGAATATATCAAACACTATCCAGATTACAGATTATAATGTGAGTAAAGGAGAAACTTTATTCTCCATTAGTCAGAAATTTTCTATTCCCATTGAAACTTTGGCCCAACTTAACGATATTAAAACACCATTCAATATCCAAGCAGGTCAAATTCTTAAAATACCTACGCAGTAGAACCAAGAGTAAACCAATATCAATGTTAACAATTAAAACAAGGCTCTCGCCTTGTTATTTAAGTTATGCATTAGAAAATATGAGCTATTGAGTAGGTACAAGCACACGTAACCTACGAATAAGCCTACCAAAAGACGACTGGATCTCAATCCCTTCTTTATTTAGATAAGGCAAACCTTTGGGCTCAGTGCTCACTTGTACGTACTCTAGCGCGGTGCTCCCAGAACCAGCGTTAATAAACACTACTTCATAAGAACCATCAGCAAGCGTAACAGGCTCAGGGTTATCGTAATTCAGCAGTATGCCCGCAGGATTTACCCATCCGTTGCCATTTATGTTGGGATCTGTACATTCTAAGCTCAAAGGACACATATATATGCGCACCGATCCAGAATTGTTACTGGTTTTTGTAAAAGTCACCTTAGAGTAACCACTCTTACCAGTACCACTATTAGATGGATCGTAAATATAGAGTCTGACTGAAGAATTGTATGTATTGGCTGGTACTATAACCTCCACATTTTTCTTGGGATTAAAATTACATATTTTGGTTTTGGTGTTGGTCACATTGTTACTATCCAAAACAAATTGACTAAAAGTGTTAGCACACTCTGCCCCAAGTAACATCTTAATATCTTCCACATCTCGTTTAACTCCATATGCGGCTTCTTCTGCCAGACCCAAACTGTAGTACAGAATGGGCTCGGTTCTGGATAAATCATTGGAAGTTGCAATTTCCGCAAACCCAACGGCAGCCAAACTAAAGGCTATAGTAGTTATGGCCGAAAGAAGCAAGACCGAAAGTAACAGTGTGATGCCACTTTGCTTATCTTGAGTAAAATTATTCTTGACTTGGAATATCGTAAGCATATGTTGATACGGTTGTTTGATAAGGTACTGTCCTAACTTCGCCAGTTGGTAAAGTTACCGACACCTTGGCAACTATGGTCACAAGTGGCTCTTGCTCAACTAATTCAGAGCGACTCGGTACCGTGTATGGATCACGTAAAGGACTAACATAAAAACGAAAATCTAGCAGCTTTACATTTGCGGTATTGAGTTGAGACACGACATTTACATTTAGTTTTTTAATAAACAAATTATTGTTGGCTGGGTCGGTTTGCTTTGTAGGGTCTGGGTCATGGACCCAATAAATACACTCCCGCTCACCCACAACATTAATAATACCCAAATGATCAGTGCTATTTTGAAAATAAGTATCCGCGTCTATACTGATTGGTTTCTTGCAATGCGAATCTACTTCAACAGGATCTACTGTTACACCATTTACAATACCATAATCCACTTGACCATTACGTATTTCTTTCACTATAAACTCCATTATAGTTCGCACACTTTGAGATACCTGTCTTTGGGCTTCTTCTCTTCTATAGAGTCTTAAAGTGTAATTAAACATACTTAAGATTAAAGTTACCGTAGTGGCAAAAATAGTCATAGATACCATTACTTCCATAAGAGTAAAACCACCTCGTACATGGTGCACGGAGTCTAATCTTTGAGTCATAAACGCTACTTTGTTTATTTGCTTATTTGCTGACTGTTTCATGTTGTGGATATCGTAACTAATAATTTCTCCAATTATTCATATAAGTAACTAGTTCAATCCGACATTTGGGAATTGTGCCACTCCAAGTTGTAGTTGTTGGACAATCCTTCTCGTTCCACCAAACTCTTGAAATAACTTTCAGTCGAGGGCCAATAGAATTTTGATAATATCCTACAGCAGGCGACTCGCTACCTGTTATATCTGTAAAAGTTGAACCTGTTTGTTCCACCAAAACAATCTGTCTAAAGTAATCCGAGGGCACGCCCACATTATCAATAGTATAAAACCCATTTGTCACTCCTGCATCATAATTCAGCCGAAAACTATTACTATTACAGGATTTTGAGTTAAATATCCAAAAAGCTTCAGGACTGGCTCGATTAAAATCTACTATATAGCACTTACCGGTTCCGGGCGAACTTAAGTCATAAGTACCAGTAGAATTTGGGTTAAGCCAATCTGAATGACAAGTAGCGTCTTTTGTACTAGTTGTATAATTCCAACAATTAGAATCAAGCTTACCTTTTAACCAGTTAGTAGCTCGCATATTAAAAACCGCTTCTACTCCCTCGCGAGCCAAACCCGTACCTATGACCTGTTTGACTGCTCCATTTGAAGCACTATACAAAGAGATAGCAAGCCCAAGGGCAGTACTAATACCAATGGTCAATACAAACACCCCGACCATTGTTTCCACTAAGGTTTGCCCAGATTCACTGACTCGTGCGTTTATGTGGGATTTATTGTGCATATTATTGTATGGTCACTCTACCGGTTATTCCATCTACCATAACCGATTTAGTAATGCTTGTTGCCCTCTGAGCTAACACAAGGGTAAGTTGACTATTGGCTAAATTAGCAAGAGTACTATCTGTTTTTTCGGTACTAAAATCACAAGCACTGTTCATATAAGCTTGTCCAAAAGGTAAAGTGAAAGCTAGCTGTAAACAGTTAGGATGGCTTACGCCCCCATTCTTATCGGTAAGTACAATATCCTGAATAACTACACCCCCGGAAAAAACAACTTTTTCAATAGAATCATGAAATACGTCAACGGGCGAATTTATTTCTAAACCCTGTATTTTGTAACTAGTGGGATTGGTTAGCGAGAATTCCAATACATACAATCTTGCCGGATTTCCGTTTAAGCTTTTAGCACTCAAGGAAGAAGAATGTACTTTATTAATATTGGTTGCTAGCTCATTTGCAGATACTTTAATGTATTGTGGGCCCCGCCAAGCAGCAAAATTTGCCATGATGAGGCCGTAAAACGCGGCCAAAATCGCCATTGTTACCAATAGCTCAATTAAAGTAAATCCGGCGTTCATTTTATGTTTTAGCTGCTTTTGATATCTCACAAATAATATTTGTTTATTTCAGAACTTCTAGAACGTAATCTAATACTAGTATAAGCATAATTGCTCCAAATGACAACTAAATTAGAACCCTAAAAGGCCTAAATACCATTGTAAAAATGCTGGCCCGCCCACCAAAGCAGTTACTTGTCCAAGCACTAAAAAAGTGCCAAACGGCAGTCGACTTTTCAGGTTTTTATGACCAAAAATTAGCAAGGGTAAAGAAACTAAAGCACCTAACCAAAAAGAAAACAATAAACCAACAATAACCAACGGAAAACCGAGAGTTAAACCAAAGAATAACATGTACTTTACATCTCCAAATCCCAGCCATTTCCCCTTTGATAAAAACCAAAGTAAAAAAAACGGTACTATGCCACATATTGCACCAAATATCGCCCCCAAACTTGAACTTGTCCAAGAAAATATAGTTCGGCCCGACAATATATCTAACACTATTAGACAAATGACTGCCAGTACCGAGCCGATTCCCGTAACTTTATCTAAGATAATATAATGTTGCAGATCCACCACAAAAGTAACAAGCCCAACTGAACATACTAAAATAAATAACAAAAACTGAACAAAGGCTACAGAAGTCATGGGTGGATACAACCATGCAGCCAAAGCAAACAACAACCCACTCACCAATTCTAAAACTAAATATCGCCAATGTATTGCTACTTTGCATGTCCTACACTTACCACCAAGTGCCACAAAACTTACAACCGGAATAAGATCTATAGGACCAAGTAAACGACGGCAACCAGAACATGCGGAACGCCCCCCCAATGTGGTATTATTTGGCAACCTAAGTGAAACCACATTTAAAAAACTGCCGATAAACGTTCCAAATATAAACGCTAAAATAACTACTAAAAGATTCATGTTGATTTAAATGTACCTGCTCTGTTTTTAGTGTATATCCCGCTCGGTAAGAACATGCACACCCAACGTCTCACCACCAACTGCCTTTGGTAAACAATATGACAAGACAAAAGTTCTAGCATTAAACGTGGAGTAAGATATTGTTTTGGGACACAACCTAGAGGTCTGTTGTGTAACGGGAATAACCGATACGTACACCCCAAGCTTGTCTTTATCATTAAACTCCAAATTTGTAGGAAACCTATCCTGGTCGGCATAAAAGTTTTTTAACCCTGCGAGAATAACCGCCACCTGTTTTTGAGTAAGCTCTGCCTTAGCAGTGTCTTGTCCAGCCCGAAACCCCATATAGGAGACCACTGCGCATATAAACACTACCAACGAAAGAACAAAGTTTCGTATATAGTTTGGTTCAATTTGGATATCCATACATTTATTATATTTGTTTTTACAAAATAAATACAGTTGCTAATGCAAACGAGTGAGCACCGGAAACTCGCCAGGAATAATACGCACGGCCATAGGGTCTTTAGCCTCTTGGAGTTGTATAAGCATTTTCTTCATCTCCTCGTTATCTGGAAAAGAAGATTGGGCAATTTTAAGCGCGTAAATCATACCCCGCAAATTAGCCTTCTCCTGATATTGCTTAGCTAAGAGCAACCAGTTAAAATAAGAGCCCTGGACTCCAGCCGACCACCTAGCATACTTTTCAGATTGAGTAACATTACCTAACTGCCAATAATAATGCGCGGCCCAAGTTGCTACCACAGGATAACCCTGACTTCGTTTTAAAGCAAAATTTAAATATTTTTCGGATTGTTCTTTATCTTTATCGTTCTTGGTTTTTTGCCAAAGTTCAAATGAAACCTGAGCAGCTATAAAAGCTGATCTTGTAGAGAACGGATGCAGAGCATAAACTTTCGCAATGTCTACATCTACTCCAGAAGTCTGTCCTGTAGCAATTTTGGTTGTAATGTTGGCCATGCCAATCTCTAGGTTATAAGGTTCCAATCGCCTTGCCCAAGTGGTTAATTTATATTGTTTAGGAATTATTTCTTTGTACTGAGTTTTGTAAGGGTCAATACTAATTACGTAAACTAATGTATATTCACCGACCACCAATCCAGCCGCCAAAAATATACAAAGCACTCCAAATATGCGTCCTGTTTGTTTGATTGTCCAAGTAACAGATTGCTCCGCTTGAGTTGCCTCACAGGCTAAAATAGTTATAGCTACTAAAAGAGCCAGCAAGACCCAAAGCGCTACTACCGCTGGATTGAAAATACAAGCCACTAGCCACACTGCTATGCCTGCAGACCCAGCCATCCACCATTCCATACTTTTAAGCTTTTGCACCCTTCTAAACACAGTTAAACCAAGTCGAGCAAACAGGATTAAAAACAACGCAAAACCCGGCAAACCCAAATCCACTAATAACACAATAAGCGCATTATGTGCATCATCAAAATATTGAGCTCCCCCCATGAGCGGACTCGGTAGCAGCTCCCAATAATACTGGTCAAAATTACCCGGTCCTATGCCTGTAAATTTGTGAGATTGCCAAATAATCCGCGCCATATCCCAAGCTACGAACCTATTATAAGCACTAATATCGATGCTGGTTTTGTTACTTACAATTACGCTATCGGCGGTTCTATACACACTATAGTACCCAGAAAAAAGTAAAATAGCGCATACTCCCACTAGAGAGATAATGGCCACTAATTTAAAATGTCTAGCCAATGCAAGAAAGATCAGCAGTACCACCACCCCAATTACAGCACCTAAAATAGCGCCCCGACTTGCAAAAAGCACTAAGGACCAACAAGAAATAAAAATAGTAAGTACCCAAATAATTAAACTACTAACTTTCTTACTATTGATAACACCAAATATAGCAAACGGCAATACACAAGCTACATACCACGAAGAAAAATTTGGGTTGCCAACTAAACTCGGTACTCGATCAGGATGAACTGCCAATAAGCTCTCCAGACCGCCATAATACCCTAGACCAAACGTTTGTAATATACCAAATAAGGCAATAAAAAAACTACATACGGTGAGCAATATTACTAACGGTTTAACATATTTTCGTCCAAGCGACACAAACGCATACACAAGTACTGCAAAACCAACATACACGACCCAAGAACTATTGTACCTAGGATAATTACCTATAAGGGCAAATAATTTATCCCGAGCCATAACCACCGAGAACGTAACCCAAGTAGCCCAGAGTAAAATCCAGGTCTTAAGCCAAATATTTTCCGACACCTGTAAATTAGAACGTAAACTAAAACCTAAAAAAGAAAAACCCAAAAGCAGACAAGCATATTTAATTGCATCTGTACTGGCCCCACCAAAGGGAGGCAACATAAGTCCTGTAGTCAGAACAATGAACAACAATGGACCAAAAAAAGGATGCTCAATAAATAAATTATGGACATCTAAAACCTTGGCGCGTAAATATTCCTTCATAATTTAGTCATTCCGTATTTTACAAAATTAAACCGCCTACTTACTTAGTATATACTAAGACATAAGCGGTTTAAAAACTAAGTCAAAATTCAAAAGCTTTATTGAATTCCCGACTGAGTTAAAGTATGAACTCCAGCTCCATACCCACCAGTTTGCGCACCAAGACAGAATGGTAAGGTATAGCTTGTCGCCGTACCAGTAACAGTGTAGGCCGAGAAAGTGCCAGATGCTGCAGGACAGTCTTGAGGTGTTGGATACGATGGCCAAGAGCCAATGTAGTTAGGTACCAATGGGCCATACGTAGTTGGATACGAGTTGGTATCGTTAAAATACAGCTCCATAGCGCTAGCAATTTGACGGACATCGGACACACGCTTGGCATCCCTGGACTTGGCTCGAGCCGAGTTAAGAGACAGTAATACCACGGAGGCCAATAAACCGATAATTGCAATAACTACCAACAATTCAATTAACGTGAAACCTGATTGATTTTTGTTTCTAAACAATGTATTCACCTCCAATCAGCGCCGATTGGCGAAATTAAGTAGAGACTTTTCTCTTAGGTTCAGTATAGCACCAGCCACCTTAGAGTCAACGAGAATTATACACAGAGTCATGTAAACATAATACTCTTTGCCTATAAGGGCAAAGAGTATATTTTTTGTTTAGATGTGTAAATGTTAGTATGTGTACATGACTTCCTATCCTATCGTACTTGCAAGATTATAAATAGGCAATAAAACTCCCGCAATAAGAGCACCTACCCCCACCCCTAAAATAATCATAATAACAGGCTCAAGCAGGGTAGTTAATATAGAAACTCGGTCATCTACTTCCTTCTCATAAAAGGTAGCCAACTTACTTAAAATATCGTCTAATTGGCCAGTTTCCTCTCCCACTCTAACCATTTGTGTAACTAAAGGAGGAAATTCTGGATTGCCCTGCAATGAATCACTTATGCTTCTACCATTTGCTAACTGTTCCGAAGCTCGTACTACAATATCTCTATAAATTACATTATTAATAATTTCCGCAATCATTTGCAGTGCTTGGATAATGGGAATACCGCCCGCCACCAGTGTAGACAAATTCCTTGAAAATCTAGCCAAATAAATACGTTCAAAAATTCCACTAATAATTGGCGTAGTAATTTTTAGTTTATCAAAAAAATATCTACCATTCGGGGTGGAAATGTAAAACTTGGTTAATACCAAAGCAACGCCAATGACCACCAAAATTAACCACCAATACACATTAATAAAGTTGGTAATTGCTATAAGAATTTTTGAGACCATGGGCAACTCCCCACCCTGTTCCAGCAACACAGATGTTAAATTAGGTAGCACAAATTTAAACATAAGTAGTGCAACCGCAAATAAGGTAACCACAATAAATACTGGGTAGGTAAGCGCGGAACGTACCTTACTTTGTAAAGCATAGTCTTTTTCTAACTGATCAGCTAAATAGTTCAGAGATTTATTTAGTGTACCAGAAATTTCTCCAGACTTAACCAAGCTAACATACACATTCCCAAACACATTTGGATGCTTTGTTAATGCAAGTGATAAACTTTCACCATTTTCAATAGACGCAATTAAGTCTTGAATTACAGCCTCCAATTGCTTACTGCTTAACTGCGATTGTAAAATCCGCAAAGCCTGCAAAATTGGCACTTGAGCACCAATGAGGGTAGACAACTGTCTGGACAACAACACAATATCTTTACTACTTACCGATTTACCGAACGGATTAAGTTGCTCAAAAATACTTTCCTCCTGTGGCTCAAGACTAATAATAACCATAGAGTTTTCGGTCAATAAACTCTCGGCTTTTTGCTGATCTGCGGCAACAACAGTACCCCTCTTTACTACATTGTCTTTATTTTTTGCTTGATAATAAAATTTCATAATACAACCTATCCGAATCTACAAATTAGACGAATCAACGAATATTCAGAAGTCTTTATCTTTTTTCATATTCGTAAATTCGGATGCATTCGTTGTTTCGGATCGCTTAACGTATAAGTGATAAGAAGTAATCGTTGTCCCTGGCATAGCCCTGAGCCACATCTAGTTCCACCAAACCCTGTTTGACCAATAAGGCCAGTACTTTATCCATGGGCACCATACCACTTTCCAAATTGGTGTGAATGATATTATTAATTTCAAAACTTTTATTTTCCCGAATAACGTTTCTCACAGCGTGATTTGCGACTAAAATTTCATAAGCTGGAACTCTACCCCCGCCAATTTTAGGCAATAATCTTAAACTTACAATACCTAACAACACAGAAGCTAACTGGCCACGAATTTGGCCTTGTTGTAAGGCAGGAAACACATCTACTATACGATCTATGGTTTGAGATGCATCGTTAGTATGTAGAGTAGCAAAAATTAAATGACCAGTTTCAGCCAATGTCAACGCTGTAGAAATAGATTCTAGGTCTCGCATTTCCCCTACAAGTAGCACATTTATGTCTTCCCTCAGCGCGGCTCTAAGACTCTGTGCAAAATTTGGAGTGTCTACTGAAACCTCCCGCTGAGTAACAATAGAGTTGCCGGGACGCAATATAAACTCAACTGGATCTTCAATAGTTAAGATATGTTCGGAACGTTTCTCGTTTATTTCGTTTACTAGAGAAGCCAAAGCGGTAGACTTACCATGTCCAACCGGACCGGTAAATAACACCAAACCCTGCTTATGTTCTGTGAACGTTCTTAGCACTGGAGGTAAACCCAATTCTTCTAAGGAACGTATTTTATTGGGTATGGTTCTAAGTGCAACACCTATTTTGGTCTGCTCAATATAAACATTAACCCTAAATCTAACGTTATCTTTAAAAGAGTAAGATAGGTCTATATCTTGTTGCGCCTTAAACATTTCCCGCTGACGTTCATTCATCATCACGTTTACCATCTCCGCTATAGACTCTTCAGATAAAACTTGATAATTTTCTAAACGGATAAGCTTACTATCTACACGTATAACAGGCGGCTCCCCTACTTTTAAATGTAAATCTGAAGCATTACGTTCAACTACTATAGAAAGTAATTTACCTAGTTCCAATTCACTTGATTTATACATATAATTATTATCAAACTCTAAAATAAACCACTATTCACATTGTAACAAGTAACAGCAAAATATCCAATTATTTTAACAAAGCGTTTAAACTTTTAGTAAGTGCCAACATAGTTTGCGATAAAGAAAGCGTATACCTATTTATATGTCCAACTATATTCAAACCTTTAAAATCCTCTGGCGAATATTCAAATGAATCTACTACAAATAGATACGCATAACCTTTCTCTGAGCGCAATCGCTTCAGTATATTGACTCGTTCTGGAAAAACATGGGGCAGGGACACTAAAAAGTATAAACTACTAGATACCACACTGGGATAATCCAACTTGCCATTAACTACAGCTACCTCATAGCCGGCTTGTTCTAAGTGCCGAGCATATAAAGCTTGTCTGTGCAAACTGTTGTCTAAAATATGTATTTTATCTATTCGCATAAGCATGCAATGACACTACTCTTTAGATACTCGAACTACTTCTTCTAAAGTTGTCTCGCCTCTTAGCACCTTAATTATACCATCTTGTCGCATTGTTATCATGCCCAACTTCATGGCAATATCCAATATTTGCTGATTCGGTTTTTTAGCTAATATCAACTCTTGTATCTCGGGGGTTAAAGGCAACACCTCAAATATCCCCATTCTCCCTCTGTAACCAGTTTTTTCACACTTATCGCATCCCTCTCCCTTGAAATATTCTTTATAGCCAACATTGACACCTTCAAAATAGACCTCCGGTACTCCAACTAACTCTTCTTTCAATTGTTTAACAACTGGCCCAGGCATAGGGATGGCCATTCTGCAATCTGTACATATCTTTCTGACAAGTCGTTGGGCTGCAACAACATTCACAGAAGCAGTGAGTAAAAATGGCTCAATATCCATGTCTATAAGCCTAGGCATTGCCCCAATGGCGTTATTGGTATGCAAAGTACTAAACACCAAGTGACCTGTAAGGGCCGCTTGGACCGCCAATTCCGCTGTTTCTTTATCTCTAATCTCCCCCACCATAATAACATTCGGATCTTGTCGCAATACACTTCGTAACCCAGATGCAAATGTTAATCCTATATCTGGATTTATTTGGCTCTGATTTACACCCTCAATAAAATATTCTACCGGATCTTCCAATGTGATTATGTTAACCGACATGGTATTAATCATGGAAAGAATAGAATACAAAGTAGTAGATTTACCACTTCCAGTTGGCCCTGAAATTAAAAAGATGCCATGAGTCTTCTTAATGTTTTCTAAAATCCATTCCAACGCCTTGCCTCTCACCCCAAGATCTCCCAGGGTTGGCACTTTTCCAGACTTGTCCAAAATACGCATAACCACTTTTTCCCCATAAATCAAAGGTAAAATAGAAACACGTAAATCTACAGATTTTCCTCCCACCTCTACATGAAAGCGACCATCTTGAGGCAATCTAGACTCATCAATTTTTAAATTAGTTAAAATTTTTAACCTAGATATAATTGCAGGGTGCACATGTTTTGGTAGCATCAACGACGTGTGTAAAATGCCATCTATCCTATACCTGACCCGTACATCTGTATCCGACGGTTCTATATGAATATCTGAAGCTTTAGCCTCTATGGCATTAGATAATATAACATCCACAATTCTAATAATTGGCGCTCCCTCAATATTTTCTGTGGTTGATGCTTTAGGTCTGGCTACTACTTCTTTATCTCGCTGAATTTTAAAATCCTGTAAAGCTTGGCCAACAACGCTGGTTAAATTCTTTTTCTTGCCAAGCAAAATGTCCACTGAGGTTCTAGAAGCAACATACAATTGTACCTGTACTCCATGTTTCTGCCCTACAAACTCCAATGCCTGTAAAGCCTGTAAATCTGTTGGATCCGTAAGAGCAACTTGCAAAATATTATTTTTATAACTAAATGGAGCAAAGTTATAAAAAACAATTGACTCCTTAGGAATTAAGACCATCGCCTCCTGAGAGACCGAACCTTTCCGCAAGTCTATATATGGCAATCCAAAAAAAGTCGCCTTAGCCTGGGTAAGTTTTTCCTCTTCAATTATCTTCTGGACTATTAACCATTCATCCAGTTTAAAAGCAGCACCCAGTCTTTTCTCTTCAGCCTGCAAACGTTCAAAAACGGGCTGTTGAATAAGCCCGTGTTTCTTTAAGTATTCCTCAAATGTTAGTGTCTGTTTAACCGTAGACGCACTGCTTGTTGCCATATTACAATTTATTTCGAGTGGCTATTGTAAACGTTGGCCACGTTGTGTTGGTACATTTACCTGAGCTGGAGCCTCATCTTTCACTGGGCTAATCAAAGAATGTAAATCTACGGACACGTCTTTTGGATCCACCTTTTCATAGACTATGGCTACTCCTGCATCCGTATGTTTAGTCACAGGATCAAAGTCTAATTTAGTTCCATATGGCAACAAATTCACTATTTCACCTTTATCAGCTACGGTCGTACTTAAAGTGGAAGTCGTTGAACTCTTAAAAAAACCGTTATACAAAATTACTCCTGAAGCCACAAACAGAATAACAACTACAACTATTAACAATGTATTTTTTTTATCACCCATAACTTTAACTCGTAAATTATTTTTAGTTTACTTTTGAGAAGAACTACCTTCTCCATATGAGTATGCTTGAAGCCCAATTTTAAATAATATCTGATCTCCTCGACCTTGACTAACGTCTAAATTATTTATTTCTAGCAATCTTGTACTGGTTTCTATAAAACGGAGCAAGTTGCTTAATTGGTCTATAGTGCCTACCCCGCTTATAGAAATACGGGACGGAATAACAGTATGTTCAGCTTGAGCATTGTCAGCCACTGTTGCTGTGTTTCCAGCCACAACTGTGAGAGCATTTGAATCTACACTAACTGAGCCTGTGCTAAGACCACTGCTCTGCATAAAGTTTTCAAGCAACACATACAGCTTAGACGGTTTAGAATCTATAGGTAAAACAGCATCTAACGCACCTACTCCACGTGTATTATCCGCTAAATCTTGAACTAATTTATCGAAGTCTTGAACCTGCTTCTGTAAAGCATTTTGCTTAGACTGGATAACACTCAACTCTGAACGCGCAGTTTTATATTCTCCATACTTTGGTGAAACCAAATAAAAGTATGTTACCACTGATAATATAAGCAAGAAGACAACTTCAATAATGGTGCCACTAAAAGAAGCCTTTCTAGAAATAGGAACTGGTTGACTTGTAATACGCATGTCCATAATCGAAATTATTGAGTTGGTTGATTATTAGTTGGCTCTTTATTTACTGTTTTTAAGAATTCGTCATTATACTTTAAAACCACATCAAAACGTACAGATTGAGTGTTTCCCTGTAAATATTTGCCAACTGAAGAAACAGAAACATGAGAAAAAACATTGCTAAACTCAGGTAAATCAAACACCTGCAAAAATAAATCAAAGTCTTTGTAGGTTGGTACAGTCACTTTTAAATGAGCTTCGCCATTCTCCTCTGCAAAAAATGATATATAACTTGCTGTTTTTACTGTAACTCTGGCCAACTCCGGCAAAAGCTTAGACCAATATTCATGCGAAGCCAATAAACGGTTAGCCGAATCTAACTGGCCTTGCTTAACCAACAACTCTCTCCTGCGAGAATCTGATAATATTTTATTCTGTTGAGAAATTACCTCTGCCCGAGTAGACATAACCTTTCCTGTAATAACCCTTGTTCTAACAAACAAAAAGCCCCAAACACAAATAAGTACAACAAAAAAGAACACGAAGAAACGAATAGCGTAAAGTGGCCCCTTGGCAAACTGTTCGCTATATCTCTTAGCATCCTGTCCTAATAAGTTTATCTGTGGCATGTTTGTGTTATTGTTTTATTTATTCCCAAGATTATTTATTTAGAGCTAAACCTATAGCTACCGGCAAATGCATGGCATAGCGCTTTAATACTGCGTCAACGGCCGCTGGATACTCAAGCTTTAACAAAGGGTTGCCCAATTCCGTTCCCACACCCAATTCTGAAAAAAACTCCAATATACCCGGCATACCTGCAGCTCCACCCACTATCATAATTTTCGCAACTTCCACACCTCGTGCTCTATATATAGTCAATAGCTGTTTAGTCTCATTGCGCACTGTTTCCAAAACTGGCCGAGCGGCTTCTGGAATAAAACCAGTACCCAATACACCAAAATCTTTTTTAAACTGCTCAGCTCTTCCATGACTAATATTTAAAACTTCTGCGATGTGCTCTGTAATAGAGTCTCCTCCCACGTTAATGCTACGAGACAACTGCAAGTATCCTTCTTTTATAAAATTAATTCCAGTTGCTTTTGCACCTATGTCAATTATAACATAGTTGCTTTTGGTATCAAAGACCAATGCGCGGATAAGTGCCAAGGCTTCAATCTCTATAACCTCTAAATTCAGCTCGGCCTGAGCAAACAGCCTAACATAGCTCTCTTTTAAATGTTTTGGTACGGCGGTCAGCAAAATACTTTTAGTTTTGTTGGCCTGATTAACTCCCACAACAGACCAAGACAAAATAACTTCGGAAATTGGTAACGGAACGTATTTTTTAGCTTCAAATTGAATGGCCTGATCAAGCTCCTTATCGGACATATCCGGCATGTCTATAATAGAAGTAAACACCGCGCCGTTTGGTAAACTTATCATGCACCGTTTAGTAGTAACCCCGGCATGTTTAACTAATTGCTTCAAAACTTCCGCCGCCTTACCAACTACTTCATCGCTATTTTCATATGTAAGTTGATAAGACAAATTCACAATCCCATAAGTATCTAAAAAGGGCTTGTCGTTATTATAAGTTATTTGAGCAATCTTGATATCGGCCGTTCCAATATCTACGCCCAATATAGATGATTTCTTTTTGAAAAAAAACACGGGTTATATATAAATTTCTGTTTCAGAAATGCAATAATTGTGTGGCTACATATTCACACCTTACAGATAGAATATAACACGTGTAGCTCATTTGTCAAAATAGTTAGTTATTGTTAAAATACACGAGTTACGTGGAAATATTCACAATCAACCTGATAGCAAATAACTTCCGACTCCCAAGGCCATGTCGGACCAGTAGATTACTAGAGCTCGCTACGACCCGTATGTGGGACTACACTGACCCCGATACTAAAATTTGCCTGTGTGGCTCAGTGGTAGAGCACGTCACTGACCTGCCCGCCTTGCAAAACAATTTGGGCGATTAGCTCAGCTGGTTAGAGCGCGTCACTGATAATGACGAGGTCGGAGGTTCGAGTCCTCCATCGCCCACCACGCCCAACGGATAGTGACTTCTGCATAGCGCACCTGCCCGCATAATGCGAGTGCAGCCGAACAGTTGCGCAGGGTCACTGACTTGTCCAACATAGCCTTGGCGAAGTTGGATAATGACGAGCTAGGAGGCTTGCCCCGTAGTGAACCAAAGGTTCTACTACTGGGGTTAGATTCCTGGCACGCCCACCACGCTTAGCGTAGTGAATGACCCGCTTAGCGGGCCCACCATAATAAAAATTGAAAATTGTTGATTGTAGATTGAAGATTGAAATACCAATCTCAATTGGCAGTTATCAATTTGCTCCGACGCCATGGTCGGAGCTCCGACCATGGCGTCGGAGCAATTTACAATTTATAATTTATACCTATGCGTTTCATTGCAGCTCCAATTATGATCATAATCGGCTTTCTGATTATGAAGTACACCGTCGGTGTAACCAGAACTACTGGACCCATAGGTTTTGCCGAGAAATACTTCAGCAATTTTGGCGGAACCTACGCCTGGTGGCGAATGGTTGGATTTGTTATATTGTTGCTTGGACTCTTGTGGCTAACCGGCGTTGTAACATACACCAGCAACACCAAATTCCAGCTCCCCGGCACCGGTGAGCAAGCCGGACAGTAAGATAGAGTTAGGAATATAGAGTTATGAGTTAGGAATTTAAGACCTAAAACTTCATAATTCCTGACTCACCTGTCCGCCATATCCGCCTGCTGGCGGAGACGGTGGATAATTCATAA
>CAZCTL010000008.1:0-19358 GCA_964501685.1 uncultured Candidatus Saccharibacteria bacterium
TTCCGGAATGACAGAACGGGTATGGGTGGACTTTTGGAAGAGGTCTAACAAACTTAACTATGGTTTTTGTTTAGAAATTAGATATTAGGAATTAGACATTTTTTTAAGCTTTGCTTAAAAGCTTTAGGGCTTGTTTTAACTGGAGTTCGGTTGGGGCAGAGGTATCTACTTCTGCAATTATTTGTCTTACTTCGTGAGTGGAGTAGCCAAGACCTACTAATGCATCAAATACGTCACTATTTGTGGAGGCGCTGGTTCCACCAGAAGGTAATAAATCTATCTTATCCTTTAGCTCTACTATTATTCTCTCTGCGGTCTTTTTACCTATGCCACCCATTTGGCTAAAGAAGGCAGTATCTTGGTTCGCAATGGCCTGCTTTAATATCTGCAAGTCACTAGTAGAAACTATACCGAGGGCACTTTTTGGGCCAATACCAGAGACGGTCATGAGTAACTCAAAAAAGTGAAGTGTCTCAATATTTGGAAGCCCAAACAAGGCTTGGCCGTCGTCACTACTTTTATGATAGGTAAAGACTTGGATATCTTCGCCGATTGGTTTAGTTAAAAGTTCAGGTACGGCAAAGACTTTGTAGCCAACTCCAGCTACATTTACGATTATGTAGTTGGTAGATATGTACAAAACTTTTCCTTCAAGATAGCTAATCATAGGGGTATTATAACAGAAGAATGTGTGGAAACTAATAGATACTCGGAGATTTATTGAGACTTTATTGTTCAGAACAATTAGTCTCTTGGTTTCTCTAGGTCTCTCAGTCTCTTTTACACTCTCTTGCTAAAGTTATAACCCACTCTTGCCTCATCGTCTACTTCTGTGGATATGTAGGTGAATTGTTGAAAAAGTGCTTGTCCCCGATATATAACATTTGAAATATTTTATATCTTGTTTCTAGCCTAAATTAATTATTAGCTTATAGATAAGCAAAACAGGAATTTTAATGCTTGACAAAGTTAAATGTTAATATATGGGGTTGACAAATCCAACTTGACAAGTTAAAGTGCAATATATGCGTATGATTCTTGTTAGGTAGGGAAATTTGTGAAGTCTTTTGGTCTAGTTTAAGCCAAAAGACCTATTTTTGCGTTTAAAAATGATTTTCGTCCATTTTTAAACTTAAAAACCCAAACCTAACCTTAGTCTAAAAGCACTTCCGTGTTCACGAACTTTGGTCGTACCCCCAGGGCAGATAATAAATTATTAGTACACACTAAAGCGTTTTTAGTGTGTTGGTCTGGCCATGTCACTATATACATGCCAGTCTAGAAAGGGGTTATGCCAAGTAAGCCAAAGATTGCAGTCCATGCAGCCCTTCCGGGCGAGTCGGAAAGGGGTCAACGAAACTTTTTCGGTCGGACCCACGAGATGCTGAACCTTCCAAACTTAATTGAGGTTCAGTTAAACTCTTTTGCTTGGTTCTTTGACAAAGGTCTCAAAGAACTCTTAAACGAGATTAATCCTATTCGGGATTTTACTGGCAAAAACTTAGAGCTTTCTTTTGGAGATCATTATTTTGATAAGCCCAAATTTGACGAGGTTACTGCCCGCGAACGTAACGCTACTTACGAAGCGCCTTTGTATGTTTCCGCAAAGCTGGTAAATAAAATGACCGGCAAAACCAAAACCCAAGATGTCTATTTTGGAGATTTTCCACTACAGACTCCAAGGGGTACGTTTATTATAAACGGTGTGGAACGCGTGGTGGTTAGCCAGTTGATTAAGTCTCCGGGCGTGTTTTTTAGCATGGAACATGTGCGAGGTAAAAACTTGTACGGTGCCAAAGTTATTCCTAATCGTGGTGCTTGGCTGGAATTTGATACAGATAGTGCTGGGGTAATTGGAGTTAAGATAGATCGTAAACGTCGTATACCAGTGACTGCACTGTTGCGGGTGTTTGGCTTGTCTAGTAACGAAGAAATTATTGAACAATTTAAAGATGTTGATACAGATCCAGATACTAAGTACATAGCTACAACTTTAGATAAAGACGCAAGCAGTAACTCAGATGAAGGTTATAGGGAAGTTTATAAGCGTGTCAGGCCGGGAGATTTAGCAACGGTGGAAAATGCAAGGTCTCTTATTTCCGCAATGTTTTTTAATTTTGAGCGATATGATTTAAGTGAAGTAGGTAGATACAAGCTAAATCAGCGCATGGGCTTTTCTCAGGAAAATGCTAGTCCTATTTTGACCAAGGAAGATATGGTAGCTGTGTTGCGTGAAATTATTCGTTTAAACATTTCCCAAGCAGAAGCAGATGATATAGACCATCTTCAGAATCGCCGTGTTAGAGCTGTGGGTGAGCTTATTCAAACTCGTTATCGTGTGGGCCTTGCTCGTATGGCCAGGATTGCTCGTGACCGGATGTCACTTGCGGATTTGGAAACAGTTACTCCAGCACAACTAATTCACGTGCGTCCAGTAGTAGCAGCCACGCAAGAATTTTTCTCTTCTTCGCAACTTAGTCAATTTATGGACCAGACAAATCCCTTGGCTGAGCTGGAACACAAGCGAAGGTTGTCTGCAATGGGACCTGGTGGTTTATCTCGCGAGCGAGCGGGTTTTGAGGTTCGTGATGTGCACCGTAGTCACTACGGAAGGCTGTGTCCTATTACTACCCCAGAAGGGCCAAACATTGGTTTGGTTTCTCACTTAGCATCTTATGCTCGGGTAAACGAGTTTGGTTTTGTGGAAACACCGTATCGTATGGTGCGTAATACCGTGAAGAACGATGGAAAAGACGCAGTGGGGGAAACTGTAAGACAAGATTTAATATTTGATGGTAAAACATTAGCTACAGCAGGTGAGGTGATTACGGAGGCAAAAGCCCAGGAGCTAAAAGGTTACGCAGATATAGATACAATAAAGATTCGTGGTCGTTTAACTGAAGAGATTGAGTATTTGGATGCTTTTGAAGAAGAAAAATTTATAATTGGTCAGGCTAACGTTGCGGTAGATAAAGACGGCTACTTTATACCAGGACGTGTACCCGTACGTATTCATAGTGTGCCTTCTATTGGTGAGGCAGAAGATATAGATTGCGTAGATCTTTCGCCCAAACAAATTATTTCAGTTACTACCAGTCTTATCCCATTTTTGGAACATGACGACGCAAACCGTGCTTTAATGGGTAGCAACATGCAACGTCAAGCTGTGAGTTGCTTAGTGCCACAGGCTGCTATTATTGGCACAGGTATGGAACTTAAAGCCGCTAGGGATAGTGGTGCTGTAGTTATTGCCAGCGAAGCAGGCGAAGTTACTCAGGTGGTGGGTGATAAAATTATTATAACCAACGCTGAAGGTAAGAAGCGAGAATATCCGTTACTAAAATTCTTACGCACTAACAGCGGAACTTGTATTAATCAGTCGCCTTTAGTCTCAAAAGGGCAGATGGTTAAAGCGGGTGATTTACTTGCAGATGGCGCTTCTACGGAGAAAGGCGAGTTGGCGCTTGGGCAAAATGTGTTAGTTGCCTTTTTGTCATGGGACGGTTACAACTATGAAGACGCTATTATTTTGTCTAGTAGACTGGTTCATCAAGACAGATATTCTTCTATTCATATTGAAGATTTTAAAATAGATGTACGCGACACTAAACTTGGTCCTGAAGTGGTCACGCGTGATATTCCAAATGTCGGTGAAGAAAAACTGAAAGATCTAGATGAAAATGGTGTTATTCGCATTGGCGCGCAGGTAAAAGCAGGTGATGTTTTAGTGGGTAAAATTACCCCAAAGGGAGAAACCGATTTAACGCCAGAAGAAAAACTTTTACGGGTTATCTTTGGTGAGAAATCTCGTGATGTAAAAGATACTTCACTAAACCTACCACATGGTGAATATGGTAAAGTTGTAAATATTCGCGAATGGAGCAGGGATGCGGGCGATAAACTACCTAGTGGAGTAATTCGTACCATACAAATATCTGTTGCGGTAATTCGTAAAATCCAAGTGGGGGATAAAATGGCTGGTCGTCATGGTAATAAAGGCGTCATTTCAAGAATTGTGCCGGTGGAAGACATGCCATTTTTACCAGATGGTAGACCTGTAGATATTATCTTAAACCCTCTGGGAGTAGTGAGCCGTATGAACCTAGGACAAATCTTAGAGACTCACTTAGGAATGGCTGCTCGCGAACTTGGTTATAAAGTGGCAACTCCGGTATTGGATGGTGTGACTGAAGTGGAAATTAAACAGGAGTTATCCAAGGCCGGACTGGCAACAGATGGTAAGGTGCAGTTGTTTGATGGAAAAACTGGGGAGCCTTTTGACGAACGAACAACTGTTGGTGTGGCGTATATGTTGAAGCTGCATCACTTGGTAGATGACAAAATGCATGCGCGTAGCATTGGACCATACTCATTAATTACCCAGCAGCCACTTGGTGGTAAGGCACAATTTGGTGGTCAGCGTTTTGGAGAAATGGAAGTGTGGGCCCTAGAAGGTTATGGTGCGGCACACACTTTGCAGGAAATGCTTACTATAAAGTCGGACGATGTGCTTGGCAGAAGTAAAACATATGAATCTATAGTTAAGGGTGAGCCTATAAAGAAGCCAAATGTACCTGAGTCTTTTCGTGTTTTGGTTAAAGAATTACAGAGTTTAGGTTTAGATGTAGAGCTTCTGGGTGCAAATCGGGAGCAGCTTCCTATAGATAGAGAATCTCTTGAAGCAGAGCAGGCGGTAGTAGTCGAACCGTCTCTAGATTTTAGCGATGAAGGGTCTAAAAACTAATTAATTGTTCACTAATACACGAATTACACTAATATCACTAATCCTGATTTCGTGCCATTCGTCTCATTAGTGCATTAGTGGATAACATATATGTTTACTCAAACTCAGACCGAAGAATTTAAAGGGGTTCGCATAAGGCTTGCTTCACCCGAGACTATTTTGTCTTGGTCTTTTGGAGAAGTGACCAAGCCTGAAACTATAAACTATAGAACTCAACGTCCAGAAAAAGAAGGCCTTTTTGATGAAAAGATATTTGGTCCAATTAAAGATTGGGAGTGTTATTGTGGTAAGTATAAACGCATACGTTACAAAGGAATTGTTTGTGATAAATGTGGGGTAGAGGTAACAAAAGCTAGTGTGAGACGTGAGCGTATGGGCCACATTAAGCTGGCTGTACCTGTAGCACATATTTGGTTCTTGCGAGGGGTGCCGTCGCGGCTTGGGTTATTTTTGGATTTGGGTGTGCAAGAACTTGAAAGAGTGGTCTATTTTGCTTCCTACATTATTACTGCAGTGGACGATGAAGCCAGGTTATCTATGATGGAGCAAATTGAGCACGAGTTTAAGACTAAAAAGAAAGAAATGGAAACTCGTTTTGAGCAACTTATCGCTTCTACAAAATCTGGAATGAAGGCTACTGGTAAAGATGTGGAAGAAGACTTGTTGGCTGCTCAAATTGACTCAGAGGTTACAAGAATAAAAGATTTGTGGCAAAAAGAGCTATCTAGTCTAGAGACAGTGCGTGATCAAGCCAGAAGCGAACTAAAAAGTTTAAAGAAAATGTTGGTTATTTCCGAATTGGCATATAGAGATTTGTCTTTAAAATATGGGCCGGTGTTTAAGGCAGGTATTGGTGCTGAGGGGATAAAAGTGCTATTGGAAGAAATTGACCTAGAAGCTCTGGCTATGGAGCTAGAAACAAGCCTCAAGACTTTAGAAGGACAAGCTGCTAAAAAAGCTTTGCGCAGACTTAAGGTTGTAAGATCTTTTATTTCCGCAGGACTCAGGCCGGAATGGATGCTTATAGGTAACTTGCCGGTTATACCACCGGATTTGCGCCCTATGGTGCAGTTAGATGGTGGTCGATTTGCGGCAAGTGACTTGAATGACCTGTATAGAAGAGTTATTAACCGCAACAATCGATTAAAAAAACTTATTGAAATAAAATCTCCTGAAGTTATTACCAGAAATGAGAAGCGCATGCTTCAAGAAGCTGTAGACGCACTCATAGACAATTCGGTTCGTCATGGAAAAGAAGTAACCGCTTCCACAGGCCAAAAGCGCAAGCTCCGTAGTTTAGCCGATATGCTTAAGGGAAAGCAGGGTCGTTTCCGTCAGAATTTGCTTGGAAAACGTGTAGATTATTCTGGACGGAGCGTGATTGTGGTAGGTCCAGAACTAAAGCTACATCAGTGTGGACTTCCTAAAAAGATGGCTTTGGAACTTTTTAAGCCTTTTGTAATTTCTAAACTTATTACTCGTGAATATGCTTACAACGTTCGAAGTGCAAATCGGCTTATTGAACAATCCAGAACAGAGGTGTGGGATATACTAGAAGAAGTAACTCGCGATCATTATGTTCTTTTGAATCGTGCCCCAACCTTGCACAGACTTGGTTTCCAAGCTTTTCAACCAGTCTTAATAGAAGGTAAAGCTATTCAACTTCATCCTATGGTTTGTGCGGCTTTTAACGCAGACTTTGATGGTGACCAAATGGCTGTGCACGTGCCACTTACCGAACTAGCTCAAGCAGAAGCAAAGGAAATTATGGTGAGCGCTCATAATTTACTCAAGCCGGCCTCGGGTGAACCGGTAATGACTCCAGATAAAGATGTAGTAGTGGGATGCTACTATATTACTAAAATACACCCGGGTACTATGGGTAGTGGCAAGATATTTTCTAGCCGAGATGAAGCCATTATGGCTTATAACAATAACTATGTTCAGATTCAAGCTCCTATTAAAGTGCGCTTAGAAGATGGGCAAATGTTGGAAACTTCTGTAGGCAGACTTATCTTTAATAAGGTAATTCCAAAAGAGCTTGGGTATAGAAATGAGACTTTTGATAAAAAGAAGCTTCAAGCCTTGGTTAGAGAAGCTTATCGTATTTTGGGCGCCAATGCGACTGCCGAGTTAATTGATGCTATTAAACGCACCGGTTTTACCTACATGAAGCGCTCTGGTATTTCTTGGGGGATGGATGATCTTAAGGTGCCATCTGAAAAAAAGATGTTGCTTGAGGAAGCAGATAAAGAAGTAGAAGCTGCTTATGATCAGTTTAGAGAAGGACTATTAACAGATGATGAGCGTTATGGTCGCGTAATAGAAATTTGGGCGGGTGTTACCGAAGCCGTTGGTAAACAGGTGGCAAAAACGGTAGAGGAACACAGTTCTGTTGACTATATCTTTAACTCCGGTGGTCGCGGTTCTATTACTCAGCTCACTGCTATGGCGGGCCTTAAAGGGTTGGTGGTTAACCCGTCGGGTGAGGTTATTGAATTACCTTGTAGAAGTGGCTTCAAAGAAGGTTTACAAGTTTTGGAGTATTTTATTTCCACACACGGTTCTCGTAAGGGTATGAGCGATACGGCTCTTAAGACTGCTGATGCTGGCTACTTAACGCGTAGGTTAGTAGACGTGGCCCAAGACATTGTAGTTAACACGGAAGATTGTGGTACAGAAGAGTATGCGATAATAAGCCGTGCTGAATCTGTTACATTAAACAGGCCACTAGAGAAACGCATCTTTGGTCGTATAGTAGCCGAAGATGTAACTTCGGGAGGGGAAGTAATTCTCAAAAAGAACGAAGCCGTAGATGAACTTATGGCCAAAAAAATTGCTGAAACTTACACAGATGTGGCAGAAATTAAGTGTAGGTCGGTTTTAAAGTGTAGACTTATGCGTGGTGTGTGCAGGCTCTGCTACGGTTTTGACTTGGGTTTTAATAAGATGGTAGAACTGGGCGCGGCAGTAGGAATTGTGGCTGCTCAAAGTATTGGTGAGCCAGCAACTCAGCTGACCATGCGTACTTTCCATGCCGGTGGAGCTGCATCGGCTGAAGATATTACTCAAGGTTTGCCACGTGTAGAAGAATTGTTTGAAGCACGTACGCCAAAAGCCCAAGCCGTAATGTCTGAGATAGAAGGACAAGCCTACATCACTAAACTTAATAACAAAGAGGTCGTTATCCGCATACAGGCAGGAGATGTAGAGAAAGATACTTACGCACTGCCGGGAACGGTACAAAGTGGCATTCGCGATGGGGAGCACGTAGATACAGGAGATGTCCTATTTGTGAGCGATACTGGTTCCTCGGTGAAGGCAACAAATTCAGGTATAGTTAGAAAAGAAAAAGATAAACTTGTAGTAATTCACGAAAGTGAAAAACTTAAGGAATATGTGGTTCCGGCTTCATTCCGTTTACGTGTACAAGATGGTGATTTAGTGAGTCAGGGTCAAGCATTAACCGAAGGTAGTCTTAATCCAGAGCAAGTACTTACACTTCGTGGTACAGAAGCAGCGCAGGATTATGTTGTTAAAAGTGCGCAAGAAGTTTATTCGTCTCAGGGTGCCTCGATTAACGACAAGCATATAGAGGTGATTGTCCGTCAAATGTTCTCTAAAGTGCGTATTACCGATTCCGGTGACACTGCATTATTGGTCGGAGATACAGTAGATAATGCAAGATTTAGGGAAATTAATGATAAAATCAAAGAACAGGGTCTAAGACCGGCAAAATGCGAACAACTACTCATGGGAATTACTAAAACCTCGCTTAACACCGATAGTTGGTTGGCCGCGGCTAGTTTCCAGGAAACTACTCGGGTACTCATTAGCGCTGCTGTGACTGCTCAAACAGATTATTTGAGGGGTCTTAAAGAAAACGTAATTATTGGCAAGCTTATTCCTGCCGGTACGGGTTTTGATAAAGACAAAGCTATACCCGGGCCAGATGAAGTGTTTCAACCAGTATTAGACAGTTTTGGTAGTGAGATGAGTGAAAACACATCGGCGATGGCCACATCTGCAGATAGTATATCTGCTGAAGAATCAGAGTAGAATAGTTTGTATGCGCAAAAGACTACCGGAATTCCGGTAGTCTTTTTGTTTATGGGTGAGGGAAAATAACCTGTTAACTTATCTAGCGCTGCATTCACTCTGAAAGGTTTCTCTTGTGAAGGGCGGTGTTAATGTTCCCTGCGGAATATTACACCTTACTCTCAAGGTTAAACTTTTTTGGCTGGTTACTGCCTAAAAGACCGTGCTTTCACCCTTCCGAGACACCTTACCAAGAAAGACCATCCAGAGTTACGTGGCGGTCTTTAAATAAAGAGTGAGTACAACACTAGTATGTTCAACACAAAAACATTTTACGGAAAAGTTTGTAGCATTCGTCTACTACAAATATGCTTAGAGCGCAGAGGAGTATAAGTAACCAGTCGCTTGTGGTAAGTGCCGTGGTTTTTAGAATGGTTTGAAAAGGTGGCCAGTATACGGCGAGTATTTGTAGAATTATGACCGTGATTGTAGCAAGCGCAAGCCATGGGTTACGCCAAGGGCGACTTACAAAAATGCTTTTTTCTGTACGAGCGTTCCATGCGTTGAACCATTGGACTACTGCCAGCACGGTGAGTGCTATGGTTTGGCGATATATCAGGTTCCCTGGGTGAGTAGTGAACAGGTACAAGGTAACTGTTGCCATGGTGACGCCCATTACTACCATACGGCCAATGTCGTGCTTGGAAAGCAAATACTTGCCGGGTTTGAATACTTTATTCAGTAAGCCCTGCTCTTTAGGTTCCATGCCTAGTGCTACGGTCAGAAATCCGTCTGTCACGAAGTTTAGCCAAATAATTTGCACAGCTATTACTGGCAAGGGCAATCCCATGAATACGGAGGCGCTGACTGCCAAAAGCTCGCCTAGTGAAGTAGAGAAGAGGTACAGCAGTACTTTTTTAATAGTCAAATAAATATTTCGTCCTTCTTCTACTGCCGCGACTATGGTAGTAAAGTTGTCATCTAAAAGGACTATGTCGGCGGCTTCCTTGGCTACCTCAGTACCTTTTTTACCCATGGCCATGCCTATATCTGCGGCAAGCAATGCCGGTGCGTCATTTACTCCGTCACCCGTCATACCAGCAATTAACTTTTGATTGCCGTAGTATTCTATAAGTTTAAGCTTGTCGTCTGGGGTTACTCGTGCAAATACGGTGGTAGTATGGAGGCTCTCATAGAGCTGTTTGTCGGAGAGTTTATACAGTTCGCTACTGGTTATAGTTTGATCACCGCTGGTATATATACCAGCACTTTCTGCTATGGCTTTTGCAGTAAGTGCGTTATCACCCGTGAGCATGGCTACGCGAATCCCAGCTTGTCGAAGCTGTGCCACTGCTTCTGCTACTTCTGGCTGGAGCGGGTCAAGCATGGTCACTAGTCCGCCAAAAGTAAGCCTAGGCAAATCGTCAGCACTACTTGGTTTTGCTTTCTCACTATACGCAAAGGCAAGTACGCGCAATCCCTTTTTACTGGCGGCATGGGCATGAAGCAGTACGGATCTTCTTTCTATTTTCTCACATAAAGGAAGTATGGCATCTAAGGCTCCTATGGCGGACAAGAAGTAGTTTTTGCCCAGTTGATGTACCGTGGCGTGGAATTTTCGTTTGTAGTCAAATGGCAGCTCTTCCACCAACGGGTGTTGAATTAGAAGTTCATCGCGCACGAACCCAATTTTTTGCGCGACTATTACTAATGCGGCGTCGGTTGGGTCTCCGGCGACCAGTACTTGTCCAGTTTCTTCGTCCTTGCTTATGCGGGCGTTTGCACATAGCGCAAATACTTTACCAGCCACGAGTAGTTCTGGGTATTCGGCTGGGGTTATGTGTACGTTGTCCAGTAGTACACCCCCAGACTCTTCGTATCCGGTTCCGCTAAATGAGTAGCGCTGGTTACCTACGGCTACTTCTACTACGGTCATCTCGTTTTGAGTAATAGTGCCGGTTTTGTCTACGGCAATTATATCTACCTGTCCAAGTGCTTCTATTGCCTGAAGCTTTTTTACAAGCGCATTGCGCTTGCTCATGCGCCACACGCCACTGGCTAAGATAAGCGTAACTGCAATTGGTAGCCCTTCGGGAATAATGGACACGGCCAGAGACACGACGGTGCCAAAAATTTCTCGCATTTCCATGCCACGATAGAGTCCGGCAAAGAATAGTATAATACTACAGCTAAGCACAACTAGTATGAGTATATTTGCCAAGTGGCGAATATTTCGTTGTAACGGAATCTCTCGCTGAATGTGCTGAATGCTACCCGATATGCTACCCATGACAGTCTGTAATCCCGTTGCTATCACCACTGCTCGGGCGTTACCGGACGTAATAAGTGTGCCTAGGAATAGCATGTTCTTCTGGTCGGGTAGGGGTAGGGAACTGTTTTTTTCTCCAACCACATCTGAATGTTTTTCTACAGACACGGATTCACCAGTAATAGCAGACTCGTTTACCTTGAGTGATGTTTGCTCAAGAATCCGACAGTCTGCCGGGACTTTTTCTCCTTCGCGCAAAATTACTATGTCCCCGGGCACAAGCTCAGCATCGTTTACCACGATTTCCTTGTTGTCACGCAGTACGGTTGCTTTTGTAGTAACCAGTTTTTGCAAGCTTACAAGAGTTTTTACAGCTCGACCTTCTTGAATGCTACCAATTATGGCGTTTAGGATAAGCACCAGCGCAATAATGCTACCATCTACAAACTCGCCCATGAGGACGACCACTCCTGCGGCCAGTAGTAGTAAGTAGATGAGTGGATTGGCGAACTGTCGAGCGAATATTGTGAAATACGACTCCTGTTTTGGTTTTGGTAAACTATTTGGCCCAAAATGCTCTAATCTGCGTGCCACTTCAGTACCTGTCAGCCCCCCGCTGTCCGTTTCAAGATACGCCAAAACACTCTCCCCCTTTCTGTTATACCATTGCATTTTTGTTTCCATACGCATTGTCATTCCCGCGCAGGCGGGAATCTACCATTTATTCTTATATTCTATCAAACTATCACCCCTACCCAAAGTTTTGATTATGCGCTGTCAGTGAGCATGTCCCGGTTGTGATACAACCAAGTAAATCTTATAAAACTATAACTTTCTAATATCCTAGAGAATTTCTTTTAAAAGACTTTTATCAATTTAGCTAGATTGTAAATACTATAGTCTGGTTGAGTGTCTGAATATTTCCAAATATCACGTTTATATAGTACTGTGGTCATGCCAAGTTTTTTGGCAGGGAGTAAACCGCGTGGCCAGTTGTCGTCAATTAGGGCGCTGGTGTTTGGGTCTGCGCCTGTGTCAGATAATACGCTTGCAAAGTAAGCTGGATCAGGTTTCTCTAGGCCGTGGTGAGCGGATACTTTTTGGTGACTGAAGTACTTGAGTATATCTGTTTGTATTAATTTTTCGGTAATGGATGTGGATTGGTTGGCGATTATACCAAGATTATACTTTGTGTTTAGATGCCCAAGTACATTTTTAGCTTCCGGACGAATAAAACTTGTACTTGCATAGGTACCATTTGGTACAATCTCTAGGAATTTAGTTTCTAGTACATTAATTTGTTTATGGTTGGGTAAGAGTAATCTAAGTGTGTTCTTCCATATAGAACCTACGGTTTTAGAAGCTTCCCACCAGGTTTTTTGAATCTTCGCTATGGTGATAGTGGCATCTAATGGTTTTACAATGCTTAATAATGCTTGTTGTCTCCGGGTTTCTGCTTCATCATCATTTAGAATTACCCCACCCATATCAAAGAATATCCATTTTATGTTATTCATGATTTTAGACCTCTGGCCATTTGGAAATAAGGAGGGGATCGGAGTATTTGCGGAGTCCACGTTCAGTGAGTAGGTTGGTAATGTGTTCGGTGATGAAAGGCATAAACGGGTGCAGGAGCTTGAGGGTGGTAATTAGGTTGTGGAAGAGCATTTTCTCTGTGGCCACCTTTGTTTTATTGTCTCGGAGTTGTGCTTTACATGCTTCAATGTATACGTCTGCCAGCTCGTGCCAAGTGAATTGATATATGCTTTGCGCTGCTTCATGCAGTCGGAAGTTATCTAGATGTGCATTCACATCCGCAATGGTTGTATCTAGTTTGCCTAATATGTCGCGATCAGCATCTGTTAGCGGTTCAGGTCTACCCCAAAGTCGATCCGCACTTTCGCCTGTGTCTATGTTAGTAATTATGAACCGGGCAATATTCCAAAGTTTGTTGGCGAAGTGCTTCATGCCTTTTATTTTGTCTTCTGCGAGTGCTATGTCGGTTCCTGGGGCAGTATTGAAGATAAGCGCAAAGCGCAAAGCATCTGTGCCGTATTTTTCAATCATGTCTAGTGGGTCTACTATATTTCCTTTGCTTTTACTCATCTTTAGCTTGCCTGCGTCTCTAACTAAACCATGCAGGAATATGGTTTTAAAAGGTATTTGGCCTGTGAGCGAGGTGGTTTGTAGGACCATGCGTGCTACCCAGAAGAAGAGAATATCATAGCCAGTTTCTAGCACTGCGGTAGGATGAAAATCATGCATGTCCATGGTTTCATTTGGCCAGCCAAGCGTACTAAAAGTCCATAGGCCAGAAGAGAACCAGGTATCAAGCGTGTCAGTATCTTGCCGTAAGTTTTCACCTACAGGGTCTTGCACGAGCGTAAGTTTTTTCCATGACGTGTTGGGGATGTTTCCAATCTTGGTTCTAAAATCTACATACTGTTCTTTTTTCTTGCCCTCAAGTGTAGCCATCAATACTGCATTAAAACCACCATGACCAACAATAAGTACACTACCATCGGTTTGAAGTTTTTCAAGTTTAGTAATAGTATTTTGTACGCGTTGCTCAATAGAGCTCAAACTTTCACCAGTACCTTCTTTTTGAGCTTGAGCAAACCCGTGGAGGTTTGGATCTTCTGGTTTGCCTTGGAGGTTGCCCACATGGATTTCACGGACCTCTTCCCAAATTTCTATTGCTCTTTCTGGCAACCCTAACTCTGTAGCTATGATGCGTGCGGTTTCGTGTGAGCGAGTGAGGGTTGAAGCTATAATTTTAGTAATATGCTTGTCTCGCATTTCGTCTGCTAACTGTTTCGCTTGGTCACTACCTCGGGCGGTCAGTTTGGATTCGTCGGTCGGCAATATATTGGCTGCGTTACTATCACATTCCGCGTGTCTAGCTAAATAAAAATGGAATTCTTTCGGTAAGAGGTGGTTGCCTTCTGTGTCGTACCAGACTGGCACTTGGTGGCCATACCAAATTTGGCGGGAAATGCACCAGTCACGCAAATTGTCTATCCAGTGGTAGTAAATTTTTTCAAAGTGTTCTGGCACAATTTTAATTTGGCTGGTTTCTACCACGTGGCGCATGAGTCGTTTTAAAGTGACAATTTCACCTGTTGCTATACCTGTAATCTCCGAATGGGGCATAGCGAACTCGCGGTTTACATCTATAAACCACTGTTCTTTAGGCAAAGGTTCAATTACGCCTTTTGTACGTTCTGCTAGGGCTATGCTTTGGGTAATGTCTTCTTCTTTTTCAAGCAGGCCCTGCTCGCGAATCCAGTTCACAATAAGATCACGGGCCTCAGCAATTTTCTTACCATGTAGCTCTGGATTATCTACTACCATGCGTCCAAGTTCGTTAATTACTTGCTTGTGGGGTAAGTTGTTTTTTTGGGCGATGTCCCAGTCTATACTGCTGTGCGCTGGTGTTACGCCCAGAGCTCCCGTACCAAATTCTGGTTCCACAGATTCATCAGCGACAATGCGGATATGCAGTTGCGTGCCACAGAATGTAACATCAAACTCTTGGCCAATGTACTTCGCATAGCGTTTATCGGTTGGGTGCACTGCAACAGCGGTGTCGCCAACTTTAGTTTCTGGTCTTGAGGTAGATATGGAAATAGGGAAGTCTTTGCTGTAGCGGAATGTGTATAGTTTTCCTGGTCGGTCTTCGCGGACAATTTCATCGTCAGATATAGTAGTTTGTCCTTTTACATCCCAGTTCACTATGCGCAGTCCTTGGTAAATAAGTCCTGTGTCGTATAAACGCCGAAACGCAGTTTTTACTGCACGGCTGCGTGGCGCGTCTAAGGTGAACGCTTCTCGGCTCCAGTCCACCGAAGCACCCATGGCTTTAACTTGACTAACAATAGTATCGTGACTATTTTGAGCAAAAGCATCTACTCGTTTTAAGAATTCCTCTCGTCCGAGGTCGTGACGATTTTTGCCTTCTTTTTTAACCAGCTCTGCCTCTACTTTTGATTGTGTAGCAATAGCCGCATGGTCTGTTCCCGGTACCCATAGTGTACGTTGTCCTTGCATGCGCTTAAAGCGAATGAGTATATCTTCAATAACCAACATCAATGCATGACCCACATGCAGGGTACCTGTTACATTGGGTGGGGGGAGAACTATAGAGTAATGTGGTGCGTTTTTAGAAAAAGGCAATTTATCTGGATTAAAGTAGCCAGACTCCAGCCACTGGTTATAAATTTTCCCTTCCACTGTAGAAGCGTCGTAGGATTTTGGTAATTCTTCTTGCATAATTGTCCACTAATGTACTAATTTCACGAATAGCACTAATTCACAAAATATATATTTAAAAAATAAGCATATATTAGTGAGGTTAGTGTATTTCGTGTATTGGTGGGTAAATAAGTTATAAAAATAAAAACACTCAAAAATAAGTGTTCAAGATCCCTTCAATTACGTTCAGGGAGGTACCATCTTGATTCCCACCTTGCCGGCGGGCGCTTAGTTTAACTTTGTTAACGGAGTTGTTCTCCGGCGGGATCTACTGGCTTTACATGTTAAAGCTTTCTGTCCACGACTTTCCGCACTTGGCGGAGATTGTGGTGACTGCCACAACATAGTCTTTGCTGAAGGTATAATACCCATAATTTCTTTGTTTTGTAAAGCGGTTTTATATATTTCATGATATTATATAATTAAGTTTAGTTATTTAGAAACATAAGGAAAATATATTATGATATTCTCAATTTCTTTGGTGAAAAGATGGCATCTGGTCTTTTTGGTTGTACTAGTGCTGTTTGGTTTACAAGTTGCCACTGCAGAAGTTGCGTCTGCTGTAGCCGATGCTACTGTTGCTAAAGGACCTATAGTTATTACCAGCCCTGCCAAGAGTGACACTTGGCAAGTAGGTCAGACTAAAACTATTACTTGGAGCGGACACAATAACTTACCGGTTAAAATTTATTTGCAACTAAATGTTTGTAATCCAGACAATACGGTGTGTGCACCTGCTCAAGTACTTATAACTCAAGGTGTAACAGGTACGTCCTACGCTTGGACCGTACCCGAAACACTTGGCGGTTATACACTTAACGGTAGCAACTATTATATTGTTTTAGAGACTTCAGCTCCTGGGGTTGACTATATACTTTGGGGACAGAGTGGGGTATTTAATATTGCTAGTTCCGGGGTAAGTACCTCACCTTTATTTGTGTCTAGTCCCGCAGGTGGAGTAGTGGTAAAGTCTGGTAGTACTACTAATGTTATTTGGAACGTGTTGGCAGATACACAAGGGTTGCCGGTTACTGTGAGTTATATTTCAGTTCCTTCGTGCACAAATTGTCAGTTTGAATCTACTATCACACCTATCACTTTTTTGGCACCGAATACCGGTACATATGCATGGGCTGTACCGGCTAGTTTGAGTGGTCAGTATAAAGTTAGAGTGAAAGTAGGTGATTGGTTAGATGATAGCGGAGTATTTACTATATCCAGCACTCCTGTTTCTTCAGGTTCTATTGTTATTACCAGTCCCGCCAGTGGAGCGGTGTGGCAAACAGGACAAACCAAGGCTATAGCTTGGTCTGGACACAACAACTTACCGGTTACAATTAAACTTATTCAGGAGCGATGTCCTGCAGGTCAGAGTTGTGTAGATACAGCTTTGCGCAAATATGATATAGCCACTGGCGCCACCGGTAGCCCATATAATTGGACTATTCCTGCATCGGTGCTGGCAGGTAGTTATAGAGTTTCTATGGAAACTTCGTCCGCGGGAGTTGACTACATACTATGGGGCAATAGCGCTGTATTTAGTATTCAACAAACAGTACAGCCACAGCCCATTACAGTGACTGTAAATAAGCCTCAAGTTGGAGAAACGTGGAATGTGGGCGAAACGAAAATTATTACGTGGTCTACCACTAATCCTGCTGGTAGCACTACTAGTTCGGCAACTGTAAAAATTGAGTTAGATGCAAATACGGTCTGTTCCAATAACCCTTGTCCATTACTCTATCTACAACCATATACTATTGCGCTTACTGCACCCAATAACGGTAGTTATTCTTGGACTATCCCTGCAGAATTAGCCAGTCGCTATCAGGGTCAGCAACAAATAGTAGTCACACTAAGCACCGGTGAACAAGGCAAAAGTGGAGTATTTACCATTGGCAAACCAAATGTAGTAGCCCCACTCGTGGTGGACGTGCCAAATAGTTTATTTGGTACGGTAGGTCAGTATTTGGCTATTAATTTATCCGCAAGTGGCGGTAAGAGTCCGTACAAGTTTGAGCTGGGTGTAGATAGCAAATTGCCAAGCGGAGTTACTCTGGGCGTGTATATGCTAGGTTGCCCAGTGAGCCAAAATAATTGTGCTTCAAACTCAGCAATATATACGCTCTCTGGGACCCCTACAGAAAGCGGGATCTTTCCACTCCATATTATCGTCGCTGACAATGTAGCCAACATCGTGAAAAAAACAGTAACTTTACGAGTGGATAGTGGTAGTGCAGCACAATTGTTTACTTCAGGTCAGTTAGTTAGGGGTAACGGAGGTGATTATACTGTTTATTACATTACCAGGGGTAATTTAAAGTACGCTTTTAGTAGTTTAAATGATTTTACGAGTAAAGGACTAAAGTTGCGAGATGTGACAATTGTAGACCAAGCAAGTCTGGATGCTGTTGGGGTTACCCAAACTTTTGCTCGGGCTTCAGGCGTATCGTTCAAATACCAAAATAGTAATACTGTATACTATTTAAACCCATCAAATTGTAAAGAAGGTGCTTTGGGCTTAGCTTCACTGCGTTCCTGGGGGATAAGTTTTGCTGATGTGCATAACATTGCTACCGATGAGCAATATCCGGACTGTGAAAATCCTTTTATACGGTTTAAAGAAAATACAGTGGTACGCTTAAGCGGGGACCAAACCGTGTATCGTTATAGCGCAGGAAGGTTGCATCCATTTGGTAGTTTGCAGGCATTTACTAGGGCAGGATTTGCATTGAGTAATATATTAACCATAAACCAAGCAGAGAAAGATTCGTATCCAGTTGGATCTATAATAAATTGACCAAATAATGAGTAAAAACAGCTTAATCTTAAAAAGCTGTTTTTTTTAATGGCTGTGTATAAAGAATTGTAAACTCAGGTGGAGTGTGTTATACCAATCCTGTAACTTCTAAGAAAGGTAGTTATGGGTAGCCAGTTTGTGAATAAAGAAGAATTATCTGGTAATGAAGAGGAAATGGGGGAGCTTTTTGAAATTGCTCCAGAACGTCGCAGAAGATATGAGCAGGAAGCTAGCTGGAGTGCCGCACATCACCAAAAAATGTTGGATGTGTGGCGGGAGATGGGTGAGTTACCCAGAAACGGCAAAGTCTTATTGGTGAATATGGTTTATGGGGGTCTATCTGGACATCCAAATTTTAATCAAGTCTCTCCAGAGTTACAAAAGTATTATTTTGAAGCTCAAACTGGTGGGCAAGTCTTAACTGAGGCAGAAGAGTTTGTACCGGCGCAGTTTGCTTATTATTTTGGTTTACTACCGGGCGATGAAAGACTTGAAGTAATAAACCCAAAGTCTGGTCTGCCCATAGAAGTTAATCCTGCGGACTATGGTGCAATTATTCTCACTGGTTCGGAAGCTATGATGACTTGGATAAACGAGCAGCCAGAGAGAGAAGAAGTGGGGATGATTCATACCACCATAGAGTTTTTGAAGCTTGCAAAAGCTTGTGGTGTGCCAGTCTTAGGTATTTGCTTTGGCCACCAAATATTTAGCAAAGCTTGTGGTGGGGAGGTGGACTGGATAGACAAGGCTTCAAAACAACACACTCCAGAATTTGGCCCATCAGTAGTTCATTTAACTGAAGCTGGACAAATGGACCCGCTTTTTAAAGGTGTGCCAGAGAGTTTTGGGATAATTGCCAACCATTCTCAGCATGTAACAGAACTGCCAAAAGGCGCAGTTGTGCTAGCGGGTAATGATACGAGCCCAGTGCAAGCAGTACGGTTTGCTCCTGGAGTTTATACTATCCAAAACCACCCAGAAGCAACCAATGTAACCACCGATGTTGCGCGCGCTATTTTAGCTGATAAATTAGCTGAGGCTGGTATAGATGAAAAAGAAGCTGGACAAAGAGTTATGAACACAGATACACATTTAGTTAGAACCATCTTCGCCAACTTCCTAAAAATTGCCTCCAAAATATAATTACAGTTATCAAAAAAAGAGCCTCATCCAGCTCTTTTTTATTTGTATTTGTTGTTGGGTCTTGCCTAGAAGATTTTCCTCTTCTTCAGCACTTTAATGATTAAATCGGT
>CAZCTL010000009.1:0-19054 GCA_964501685.1 uncultured Candidatus Saccharibacteria bacterium
AAACTCAGTCAACTTTACATATTACACAAAACAAGGCACAAGGAAAACTAGCCCTCCATCCCCTATTACCAATTAGCCATTCTTTAAAGTCTTGCATAAGATTATTTAACTTATAAGTATAATAGTATAAATGAAACTAAAAAGCGAATATACATGAACTTATGGGATATTAATGGATCGAGTTGCGCAAGGAGCAGAACGTAAACAGATAAATGCTTTGTTGTTAAAGCGCATATCTATATAGGCTAAATTTGCCAACCTTTCTCGCGACTGTGCTAAAAGCAATTGTTTCAAGTTCTCCAGAGATTCATTAGTATTATTATCTACATCAAATAATATGTAAAAAGCAGACATACCAGCCTGACTATTTTTTCCTATATGCACAAATATCTCTTGCGGGGGCACATCTGCAAGAGGTAAAATAGTCGGACGCACAAGGTCCGATAAGCTGTTTGGAACATTTTCATCAAAGTTCTCTTTGGCTAAGGTATTTACACTAACTGGTACTATTTCAGCTAGCGAAGGCTTGGCCAAGCCAGTATATTCTTGAAAATTATTATGTATACTAAGTAAAGTGCTTAACAATTGCCCATTTAAGAATTGACTTCCTGGACTAATTGGGTGTTCACCTGGCCATGAAATTGGTAAAATGTCTGGCCGAACTTCAGTAGTTTCAAGAACAGTGCCATCATTGGCAATATATACAGCCTGTTTGTCCTGAGTATAATACACAAAAGTTTGAGCTCGTTCAGTTATACTAACGATTAAACTTTTTGGATATTTCTTTTCTACTTTATCAATTTTATATACTAATTTATTGTGTTCAAGAATATATTTTCTAAGACCCATCTCCGACAAAAGCAAAATATTGGCTTGTGGCAGTAACCAGTGCCTCGTAGCCAAAAAGTCTTCAATATCTTGTTTCACTGACAATTGAAGACTTGTTTCGCCACCCACAACCTCAACCTGGACAACATGGAATAGTGGCTTATAGAAAACCAGTAAGATTCCAAGTACAAAGACTATGCACAGTCCCAGAATAAGCTTCCAAAAACGTAGTAGAAGGTTAAAGATAGCTAGAATTTTTTGCCAAGTAGGTGAATAGATAACTCGTTTACGCGTCCTTGCCTGCTTTAGCTTAGACGTAAATTGCACATGCTCGTACCGAGTTTTTGATTTTTGTTTTTTGATTTTAAACATATAAAGCTATCCGAACCTACAAATGAACGAATCAACGAATATATACTTCTACGAATTTATATTTGCAGATTCGGCCTGCCCGCCGAAGCCTCGGCGTAGGTGGGATGCATTCGTTGTTTCGGATAGGTTAGTTATTTTATCCATTTACCATACTGCCGGCACAAAAGCTCGCTAGCTCGCATAGGTTCTGCCATAATCTCTTTGGAAATAATTTCCATGCGCATGCTCTGACTCCCCTTCACCAGTACCACACTTCCTTCACGGATTAAGTCCTGCACGGTAAGTCTGGCATCGTCTGAACTATCAAAGCAAATAACTTGCTCATCCGGATAACCGGAAGCCACCGCAGACTCTGCTATTATTTTTCCACCCGCACCCACGGTAACCAAATGGCTGAGAGCAATACGAGCTACTTCCACGCCTACTGCTTTATGAGCTTCTTCGGATAACTCCCCCAGTTCCAGCATATCACCCAGTACCGCTATCTTATGCGCTCCCGAGAAACGAGCTAAAAGTTGTAACGCCTCATGTAAGGAATCTGGTGCGGAGTTGTAAGTATCGTCAATTAATATAGATCGTTTGAGCCCCGAAATAACATTAAGTCTACCAGGTACAGGTTTGTATTGATTTAATCCTTTTGATACAATGTCGGTTTCTATTTTGAGTCTCTCAGCTACAGCAATTGCAGCTAGTGCGCTACTTACATGCGTTGCCCCAACCGCTGGAATTCTTACCTCAAACTTCCTAGTAGGAGTAGCAACATACAAAAGTGTTGTACTCGCGTCAGACAATAGCTCTTCCAATGCCTCTAAAATTACATCCCCAGATCGTCCATAACTAAGTACACTTGCGTGAACTTTGGAGCGTTGCCTTAAAGCAACTTCATTATCTGCGTTTAAAATAACCACCCCGCTAGCTTCCACACTCTCCGCCAACTTGCCCTTTTCCAGTTCTATTACATCACTAGACTCAAAAAATTCATAGTGTGAAAGGCCAATGGAAGTAACTACGCCAATATTTGGCTTAGCAATAGAGAGCAACTCATCCATCTCACCCACACGGTCGATCCCATATTCCAATACCAAAACTTCCGGATATTTAACTTTAAATAGCAGAATAGATAAGGCCCGGCTAAATACTTTTATCCACCCCAAAACACTCTTACCCGGACTATCCAGACCAATTATCCCCATAGGCAAACCAATTTTGTCATTTAAGTTTTTTGGTGGTGTATAGGCTCTGTATTTAGCTGAGACCACAGCAAAAACCGCAGCCCGAGTGGAAGTTTTACCCACGCTACCAGTTATACCAATAATTATTGGCTGATATTTTTTGATAATATTGCGTGCAAACACTGCTAACAATTTTTCTAATAGATTTCTCATCGTAAATATTATCTAAACATAAAAATTACTCTTCTCCGTCATTCCGAGCGAGGGATGTTTTAGACCGAGTCGAGGAATCTCTCTCAGTAAAAGCAGATTCCTCGACTCGCAGACTCGCTCGGAATGACAAAAACAACTAACACGATAAATTTCTCTACCAAGATGAAAATGTATACTACTTTACTTTGGTTTAATAACTTCTACTCCCAAAAACTTTTGCAAAATTTCTGGCACAATTACACTTCCGTCTGCTTGCTGATAGTTTTCTAGTATGGCAATAAGGATGCGCGGACTAGCCACTGCAGTGTTATTTAGCGTAAATACATGTTTCAGTTTGCCGTTACTGTCCTTGTAGCGGATATTTAGCCTACGAGCTTGCCAATCGGTAAGGTTAGAATCGCTATGCGTCTCGCCGTATTTGTTTAGACTTGGCATCCAAGTTTCTATATCGTACATCTTGTATTTTCCCGCGCCCATATCGCCCGTGCAAATATTTAAAACTCTATAAGGCAATTTCAAATCCTGCAAAAGTTCCTCGGCAATACCCCGAAGAGTCTCTAACCACTCATCCCCTTCAGCCATACTGGCTTTACACAACACCACCTGCTCTACCTTCATAAACTCATGTACACGATACAGACCTTTCAAGTCCTTACTATAACTACCTACTTCACTCCTGTAACATGGTGAAATGCCCGCAACTTTAATGGGCAAGTCTTTTTCTTCTAAAATTTTATCCACGAAGTATGCCAAGAGGCTGGGCTCGCTAGTACCAGCAAGGAAAATTGGCTCTTTACTTTCCGAAGAGCCAGATGCCAGTCTGCCACTATCTACAATTTGATATAATTCATCCCTGCCAGTTGGGAAATGCCCACTGCCAACCAACGCAAACTCACGTACCAAAGTTGGCGTTTGCATAACTGTAAAACCTTTCGCCCGTAGTTTCTCCATAGCATACCAAAACAAAGCATACTGAATTTGGACTAACTCATTTTTTAAGTAATACCCACGAAAACCAGCTGTTTTGACCCCGGCATCTGTATCCACCAAGTCTAAAGCTGTGGATAAGTCCATATGACTTTTAACAGGAAATTTGAACTGTGTTGGCACCTCTGCTACTCTCTCAGCGTCTTTCGGATCTACATCCCCTAAAGTCGGACTCCAGTACCGCCAAGGGAGATTATGGCTGTCATCTGCACCTACCGGTGTTTCCGGTGAAGGAATGTTGGGAACCCGAAGCATTAAATCCTCATACTGTAACTGCACCTCTCTAAGCTCCGTAGCAAGTGATGTTTGCTTAGTATCCACCTCTTTCATTTCTAAAATCTTGGCCTCTCGCTCCGCACCTTGCAAATTAGGCAACTCTTTGGATACTTGATTTTTTGTGGCTTGTAGGCTCTCCACCTCCGTGAGTAAATCACGTCTTTTTTCGTCTATGTCTAACAGATCGTCAAGATTAATATCTACGCGCTTGTCGGTAATAGCTTTTTTTACTGCCTCTGCATTATCTCTGATAAATTTTATGTCTAACATAATAGGGAGAATTATGAATTAAGAGTCATGGATTATGAATAAAGAACAAAACCTTACACTTCTAGTCATTGCGAGGAGTCCGTCAGCTGGCGGAGACGCCCGCCCGCCACGGCTATGCCGTAGGCATGTCGGGCAGGTGGCAATCTATAATCTTTACATGATAATACCAGAGATTGCTTCGCTCCTAAGATTAACTCACAATGACAGCCTAGAGAAAAATCTTCGGGGTTTTAAAGTAAAATAAATATTCATGATAAATTGCAATAATTAAAGAGCTACAATAAAGATAAAGTTTCGCGAACATTGGGTAAAAGCTCTAGAGCCAGTGCATCTGCTAGCGAAAAAAATTGTAGGCGTCCTATTTCATCTTTTACACCTATATTGTTTAGCCTCCCGCCCACTACTCCACACTCGTATGTAATTAAGAAAACCTGCACTCTATCCCCATTTGTCTTGCTCCAAACAATACTCTGAACTTTGGAAATGCGCCGTATAACCTCTACTTTTAAGCCAGATTCTTCCCATACTTCTCTTACTACCGCCACTTCTGGGCTCTCTCCAAAATTTATTTTTCCACCCACAAACTCCCACTTGCCAGTCGCCTCTGGAATAGAATTGTCTACTCTCTGAGCAAGCAAAACCTTCCCCTCCTCGTCTCTGACTAGCCCCAAAACTATAAGTAATTGCTCTTTGCTCATATAACCCTAAAATACGTTTATTTAGATATGTTCTATACTTTTTACTTTTTGTAATTGCTTATCTAAAGTAAATAATGGAACTCGTAATTGCCAAGCTAAACCCGCGTATACTGCATCATAGAAGCTTAGACTATCTGTAAACATATAAGAAATACTTAAGTCAGTAAGACGCTCACTAAGCTCAACGGTCTCAATATGCAATTTGGCAAGTATTTTCAATGTGTGTTTTATTTCTTGAGCTGTTTGTTTTTTCCCAGTTTTCAACACGTTGGCAATTTCATACCAGAAAATACTTGGAACCACAAGCAAAGTCCCACTAGTTACCAATGCGGAGAGTTTCCCCATCATGCCATCTACCTTAGACTCCTTAGTGACCCATGCAAGCACAATACTTGAATCTACGACTACTTTATAGCCTATTTCTATCATGACGCAATACTTTTAACATTGTAGACATTTTAACATCTTGTTTCCCCACACCCCTCAGCTCACGAGTTAAAGTATCAAACTCATCTATAGTGATGCGAGGACGCTTACCGTCATCTTTAGCGTGTAAATAATCATCACTAGGCAATATAACCACCTCATGTCGTCCATAACTACCTACAAAAACAGGTTGGCGAGTACGTTTCACTTTATTTATTATAGCTCGGTAAGAGCGTTGAATTTCCCGAGGGGAAACAACTTGTTGAGTATTCATACTAATATACTATATGTAGTGTAAAGGTATGTCAAACTGTCATCACTTATGTAAAATAAAATCTTTAGTCAATTTTTCCACCACGGATTTTTTACCAAACACCAACACACCTAAATATTCAATATCAGATAAATTCTTTTGCTTTGTCCACTCAATAACTTTCCTATCATTCGTAGTTTCTATCATTTCTCGAGTAAACTCGGCGACTTCCAAGCCTTCTTCTTTGGCTTTCTGTGCTAGACTAGACAGCTCTTGGCTGGACTGCCCAGCTTTCAGCATGATGGCGTGTTGGATGTTCAGCTTTATATGCTCGTTATCGCTCGTAGAAATCTCATCTTGCAAAAATAATTGTTTACCCACTCGTGCGGCAAAGCTAGCTGTTAAGTGCGCCACAGTATTCAAACGCTGCCACTCCTCTAAGTTCGCCCCTTCATTCATGACCACTATAGCCATCTTTGACTCTTTCGCCTTACTAGCTTTCTGGTTGTTGGCTTCGCGCATGGACGGGAAAATTACCGTCTCGCGAATAGACCTATCCATAAGCACCGCAAACACTCGCTCGGACATACCAAATCCAAACGCTGGGGGCATGCCATATTCCAGAGCTTCCACAAAATCTTCATCTAGCATTTGTGCTTCCACGTCACCCTCGGCACGAAGCTTCATTTGCTCATCGAACCTGCGCCGCTGTTCTTGCCCATCATTCAACTCTGCCCAGCCATTCCCAAGCTCACTGCCACCTGCAAGTACCTGCATACGAAGCACCTTGCGTGGATTTGTTGGATCACTTTTTGATAGCGGTGAAATATCAATCGGATGTCCCACAAGGAAGCACGGCTGCATCAGCTTTGGCCGCACCGTTCGTTTATAAATGGAGTCTATCAGTCGCCCTTTGCCGAGACCACTTACATCACCAGTCCCAAGTTCAAGCGCTTTGGCACGCAGTTCTTCCACAGTCGCGGTATTCAGGTCCATGCCTGCATGCTCTAGGAATAGCTCAAAATAATCCACCCGTGGCCACTGCTTAGACCAGTCCAAGGTATGACCTTCGTACGTAGTTACATACCCACCTGTGACATTCTTCACAATAAGTTTATACAAATCTTCAACTAAGCGCATACCGTCTTGGTGGTCTGCGTATGCCCAATAAAATTCTGTGTCATCGTATTCCTGCAAATGGTCGCGGTCCATACCCTCGTTGCGGAACAAACGACCTATTTCAAAAACTTTTTCATAACCCGCAACCAAAAGACGCTTTAGGGGAAGCTCGAGCGAAATACGCAAATAAAAATCCTGGTTCAGCGCGTTATGGTGCGTAATAAACGGCTCTGCATCAGCCCCGCCCACTGTGTGCTCAAGCACCGGGGTTTGCACTTCCAGAAATCCGCGTTCCGCCAAAAACCTGCGTACGGTCTGCCAGAACGCATTTTTCTTTACAAAAATATCTTTAACTTCCGAGTTAAGCAATATATCCAAGTAGCGTCTACGAAGACGTATTTCTTCGTTTTCGATACCAAAGTGTTCAGCAGGTAAAGGAAGTAAGCTTTTAGCTAACAGCTTGAAGCTAGTAGTTTGAAGGGTCTTTTCTCCAGTTTTGGTTTCAAAAAGTTTGCCTGTGGCTTCTATAAAGTCACCGACATCAAAAGTGTCTAAGAAAAAGTTAAACTGACTGTCCCCTATATCTTCTTGTTTTATAAGAACCTGAATACGAGCGGTGCCATCCTCTATGTGAGCAAACAAAATCTTACCCATACCCCGCTGACTCCGAATACGACCAACTAATGTTACGGTTTGCTCCTTGAGCACACTAAATTGTTCCAAGACTTCTGCATTGGTATGAGTACGGCTTGTAGATGAAGGATATGCCTCAAGACCTGCTGTCTCTAATGCTTTAATTTTTTCAATTCTTCTATTTCGTATGTCTTCTAATCTTTCGCTCATAAAAAAAGTAGTAAGTAATGGGGCCTGCCTGTCCTAAGTTGCCGTGGCGAAGTTGAGAGGAGTGAGAATAAAGACCCGGAAATGCATTTTTTGCACTCTCAAGTCTCACGACTCTCCGCCAGCTGGCGGACTCACTTCTGCTCTTATTATAACAAAATCCGCCCTAAGTTACCACGGGCAGATGTGAAATAAATATTTATAAATACACTAGGAAATTGCCACAATCTCGTAAACAACCTCTCCTGCCGGGGTTGGCACATTAACTTTGTCGCCAACTCTTTTGCCAAGCAAATTTTTACCTACAACAGATTCGTTAGAAATTTTACCCTCAGATGGGTTAGCTTCGTTACTCCCAACAATTGTGTATTTTCGCTCTTTGCCAGCTACACTCACTGTAACAGTTGCTCCAATAGAAACGGAAGCGTGATTGGACTTAGTATTTATTATTTCAGCATTCTTGACCATTTCTTCAATTTCCTGAATACGACCCTCAATGAAGGATTGTTCTTCTCGTGCCTGTGCATAATCTGCATTTTCAGACAAATCTCCATGAGCAGCTGCTTCACGAATACGCTCAATAACCTCTTTGCGTTTTACTTCAATGAGATTTTTTAATTCTTCATTCAATTTTATTAAACCCTCTGGGGTCAAAAGATATTTTTTTGCCATATGCGAAACGCTGAATTAAGAATATAGAATTAAGAATTAAGTAAAAAGCCCAGGACGAATAAAATACTAATTGATTTTACGTAATTCTTAATTCTTGCTTCGTCACTACTATCATTAGCTTTGACTAATGCTACATGAAATTGCTCTAACAGTCAATGCTCAAGTTATCCACCAACTACTCTACTCTCTGCAACTTGCACTACGTTTTCCAGCAACTTAGCTACTGTTACCGGACCTACTCCCCCAGGTGTAGCAGCCAAATAGGATGCTACTTGCACAACTGACTCAGTGTCTACATCCCCAACAATACTCCCGAAATCCTCGGAAGTCCCAGCATCAATTACAACCGCGCCGGGCTTAATCCAGCTGGCAGAAATAAGTTTTGGATTTCCCGCCCCCGCTACCACTATATCTGCCCTACAACTAACACTTTTAGGTTCAACTGTTCTACTGTCTAGCGCAATAACCTCTGCCCCAGCTCTAGATAACAGTTGTGCGACTGGCCGGCCGACCAATTCACCCTTGCCTACCACCACTGCGGTTTTATTATGTAAGTCGGGCATCACCGAGCTGAGAATAGTCATAACCGCACTTGCCGTGGGGGGAATGAGTTTGAAACCCATAGAGTAGAACTTTTTTACATTTTCCGGATTTAGACAATCTACATCTACACCTTGAGGAATCTGGCTTAACACATTATGTAAATTATACTTTTGGGGGATTGGTAATTGTACAATTAGCCCACACAAATCTGGCCATTTACCAATATCCGCAATCTTCTCAATAAGTTCTGCCTCACTAGCCTCTTCGCTTACATCGGCACGTAAAAATCTTATACCAAGCTTTTCGGCAAACCTTGCTTTAAGAGCAACATACTGAATAGATGCTGGATCACTGCCCACCATTACATCACAAAAAACCGGCTTGAATTTTATCTTGCTTACCCGAACCGATAAATTTGCATATATATTTTGTGCTATTGCTTTCCCGTCAATCAACATTAGTTATAAAGTTCATAATGTTCCTAAAGTCCTTAAAGTTTAATACATAACGCCACTACTTTCAACTTTATAAACTTTAAGAACTTTCTACTTATTATATCTATGTTCTGCCCACCATTTTAAAGCCGATTCTGCAATTGGTAAAGCGGCGGCCCCTCCTTCCCCGCCACCTTCTACCAAAACTGTTATCACAATTTCCGGATTTTCGTAAGGTGCAAATGCAGTAAACCAAGAATGCTCATGCTCGTTATTATCAAACTGCGCTGTTCCGGTTTTCCCTGCAGAAGTAATGGACAAGGTTTGCAATCTTTTAGCTGTTCCGGCCAGCACGGTTTGACGCATTCCTTCTTTCACCACCTTAATATTGGCTTCGCTACCAACCCGATTGACCAAGATACTTGGTTCTATAGTATCTACAGTTGCGCCTTGTTTATCTAAGACTTCAGACACAAGATGAGGTTTCATCCCAACTCCGTTATTTGCAATAATAGATGTCCACAGAGCCACTTGCAATGGCGTCACTAATAAATCACCTTGTCCAATAGATACATGGTAGGTATCTCCCAAATACCACTTTCCAAGTACGGCGTTCTTATTGTAGTAATTCATTTTCCAAGCAGGGTCAGGAACCAGTCCAGACTTTTCTCCGGGAACATCAATCCCAGTAATCTTACCTAAATTAAATTTTCTATAATAGTCTGAGAGACGTTCTATGCCTAAACCTTCAATTTTGGCGCTATCCAAACCACCGCCTACAATATAAAAAAATATATCACTGCTCATGGCAATAGCACTTCTAACATTCATGGGACCAAGTCCAGTCCTTTTCCAACCCACATAGTCGTAAACTACACTCGGATTAAACTGATTTGGGATGCTTATTTTGCCATTGTCCACGAATACAGTTTTATCGGTAATTACACCACTCTCCAGACCCGCCAAAGCCACCATAGGCTTAACAGTTGAGCCAGGTGGAAGTTGACCTGCAATAGCCCGATTAAATAAAGGGAGAGTTTTGTCATTTAGTAAGTTTTGATAATCTTTTCCACTTATACCAAGTGCAAACTGGTTTGTATTATAACCGGGGTAGGATAGTAATGCTAATACTTCCCCGGTTTTAGGATTCATAGCTATGGCAGCCCCAATAGCACCTTGCCTACCACTAAACTGCCCATATAGTTGCTCCTGCAGTTCTTTGTCTAAAGTAGTTTTTAAGCTGTTACCCGGACTTGATTGAACGTGACCTAGGTTTTTTACCACACTTCCAACAGCATCTACTTCTACAATTTTTTTTCCATTTTCGCCCTTAAGTTTATCTTCATACCAAAGTTCAAGTCCAGTTTTTCCAATCACGTCTTCCAAAACATACAAATCCTTATTATCTTCTTCCAAATTTTTGTCCGTTACAGCACCTGTTGTTCCCAAAACATGAGAAAATACTTCACTGCTTACATAATTTCTTACCGGTAACGTTTCTATAGACATTGCCGGAAATTCTAGAGCATGGGTTTCAAACAAAATTGCCTGCTCTGCTCTTAACTTTGTGGCAATTTCTACAGGCTTAGTAGATTTAGCATTAATAATTTCTGCATTTTTAGCCACCTGATCTTCTTGAATTGCCAATAGTTGTTTTACACGTTCCAACTCTGATAAAAGTTTATCACTTGGTAAATCTGCGGGAGTTACCACTAGTCTAAAACTTGCCGTACTATCTGCTAAAACAGAACCATATTTATCTATAATTTGTCCACGAGGAGCCAAATTAACTCTTTCTCGCAACCTATTACCTTCCGCAAGTGCTCTTAAATGGGCGCCGTTACTAATTTGCAAATAAGCTAATCTTGAAAACAATGTCAAAACCATAATAACAACCAAAAGTTCTGTCCAGGAAACTTTACTCTGCTTGGAGTTCACCTCTGTGTTTATATCGACTGGACTTACGTCTGCAAACAAAGATTCTTCAAATGCCAAGTCAGCAGAAGCATTTGCTCCGCGTTCGTCGTCATATGTAATAAATATTTTATAATTCTCCATTTGATTTGTTCTCAATCGACCCTGTTCTTAACTTATAGTTGGAATATAGTGAACCTATGCGCAGTAATCATTGGTAATTAGTTACATTCGAATAGGTCTTTTTAGTCGATGTAATATTTCTAGCCATACAATATAGAACAATAGTGCAAACCCTCCGCCTACAACCGAAGCCATCCACCAGCGCAAATGGGCTAGATCATAAATACTTGGCCAAACTGGCCAACCTAGTTTACCAGCAAATATTCCCAGTATCCATATCCAAACCTGTAGCACCAAATTTCCAACAATATAGGCAAAAGGAATAGCCAAGTGAATATGCGAGGATGGAACAATAATTATGAATATATATTTCACCATCAAATATATACTCACCAAACCTAAAGTAAATGAACCATATAACACGCTACTCTGTGCGTCCAACAACAATCCAAAAAAAGCCGCTAACCAAATCCACCGAGTTTCCACATCTGTAATTGCTAATACCACTATTCCCGCCAACACTAAATTAGGCACAAAATTAACCTGTAGAAAAACTGGCAAAACTGCAATGTTAAGAAGCCATATGAAAGTTAAAAAAAGCAAGGGCCAAAAATATGGTCGCATAATTTAGAAAATAATACTCCAAGTCATTAACACTGGGAAACTTATAGAGATTCATAGAGATTATTTGAGACCGTATTTATAACTGTTCTAAACGCCCAATATCCATTAGTCTCTACTGATCTCATAGTCTCCCCTTATTACGGTTTAAGTACATGTACAAACCTAATATCTCTAAAATCCACTGAACTGCTTACAGAAATTTTATCAAATAAAGCACCGGACTCATGCGATACTTCGGCCACACTGCCAATTAACACATCCGGTGGGATAGCCCCATTTATGCCAGCAGAGGTAACCAAATCCCCTACTTCCACATGAGCAATTGGAGAGATATAATCTAGTAACAACCCAGATCCATAGGAACCTTTTATAACACCGCTGACTTTTTTGTTTACCACTCTGGCATCCATGGAAGTTGTAGAGGCGGTTAGTAACAAAACTATAGCCGTGCTTTGCCTAGTTAATACCACTTTACCAATTAAATAACCTCCGGATACCACCCCTTGCCCAACTACCAAACTCTTGTCTGTACCACACCCTACAACTAAAGCTTGAGTTACGCCTTCTGGATCGCGTCCAATAACAGTACACGGCACTAAGGTTACAGGCGGTTTTGCAACAAAACCTAGTGTAGATTTAAGAGTTTCATTTTCAGCTATCACGCCAGCGTTTTTTGCCAGAGACTGTTCCAAAACTTGTATCCTATTTTTGAGCTCTGCGTTTTCTACATACAGTTTTCTAATTGAAACAATACCTACCACAAATTGTCTAAGACTGGTTGAAACAGAAGTCAATGGTTCAGTTACAAAACGTGGAACAACTAGTAATGTTCTTGTTAAGTAACCACCGAAGCTTCTAAATTGGAATACGATCAATAACCCAACTACTACCAGTATTGCAACTATCCTATACAATAGCTTAATATTTTTATGAGTCATGAAATTACTTCATTAAGTTTGTAAAGTTCTAATCCAACATTAACTTTAACACTTAATAAACTGTCTGGTTTTATAAACTATCTTCCTACAGATTCCTGTTCTGCGGGAACCAATACTTCGGATAAAGCTTCTAAATCTTCTACAATTACACCCGTACCACGAGCGACACAAGTTAGCGGGTCATCGGCAACCGAAACTGGAATTTTTGTTTCCTCAGAAACTAACTCAGATAAACGGCGCAATAAAGCTCCGCCACCCGCGAGCATAATGCCTCTAAACATTATATCGCCAATAATTTCTGGAGGCACTTCTTCCACCACTGACTTTATGCTTTCAACGATAGTTTTTACAGGTGAGTATAATGCCTCTCTTACATCTGTATCAGTAAATATTATTTCCTTTGGCAAACCAGTAAGCAAGTCCCTCCCTCGTACAGGCGCCTCCAAAAGTTCTTCTAGCGGTAAAGCCGAACCAATGCTTATCTTAATTTCTTCAGCAGTACGCTCACCAATGAGCAAGTTGAACTTGTCCCTGGCGTGTTGAATAATTGCCTGATTAAGCTTGTCCCCAGCAACGCGAATACTTCGAGCGATAACAACTCCGCCCAGCGACAGCACCGCAATCTCTGTAGTTCCTCCGCCAATATCTACCACAAGACTGCCTACTGCGTCCTGTACGGGAAGTCTTGCTCCAATAGCAGCCGCCATGGGCTCTTCTACCAAATAAGCTTTTCTCGCCCCAGCGTTTATGGTTGCATCTTGAACAGCTCTTTTCTCTACCTCTGTCACGCCACTTGGTACGCCAATGACTACCCTAGGACGGCGAAGAAAACTATAAGTACCGGCATGCACTTTATCTATAAAATATCGCAACATTTGCTCAGTGACTTCAAAGTCCGAGATAACTCCGTCAACTAGTGGACGACTTGCGGTAATGTATCCGGGCGTCCTGCCTACCATTTTTTGAGCATCGGTACCAATAGCCACAATTTGTTTAGTACGATTATTAACCGCCACTACCGAGGGCTCATTAATTACTATGCCTTTGCCTTTTACATAAACCAAAGTATTGGCCGTACCAAGGTCAATTCCTATGTCCTGAGAAAATCTTTTAAATATGGGTTCAAGCATGAGCAAAGCAGAATTAAGAGTTATGAATCAGGAATTATGAAAAAGTGATATGAGCATAAAAAAACAAAAGAAAAGTTTTTGAGACTCAAGATACTAAGGAGATTAATAGAGATTTATTGCTTCAATACTATAGATATCCTAGTCTCTACAAATCTCAATGAGTCTCGTCTAGCCTTTTTCTTTTGTTTTTAATCTTTTTTTATCTTACTGCTTTACTACTCTACAATATTTCTGTCACCTGGTCTAGCTTAACTAGCCGGCTCTCAGATTCATTGCGCTTTTTGTACTCAAGAGATTCCAAAGCTAAGGTTTTTTGCGAGACCACAAGCCTATGAGGAATACCTATAAGATCACTAACAGCAAATTTTTCACCAGCAGACACATCCACTCTGTCGTCATATAATACTTCAACCCCGGCACTTTCAAGCTCCTGATACAACTTATCACTTGCAGAAAAAACCTTTTCCGCCTCTTTCCCCGGCAAAGCAATTAAATGAACCCGGTATGGCGCCACACTCTCTGGCCAAATCAAACCTTTATCATCATTCATGGTTTCTGCGATTACTCCCATAAGACGGGTTATGCCAATGCCATAGCAACCCATAATCGGGAACTGTTTTGCCCCAGACTCATCTGCATAACCGAGTTCAAAATCTTTGCCATATTTCTGGCCCAAATCAAACACATTTCCAACTTCACTCGCCCTACCTTTTGTTAAAGTACCACCACAATCTTTTGGACACCTGTCTCCTTCTTTAACCTTAGCAATCTCCACATTAATACAGTAATCACAATCCCCGCAATAAAGAATATCGTCTTCCCCACCGCTCGTGAGTACCATAAACTCGTAAGAGATTTTTTCGCTAAAGCTTCCACCAGAAGCTTCAGTGACTTTTGCCACTAATCCTAGTCTATCAAAAATTTTTAGATATGCCTGTTTAGCCACCGCATAAAACCTATCAAAATCTTCCTGACTGGTATGAAAGCTATACATGTCCTTCATTAAAAATTCGCGACCACGTAAAAGCCCAGACTTTGCCCGTAGTTCATCACGAAACTTCCAAGCCACCTGGTACACCGCAACCGGAAGTTCTTTATAGGATTGAACCTTATTTAATACCAGTGGGGTAACTACTTCTTCCTCGCTTTGGCCAAGCGCGTATTCTTTTTCCGTTCGGCTTTTTATTTTAAACAAGACATCAATATTGTCCCAACCACCAGTAGTTTTCCAGTTATCCTTTGGATGAATCATAGGCATAAGCAATTCACTTGCCCCAAGCGCGTTCATTTCTTCTCGAACAATCTTGGAAATGTTATTTACAACCCGCAGACCAAGTGGCAAGTAACTATATACACCCGCCATAAGTTTATCTACAAACCCAGCCTGCTCCAAAAGCCGACCGTTAACCGTTGGCTCATCTTCCGACACAGTTTTACTGGTTTTTAAGAAAAGTTTTGATTGCCTCATATTGTTCACAAATACACTAATCTCACAAATAGCACGAAACTTAAATACCGGGATTAGTGATATTAGTGCAATTCGTGGATTAGTGGATAATATTTAATGGAATAATTTACCTATAGCGCTAAAACCATTAAAATCGTTCACGGTAATTATAAGCATAAGCAACAACAATGCCAGAAATCCAAAAGCGTTAAATGCTTGTTCCACTCTCTGGTTATTTGCCTTGCCACGAATTTTCTCAATTATCAAGAATAAAATTCTACCGCCGTCTAAAGCTGGAATAGGTAATGCATTTAACACAGCTAGATTGAGTGAGAGAAACGCCGCAAACTGGAGCAGATACACAAACCCGAGCTTACTGGCTTCACCTGTAAGCTGAGCTATTTTTACCGGTCCACCCAGTTGGTTAAGCTCCACCCCACCGGTTACAAGCTTCCCCAAACCTTTCACTATGGCATACATTTGCTCTCCAGTTGTTGTAAATCCCGTCACAATTGCTTTGATAAACGGATACTTAAGCTTTCCCACTAGCCCAAGTGCAATTCCGGTAGGCCCGGTACCAGCAGGAGGATCGGCCAATGATTCAACAATCAATTGTTTTTGCTCAGTTCCCCCGTGAGTTACAATAAACTTAAATTGCTGACCCTTCCTGTCTCCCACATACTTCTGTAAATCGGTAATGCTTTGGAAACTTACACCATCAATAGATACTATACTGTCTCCCACCTTTAGCCCAGCTCGCTCCGCAGGCGACTCAGCATTTACGTCTAACAGGGTAATGACTGGCGTAGAAAGTACCGTACCAGATGGAACACTTGCCTGCTCATCTAATACAGTTGGCACTCCGATAACTAAGCAGACCGTTATTAACACCCAAGCAAGTACTGCATTCATTAAAACTCCTGCAATTAACACAGAGAGTCTAGATATAAAAGACTTTTTACCAAAGCTGTTTGGATTATCTGGCGCATCGTTATTCTCCCCTACTATTTTCACAAAGCCCCCAAGTGGAATTAGATTTAGCGAATACACTGTAGATGTGGCATCCTTAGGTTGTCCGCCACCCAATACCCATTTCTTACCAGAAGCAGATTGATACACCCCCAACACACGTGGTGGAAAGCCAAAGCCAAACTCGTCTACTTGCATACCGGCACGCTTGGCCACCACAAAATGCCCCAGCTCGTGAACGAAGACTAATAATCCAAGTACTATTATAAAAATTAAAACTGTTAACATAATATATTATTCACTAATACACGAATCTCACAAATGCCACAAAATAGTATTAGTGCTATTCGTGTAATTTGTGTATTCGTGGAAAATTAAACTGTGAGGATTTCCTTTTCCTTTTCCTCTGCAATAGCCTTTATCTGAGCATTGAACTTATCTACCACCTCTTGAACTTTCTTTTGCAAATAAGCTAAATCATCTTTAGACACCGAACCATCTACTTCGCCTTTTTTAGCAGACTTTAAAATGTCTTCGCGAGTGTTTCTCACAGCAATCCGCGCTTTTTCTGCCAACTGACCAACCAGTTTCGCCAACTCCTGCCTACGCTGTTCATTTAAACTTGGTAAAGTCATACGCAAAACCTGACCATCACTAGCTGGATTAAGGCCAAGATTAGCAGCCCCAATGCCTTTTTCTATAGCCTGCATTAGGCCCTTATCCCAAGGACTCACCACCAAGGTCTTGGCATCGCTCACGCTCACACTTGCCACTTGGTTTAAGGCTTGGGTTTGTCCGTAAGCTTCTACCATCACAGAATTCAAAAGAGCTGGATTAGCTCGTCCAGTTCTTACCCCGGCCAAATCTTGATGCAAGTGCTCTAAAGTCTTTTCAAAATTGGGTATATGTTCTTGTAGTATTTGATCGGTCATATTGGCTGATGAGTTATGAGTTATGAATTAGGAGTTATGAATTTAGGAATCTGTTCATAATTCATGACTCCTAATTCATACTTCTGCGTTTCGTTACTATTGTCCAGGTATAAACCCAACATAGACTACTTGGTCAAACTTCGGATCCACTAAAATATAATTGATTACGGCGCTGGTGGCAATAGCGCTTACTTGCCAAGAATTACCAGCATTTGATGTTTTATAAATAACGTTACCAACGGAGGCAAAAATAACATCGCCATTGTTTTGCAAACCTACCCCTCTTACTTCGGTAGCTTGAGCACTTTTGAGGGGCAACTGCAAATATTGCCAAGAATTACCACCATCAGTACTTTTAAACAAGCCATTAGTCGCGCCGATAAATATCTGCTTAAACAATCCTTCCGTAACTGCAACCTTATAAAACGCCGTTGTCTCTGCAGATGGTACATTTACCCTACCAGTATTGGTACTATCAGTATCCACAATATCTGCTATCTTTTGTCGCCAAGATGCAATATTCAGTAATTGTTTAGAAATATTTGTAACAGTATCTCCGCCATTTGTACTAATAAACAAGCCTTTGGTACGAGTTAAAATATATAAAGAATTTCCTTGCCAAAATATTTGAGAAATTGCATCTTGAAAGTTTTTAATAAGTGCCCAAGTCACACCACCGTCTTGACTTCTAATAAAGTTACCAGATGCAAACCCCACAACTATTGTATCTGAATTCCCTGGAGCTAAAGCTATGCTCCTAGCCACCTGGCCACCAGAAGCATCGCTATAGACAGGCAACCAAGATTTTCCACCGTCGCGAGTCTGAACCACACGCGCTTGTTCACCTGACTGCCCAACAACTAAAATGTGGTCTTTATTGCTGGAATCTATGGCCACATCATAGGCACCAAAATTGGAAAGCATTTGGCTCCAAGATCCAGCACCGTCCCTAGACACAAATAAACCATTGCGCTGAGTGCTTACAAAAATTGTATTGTTGTCACTTGGAGCAAACTTCATGCTAGTTACACTACTGGTAGCTAAAACCGAGTCCAGCTTTTTAGAATTTTTCTTGGTAGTATCCACCACGGCCTTATTGGAGAACACCCAATCCACGCCACTATTTGTAGTTTTAGCCACCCCAGCTCCAGATTTTTCATTTGAGAGCGGATTACATGAAGCCGCAAGTAGCACTATAGAGCACAAGCTAAGCAGTATTTGTATTTTGGATATTTTCATAATTTTTGATTTATTCATAACCCATCCGTCCCCCACTGCCCTAACCTTGCTCGCCACCGCAAAGCTTTAGCCTAGCAGGGCCAAAGTCAATGATATAGTACAAGTTGGCAACGGTAGATACTTCATCCCAAATTCAGACAGAGATACTCTATAACCATTTTCCTATTTCCATTACTAGTCAATCGTCTAAATGCTTCTGCCAACAAATTCAATCTAGTAACTAACTTATTAGTTCTATCTTCCATCATTGCCTGTACAATCCAAAAACCTATACGGTGTTCAATTTCTGAGGTTTCTGCCTTGGACAACTCTTGGACCAAAGACAAACGAGCAAATAAACTTCCAACAGTTAAATCTTGCCAGTCTTGATGCCATTGTTTTCTCAGGTTTATCTCATTGGAGCTATTAAATAATTTTACAAGTTCCGATGCTCGCCCATTGGCAAATTTAAACATTTCATCCGTACATTGTAGTTGCAGTGTAAGTGCTATCGCTCTTAACTCTTCTGAGTTCAGATATCCAAATCCCAGCACCTGAGCCCTAGACAATATTGTTAATGGTAAGTTTCGTCTTGTGGAAATTAGTACTAAAGTAGTAGCCTCAGTTGGTTCTTCTAAACTTTTTAACAATGTATT
>CAZCTL010000010.1:0-18500 GCA_964501685.1 uncultured Candidatus Saccharibacteria bacterium
CCTGACTCATAATTCATAACTCAATAAATTATATCACATGAGTAAACAAAAAGAGCCTGGTACAAATACCAGACTCTTTTGAATATCCGAATGATACTAGAACTGCCAAGTGCGACCGCCACCTTGACTATCGTCATTGTGACCACCGCCATTGCCGTAACCACCGCGACCGCCACGGTCATTTCCACCGCGACCGCCACCGTAACCACCACGACCGCCTCTATCACCGCCACCAAAACCGCGACCGCCAGCTGGGCGATCTTCACGTGGTCTTGCTTCGTTTACGGTAATTGCACGGCCATCTAGCTCTTTACCGTTCCAGAGCTCTATAGCTGCCTGGGCTGCTGCATCGGTATCCATTTCCACAAAACCAAAACCGCGTGAACGGCCGGTCATTTTGTCTATGACTACTTGTGCAGACACTACTGTTCCAGCTTGCCCAAAGGCTTCCTGGAGGGTTTGATCGGTTGCTCCATAAGAGAGGTTTCCGACATATAACTTTGTTGCCATTTGTTTGGCTTCCTAACAGAGCCAGAGCTCATCTTCCACTCTGACATAATACTTATTATTAAGCTCGTTTCCTTTTGTGCTCGGCTCTGTAAAAGAGGACCTTTGCCCTAAAGTTCGTAACTTCAGATGATATAGCCAGTATACCACAGCCGGTAGATAATAGCAATCGGTTGTTTATAGGGCAATCCTAGTCAACTGGTACAAGCGGTAAAGTTTTCTTTGTCAGGAGTCTATGTTTTGTGCAAGTAGAAGAAATTAATTAGACTTGTCCCCAATTAAGAAAATCTGGCTTATTTCCATCAGTCGGTTATTTTTAAATAAGCGGAATAGAATTATTAAGGGACAAGTCTATTGTGCTAATTGATGCATATAAAAAACTACCCCCTGGCCACTTTCTATGGTTTGTGGAGTAGTGTTGAGCTCTCTTCTGCACCCGATTGCGATCCTAGTCAAACGGATACTGGTTCTGAAGACGGTGGACAATTTGATTAGGATCAAATTTATCCAACGTGATCTTTTCGTCTGTCGCAATCCGAAAGTGCAAACTTCCCCACTTGAACGTTCCTTTATTTGACTGGTGCATATTATATACACCGTCATTCGTAAATACGCGTAAGTGGGTACTGTACGAATGGTATTTGAACACATCCCCGGGCACCAAGTCTCGGAATTTCACTTTGTATTTGCGTGCCATACTGCCTCCTTTGCTTGTTGATGTTGTTAACCAAACCCGCCCGCCTGAATGCCCCACAACTTTTGGTATGTACCTTGCTTGGCTTTTAGGAGTTCCTCGTGCTTGCCATCCTCGGTAATTTTACCGTTTTCTAACACGATTATTCTGTCCATTTGCATGATGGTGCTAAGCCTGTGTGCAATAACAATTACAGTTTTATTTTTCATCAAGTGTCTAAGTGCATCTTGAATGAGCATCTCCGACTCGCTATCTAAGCTACTAGTGGCTTCATCCAAAACTAATATGGGTGCGTCTTTAAGTATCGCCCGTGCAATCGCCACTCTTTGACGTTCGCCACCCGAAAGCTTAATTCCTCGCTCCCCCACTAGAGTGTTGTAACTGTCTGGAAACTTAGAAATAAACTCGTGAGCATGGGCCAGCTTTGAGGCTTTAATAACTTCTGCCTCTGTGACCCCAGGTTTGCCATAGCCGATATTGTCCAACAGTGAACGATGAAATAGAATTGGCTCCTGCAGAACGTAAGAAATATTTTTGCGTAAGGAATATATACTGGTGTTGTAAACAGATTGATTCCCAATTAAAACATCTCCTTGACTAACTGGATAAAGTCTAAGTAGAATTTTTGTAATGGTAGTCTTACCACCGCCAGAAGGCCCAACAAGTGCAATTTTTTGTTTTCTGGGTATTTCTAAGCTAAAGTTATTTAGTACATGTTCTTCAGTGCCATAAGTAAACTTTACATCCTTAAAGATAATTGAACCACTGTCCGGCATGCTGAAACGGCCACGCTCTTCTTCAATTGAGTCTTTTTGCAAAATAATCTCGGTCATTTCGTTGGCGTCCGATAGCGCCTGCGTGGTGCCTCGAATTTGACGGCCAAGGTCCCAAAGCCGTCCGTTAATCTGTGAAATGTATAATTGAATTAAGCCCATGTCTCCAACTGTAAAATTTCCAGCACGCCAAAGCTTAACAGCTAATAAGAGTACTATTATTTCAAGTAAGAAGCCTAATGCTGCTTGTCCAGTATCTACTAGTACACTAGCGTTCCAAACTGCAAGAATTTTCTTTATAAAATCTTTTAGCTGAACTTCAAATCTTCTTGACTCTTTTTCAGCAGAAGCAAATATTTTCACAGTGTGATAATTACCCACACTGTCTGCAAGCAAGCCAGATGTTTTAGAGTCCGACTCTGCCTTTTCTAAATCTTTTTTGCGCTTCCATTTTACTGTTATAACAATAAATATTGCATAGATAATTAACCAAACTATAAATATTAAGGCAAAATCTAGTCTAAAAAAAGCAATCGCTACAATAATAGCTATGATTCTGAATATGGTTTGGCCAAAACCAAATAATACTTCATCGCTTATTCGCTCATAAGCGCCGTCGTATCTGTTAGCTTTTTTTACCAGAGCACCCACAAACTGGTTCACTAAAAATGCATATGAGCGCCTGTGAATTTCCCGGAATGAAGTTAGCCATAAATCTCGTTTGACTTTGCTTTGAAATTTATTCACTAGGACCGTTGAAACTCTTTTTGCTCCAATTGCTAGAAGCGACAACGCTCCGAGTAGAGATACTAAATATATGGCCCTATTTGTATCTCCGTTGTAGGTAGCAAACAAGTCCAATAAATCTTTATAGATCCATGGTCTTATAACCTCAACTGCAGTACTGCCGTACATAAGAACTACGCTTGCGAAAGCAATCCATATGTAGGGGCGTGTGTGTTGCCAAAAAATCTTTAAAGTTTCTTTGGTGTAGGACTTTTTAGGTTCAATTTTTGTAGTTTTTGTTTGCATGGTTTAATTACTAATGGATTTCGTTCCCATGTATCTTCCGTCATTCCCGCCTGCGCGGGAATCTATGGTCCCGATGTCACATCGGGACACTGAGTTTTTATATTAGTGTTCCGTGTTACGGAACCTGGATTCCCGCCTGCGCGGGAATGACAAAACTCTGGGGTTACGTTAAAACTCTTGGACCTTTTTTGGTAATTGCAATGGTGTGTTCAAAGTGAGCAGACAGTCCCCCGTCCTCGGTGCGGATGGTCCAGCCATCTGGATCAAAATATACATGATAAGTACCAGCGCAGAGCATTGGCTCTACGGCAAGAACCATGCCTTCTATTAGCTTAGCGCCCGTACCCTTTTTGCCGTAATTTGGCACTTGTGGATCTTCATGCACATCGTAACCCACACCATGACCAACTAGATCTCGCACAATCGAAAAGCCTTGTTTTTCTGCATAGGTTTGCACAGCTGCGCCTATATCCCCTGTCCTGTTGCCAATTACAGCTTGCTGTATGCCTAGTTCTAGAGCTTTTTTTGTGGTGTCAATTAACTTTTGCTTTTTTTCATCCACATTATCACCAACCGATACAGTAATAGCCGTGTCAGTAAAGAAACCTTTGTACACCATGCCAATATCTAAACCAATAATGTCACCATCTGCCAAAACTTCTTTACCTGGAATGCCATGCACTATGACGTCGTTTACCGAGGTGCAGAGAGCAGCAGGAAAAGGGTTACCCTTTTCGCCGTAGCCAATAAAGCTGGGCACGCCACCAACTTTCCTAATTTCTCTATCTGCAAAATCACTCAATTCTTGAGTGGTTATACCCGGTCTTACTAATTTAACCGTGCTATGCAAAACATCCCGCAGGAGTTTACCTCCTTCGGCTATTAGCTCTATCTCTTTTGCTGTTTTAATTTGTCCGGGCATGGGAGGAATTATGAATTATGAGTTATGAATAATGCTGACAATAGAGATTTATGGAAATCAATAGAGACCGAGAGACTTATTGCACGCAACAACTCATCTCTATTAGTCTCCCTGATTCTCGCAGTCTCAGATTACTTATTCATAACTCCTAACTCCTAATTCATAACTCAATCTTTTAACTGCCTCTAGTACTCGTTTGTGAACTTCTGTTACTGTGCCTAGGCCGTTGATCTTCACAAATGGGTATAGGGATTTATGTACAGGCATGGCACGTCTTATGCTTGCTTGGACTACTTTATACCTTATCTTTAACGCATCAACTGAATCGTCAGCTCGTTTTTTCTTACCAAAGTAACCTTTGCGTTTTAAATTTCGTTTAACAGTTTCCTTCCATGGTACGTGTATGTATATGCAAATAATAAATTTTCTACCTAGCTTATCTAGTAGTTTCTTTACGAAATATACTTCGTCTGGCATTTTGGGACCACCGTCAATTAAGAGACCCTTATGTTTGGGCAAATGGGTAAGAGCTTGCTTGATTATTTTTCGGTAGATATTAGTTGGAGTTAGTCCGCCTTTATCTATAATTCTCTTTAAAATTGAATCTAGTTTTTTATCTTTACGACGCAATTTATCTTGTTCCTTGCCAAAATCAAATTCAAACAAAGAGAATTTTTTTCTGAGTAAAGCCGATTGAGTTGCTTTGCCCGCGCCCAAGTCTCCTATTACAAAAATATTTAATGGATCTTTGTTTGTTTTTAAGGTGGGCATAGTTTTGTTGTTGATATTTTATTGCCCAAGTACTTGGTTTATAGCCTCTGTTACATTTTCCACGCTTGGACGGCCATCTATGCGATAAAACTTCGTCATGTTCTCCAGAAAATCTAGTACAGGCATAGTTTCTAGCTCAAACTGGTCAAGTCTGCGTTCAATCACTTCTCCAGTATCATCAATCCTATGTTCTATTTCCGCTCGGTGTAAAAGTCTGTCTACGGAATCCTCTCTTGGCACGTCAAGAAATATTGTAGCTATATTTTTCTTATTCATGCCATGAAGCAAACCAACAATGTACGGAGCTTGGCTCATGCGTCTTGGTAAGCCATCAAAAATTATGCCCGTATTTAAGGGAATTTCACTTACGTGGCTACTAATGACCTTGAACATGTAATGGTCATCTAGGTACACACCTCGGTTAACCATTGGTTCAATTTCTTTGCCTATGGGAGTACCACGCGCTATTTCGGCTCTAAGTATGGCACCCATTTCCCAATAAAAAAAACCAATGCGTTCTGCAAGTAGCTTTGCTTGAGTGCCCTTGCCTGCACCAGACCTACCTATAAAAAAAATTGCGTCTACATTTGTGTTCATTAGTTATAGTTTAAAGAACTTTTCCACTTTGATCAAATCAACTTTGTTGGTAAACTATATGCATATGTTTTCTACGAACTTACGAAATATACGAAACTACGAAAAATGCCAGAAACAAAAAGAGATGATTTGGTATTGCCCGAATTAAGTTTTAAAATAGTAGCTGTACTATTTGAGGTTTACAAAGAATTGGGAGGAACATACCAAGAAAAAATATATCAGAGAGCAGTGGCAAGTGAGCTACAAAATCGTGGTTTTGTTTTTCAGGAGCAAGTAGCAATTCCATTACAGTACAAGAGCGAAAGTATCGGAAGTTATATTTTGGATTTTCTTATTGAAAATAAAGTAGTACTTGAAATTAAAAAAGATAAAAATTTTTCAAGAACAAATATTACTCAAGTTCATTCGTACTTAAAGGCTACTGGTTTGCAATTGGGTATTTTGGGGAATTTTACGGCTAAAGGAGTCAGGTTTAAAAGAATTGTAAATATTATTTAAGTTCTTTTTAGTAGTTTCGTATATTTCGTAATTTCGTAGAGGTAAATATCAATGGAGAGTTTATTCTTTGAATTAACTGTGGTGCTTGTGCTGGCAGGCGCATGCGCCTTACTCATACACTATCTCAAACAACCGAGTATCTTGGCCTATATTATTGCTGGGCTTATTTTAGGTCCTTTTGGGTATTGGCGACTTCATGAGATTGGTGCACTTGCAGCCATGTCGCAAGTGGGAATTACTTTACTACTGTTTATGGTAGGGTTGGAGTTGGATATTTCGCAAATTAAGAAGATTGGCAAACGCGCTGTGTTGGCTGGAGCTGGTCAGGTGCTGGTTACTACAATTACAGGATTTCTAATTTGTCAGTTTCTGGGTTTTTCGGTACTTACTTCTTTTTATGTGGGGCTAGCACTTACTTTTTCCTCTACCATTATTGTGGTGAAGTTGTTGTCTGAAAAAAGAGATTTGCAAAGTTTATACGGTCGGTTGGTAGTAGGCATTTTTCTAACGCAAGATTTAGTTGCATTGGTGGTTTTAATGATTTTATCTAGTGGGTCTTCTGCCACGGGTGTTGCGCTTTGGAGCCATTTAGGATTAACTCTTGTCCGAGGGGCATTGCTAGTTTTTGGTGTTATTCTGTTAAACCAGTATATTTTTCCTAAGCTGTTCCGCATTATTGGAAAATCTGACGAGCTTTTACTAGTAGTTTCGCTCGCTTGGGCCTTAGGCTTGGCTACGTTTGTGCAGTTACCTTTTATGGGTTTCTCTTTGGAAATCGGAGGGTTTTTAGCAGGACTTTCCCTCTCAGCTTCTAGCGTGCATTACGAAATATCTGCTCGTATTCGCAGTCTCAGAGACTTCTTTATTATTATTTTCTTTATTGTACTAGGTAGCCAGCTTTCTTTTGCCGGGATAGCTAGTACTATTGTGCCGGCAATAGTTTTAGCTTTGTTTGTTTTAGTTGGGAATCCTTTTATTGTGATTGTTATTTTAAGTTTTCTGGGGTACAAACCTAGGACATCATTCTTTGCTGCTATTACCGTCGGGCAAATATCTGAATTCAGTTTAATATTAATTGCTTTAGGGCTAAAACTTGGTCATTTTGGTAATGAGGTAGTTAGTATGGTAACTTTGGTTGCGATTATTACCTTTACAGTGTCATCTTACAGTATTATCCATGCCGATAAGCTATATAGTTTGCTTGAGCGTTTACTTTCTTGGTTTGATTTTGCTGGTGGCACAGCGGAACTGCATCAGAAAGAAAGTGTACTAAGAAACCATATCGTACTTTTGGGAGCACATCGGACGGGTAAAGAGCTGGCCGAAAGTTTTATAAGTGCTCGTGAAAAATTTCTAATAGTAGATTTTAACCCAGAGGTGGCAGAACACTACTCACACTTAAGCGTTCCCGTAATTTGTGGCGATGCTAGTGACCCGTACATCCAAGAACTTGCGGGGTTCCAGCATGCCCGCATGATAGTTTCTACCCTGCCAGACACCCACGATAACTTAACTGTTGTAGAAAGTGTTAGGAACCAGAAGTTACGTGCCAAACTTATAATAATGGCTCAAAATAATGACGCCGCCCGTGAACTTTACCAGCATAAGGTAGACTATGTGCTGCTTCCGCACTATGTAAATGGCATCCATCTTTCTAAAATATTAAAGCATGCTCATCCCCATCAGCACCTGTCTGCTTTACGCAAACAACACTTAAAAGCTTTGGAAATATAACAGGCCACTCGGAGTGGCCTGAAGTGAAGGGCTGAAGATACTTTACTCGTCATCGACATTATTATACGTGAGGTTGTGATCTGCACAATATTCGAATCTATCAATCCTAATATTTTCACATCCTTCGATTACACAAATGCATCTTGCACACCCTTTTAGTGTTTTTAGAATCTGAATATCATAGGGGCAACCGATACCCCCGTCAGGGCCTGGACACTGCTTAGTTTCCATAATTCCTCCATTATTCTTGTGAACTGATGAGCTCTAACGCCTTTGGCGAGCAGAGCTACAAGTAAATTGCGTTAGTGTACAATACAATAAAATGCCCAATTTGTCTAGGCTTTTTTGTTTGTATCTAGCTCTCTATGGTATTATGGGGACATGAAACTTTACGATACTTTAACTCGGACAAATAAAGAAATTGGCCAAAAACATGAGGGGCCAAAGTTTAAGTTTTACTCTTGTGGTCCTACGGTGTATAACTATGCGCACATTGGGAATCTTCGTAGTTTTTTGTTTGCAGATACTATTCGTCGGAGCTTGGAGTTTACTGGTACACCTGTGGATTGGGTAATGAATATTACAGATGTAGATGACAAAACTATTAAAGGGGCTATTGCGGAGTTTGGTACGCAGGCTTCGGTGAGTGACTTAAAAACCTTTACAGATAAGTATTTAGATATTTTTTTAAGCGAGCTCAAAGAACTAAACATAGACACTGGGAGTATACGATTTATTAGGGTAAGTGATGTTATACCACAAATTCAGGAATATATTTTGGATTTAATTAATAAAGGTTTCGCCTACCAAACTGAAGACGGGGTGTTTTTTAGCATAGAGAAATATCAAACAGACTTTGGAGACTACGGTGAACTTGTGGGTAAGGACTTTTTGGAAGGGAAAAAAGTAGGAGCGCGGGTTAAAGTAGACGAGTATGAGAAAGATAACTTGAGCGATTTTGCGCTTTGGAAGAAGCACACAAAAGATGACGGTCAAATTTACTGGGAACATGACATGCTTAGTAATGGACGTCCGGGTTGGCACATTGAGTGTTCGGTTATAAACGACATTGCTTTTGGTCGCCAGCCTACAGATTTGCACACTGGTGGAGTAGACTTGGTGTTCCCCCACCACACCAACGAGATAGCTCAAAGTCAGCCTTTCTACAAACCTTTTTCACACGCCTGGGCACACTCTGAACACTTGCAAATAGACAACAAAAAAATGGCTAAGCGAGATGGCAATGTGTATACGCTTAAAGATCTATCAGAAAAACACCCACTTAACGCTACTGCCTTCCGCTATCTCTGCTTACAAACCGACTTTCGTAAACCCATGAACTTTACCTGGGAGAGTTTAGATGCGGCGAATACTGCACTTGAAAGACTCTTTAGGCAATTTGACTCATTGGGGATTGGAGATAAGCCTAATAGGACGGATAAGACCTACGAGATATACATAAATAAATTCAAGAGCGCAGTAGAGGAAAATTTAAATCTGCCAAAGGCGTTGGCTGTTGTGTGGGAACTTTTAGTAGATTCTCAAGTTAAAGATTCTATCAAGCGAGAGTTGCTCTTACAGATAGACTCTGTATTGGGCCTAAACTTAGAACATCACTCCCCTGCTATAGAACTAGAAATACCAGCAGAAGTACAAAGCTTATTGGATGCTCGTACACAAGCTAGGGCAAATAAAGATTTTACAAAATCCGATGAACTACGTAACCAAATAGAAACTCAAGGTTTTGAGGTTATAGACACTCCAGAAGGTCAACAAATTAGAGCAAAATAAAAGAGCGAAAGATTCTGAACCCCCATTTCAGAATCTCGCTCTTGCCCTTTGGTTCATCTTGTAGCAGGATTTCGCTACAAGACTATATTTATTCCACTGACAACAGGACTGCTTCAGCCACCCCTTTACCCCTTGGAACTCCGTAGAACAGAGTTCGGGGTTTGTTGCATGTGACCTGCAACATTTGGTCGTATTTGGTGGAATCCTTGCTTGGCAAAATTCTCGCCTGCGTTGGCACACAGTCATCTTTCGTCACTCGTTTAGCAACTGTGGCCACCAAACTCGCTTGCGACACCTCCACTGGCTGTATGCCCGTAAGTTTGTCAATCTTACGAGCTATACCAGAGCCTAGGTTGGTGAAAGCCGCAATAACTGCAATAACAATCAGCGCCAAACCAACTGCGTATTCAGACAGCTCAAGACCGTTTTCGCTATTGTGCCTCCTACGTAACTTTGGAAAAATCTTCATGGCTACCTCCTGTAGCTTTAAACAAAGACTTTGTAGGACAGTGGCGAGTTGTCCAGTCTTTGTAGTTGTTGGTACGCCTATTATAAGCAAGAGTATGGGCGGGGTGTGTTATACACAACCTGCTCACAGCTTACTCACAAGTTTGAGAGAATTATGCTAGATTATACAGATTTAGCTTACATTCGTCAATGCTCTTCGTGGCTTCAACGTGCTAGAATCTAATTACTGTGAAATACGAAACCTCTCACATGTTATTTATATAGATGCACTAGGAATCTCGCATATTTTCACAGATGCGCACAGGCGTTCCTGCTAAGTCAGATTTGAAAATATGAGGGATTCCGAAGCTTCGTAATTCAAGGTAATTATAGATTGTAATACAAACAATGCACCACTGTGTAATTCGTATTGTTTGTGCATCTGTGGATAAACATGAACCAAGTAACAATATCAGCTTTAGATAAACTACCACCCCAAAACTTAGACGCCGAGCAATCGGTGCTGGGCTGTTTAATGTTGGACAAGGATGGGATTATAAAGGTTGCCGATGTCCTTATTTCTGAAGATTTTTACGATTCTAGACACAAAGTAATTTACAATGCCATTTTAGATTTATTTGAACGGACTATCTCTATAGATATTCTTACCGTTTCTAATTTACTGGAAGAGCAAAAACTTATGGATAAGGCTGGGGGTGCAGGCTATATAACAAGTCTTATAAATGCTGTTCCTACGTCAGCTCACATTGCTCACTATGCCAACATTGTGCGTAAAAAAGGCACCCTTAGACGTCTTATAGATAGTGCTACAGAAATAACTCGGGTAGCTTATAAGGAAGACGGTGAGATAGAAGATATTTTAGATAAAGCGGAACAAAAACTGTTTTCCGTTTCGCAAAAACATCTGAAGCAAAATTTTATTGCAATAAATACTATATTGCACGAAACGTTTGAGCGTATAGACGAGCTACATAGAGATGGAAGTGCGATGCGGGGTGTGGCAACTGGTTTTTTGGATCTTGATAAACTGCTGAGTGGTTTGCAAAAATCCAATTTAGTCATACTTGCCGCCAGACCTTCTATGGGTAAAACCTCTTTGGCTTTGGATATTATTCGGCACATTGGAGTAGACCAAAAAAAGCCTGTGGGCATGTTTTCGCTGGAAATGAGTAAAGACGAGTTAGTAGACAGATTGCTTTCTTCTCAAAGCGGAGTGGACTTATTTAAAATTCGTACAGGTCATTTGAATGAAGATGATTTTAGCCAGCTTGGTGAAGCTATGGGGGCACTTAGTGAAGCACCAATATTTATTGATGATGCGTCAGGCGCAAATATTATGGAAGTTCGTACCAAAGCCAGGAGACTCCAAAGTGAGCATGGTATAAGTTTACTCGTTATAGATTATTTACAGCTCATGCAAGGACGGGGTACAGGTAATTTTGATAACCGAGTGCAAGAAGTAAGTGAGATTTCCCGTAATTTAAAAATCTTAGCTCGTGAGCTCAATGTGCCCGTTTTGGTGCTATCTCAGCTAAACCGTGGAGTGGAAAGCAGGCCAGATAAAGTACCACAACTTTCCGACCTAAGAGAGTCTGGTAGCATAGAGCAAGATGCCGATGTGGTTATGTTTATTTATCGTGAAGACATGTATAAGGGTAGGGACTCTCGCAAGCCCAATATAGCTGAAGTGCATGTAAAGAAGCACCGTAATGGTCCCGTAGGGCAAATAGAGTTGTTCTTTGATGCAGAAAAAGCTAGCTTTAAAAACTTAAGCAAAACCTACGATATGAGCCCTCAAGCGGTTATGCAAAGTCTTGAGGCTAACGTTGAAAATAGTTTATAAAGTAGCACTTACGCATTTCAAAGGTCACCTTTGCGTAAATATATCATCTAAATAGAACAGCTATCTGATTCTTTAGATATAACTGTAATGAAACAACTTACTTACGCAAGGGTGACCCTTGAAAAGAGCTATTGCGTAAGTCCTATAAAGTATGAATCTACCCAAGTCTTTAGAAAAAGCTATAAATGAGTTCTCCAAGTTACCGGGAATTGGACCTAGGACAGCACAACGTTTGGTTTTTTACTTACTCAAACGAGAACCAGTGGAGCTAGATATTTTTTCGGAGAGTATATCTAAACTCAAAGAGGGAGTTATTTATTGCAATCAGTGTCACATAATGGCAGACTCCCCTATTTGTAATATATGCAGTAATGCTCTTCGTGATAAAAGTCTGGTTTGTGTAGTGGAAGAATCATTAGATGCTATTGCCATAGACAAGTCTGGAACCTTTAAAGGTGTATTCCATGTTCTTGGTGGCGTGCTTAACCCGATGGAAGGAATTGGGGCGGATAAGCTAAATGTTAATTCTCTCGTAGAGAGAATTAATGGAGACATGGCACAAGAGACAAGAGACAAGATGAATATCCAAGAAATTATAATAGCAACAAACCCGACGCTGGAGGGTGAGACTACGGCGATGTATATTTCTAAACTCTTGAGATCTAAATTCCCAGAACTAAAACTTACCCGCATTGCCCGAGGCATTCCAACCGGTGGCGACCTAGAGTACGCCGATGAAATTACGCTAACAAGAGCAATGGAAGGACGGCGTGAATACTAGTAGAGATAATTAGAGACTAAATTGAGATTCATGGAGACTCAAGAATCAAAATATATACAACTTAATCATTTAAAGGTTTACCAACTTTCTAGAGACTTGTCACGACTGGGTTGGGAGATATATAAGCCACTTGATTGGAAACAGCAGAAGATTATAGGTGATCAATTTATTACAGCTACAGATTCAGTTGGAGCCAATATTGCGGAAGGCTATGCACGTTACCATTTCCTTGATCGCATAAAATTTTATTATCAAGCTCGTGGTTCATTAATGGAAGCCTTAGAGCACTGGTTGCCTATTTTGTTGGAAAGAGGGTTGGTTAAAAAAGATATAGCCAATAAGTATGTATCAGTAGGTAAGGAATTATCACAAAAACTACAAAATTTCATCAGTAGTACTGCACGTGCTAAATATCAAGATTAGTATCTTCATTTAATAATCTCATTTAGTCTCTATTAGTCTCATAAGATATAAAAAAATCTCCCACTATAGTAGTGAGAGTTTTTTTAAATCTTCGTAATTTCAACTTCCGTATAGCTTTGTCTGTGGCCAATCTTACGACGGTACTTGGATTTAGCTTTGTACTTTAAGACTTCAATCTTTTTACCACGGCCTTGGCGAACAATAGTAGCTTCTACGGAAGCTCCTGCGATATAAGGTTTGCCAACTGTGTATTTGGTGCCCTCAGCGGTAAATAATACTTTTTCAAACTTTAAAGTATCGCCTTTTAGACCTTCTAGTTTTTCAATTTGGACTTTGCTACCTTTGGAAACTAAATACTGTTTTCCGCCGGTTTCAATTACTGCGATCATGGGATGATGAGTTAGGAGTTAGGAGTTAGGAGTTATGAACGGGAATTCACAAACTAATAACAAATGCCAATATATAATACAGAATATGGGCAAATAGGTCAACTTTTGGCTTGTAATTGCTTCTTTTTATAGAAAGAAGCCAAAAAACCCAAAATACCGACCATTAGAGCCAGTAGAATACCTAAAGCTAATAGTTTCCCCATACTCTGCAAAAAGACCGCCATAAAGCCAAATATGGCCGATAGAGCGTAAAATACTAGCACACTTTGGCGTTGATTTAGCCCAGAATCTAACAATAGATGATGCAAATGTTCCCTGTCGGCCTTAAATGGGCTGGTTTTCCTATAAATGCGCCTTAATATAGCCCAAATCACGTCAAAAATGGGAATTCCCATTACCAGAACAGCAGTGGCTATTTTAGCTCCAGTTAGTACAGCTAATACAGCTAAGAAAAAACCCAAAAACGTACTACCTCCTTCGCCAAGGAAAATTGAAGCTGGATTAAAAGCATAGAATAAGTAACCAGCTAGTGCCCCTACAAAAACTATGGCCAGTGTGGCAGTTGTAGGTTGGTCAATTTTATCTGTTAGTGATAGGACAAACATTACCAGCCCGCCAATTAAAGCTACTCCTGCCGCTAGACCATCTAATCCATCTAATAGTTTAGTTGTGTATGTCATACCCATTATCCATACCCAAACAAAAAACCCGGACAAGGGTAGACCTAAAATTGTACCTGCCAGGGAGATACTACCACCCAATGGATTTGTAAGGGTTGTGATCCCAATTCCAATTCCACTGCTTACAATAATTAAACTAGCCAAAGCCGGAAACAACCAAGTGACTTTTGCGGGTAAAGTAAATTTATCATCTAAGTATCCACCAACCATTAACACTACACCGCCAAGCATTATAGCCATTAAGAATCGCAATGGCACAACCTGAAGATTCCAATGTCCGGCAAGTATAATTACTCCTATTACTACTATAGAACAAATAAAAACACTCAAGCCTCCTAGCATAGGTATAGGGTTAGAGTGTATTTTTCTGGGTAGACTGGGTTTATCAACACAACCAAAATATACCGCAAGACGTTTTACTTGAGGAGTAATAAGCAGCCCAAGAATTAGGCTGCAAACAAAATATAAGAGATAAAGCATAATGAGTTATGAATTAGGAGTTATGAATTATGAATATGAAAAATATACATTTGATGTCATCTGAAATTCATAACTCATGACTCATACTTCATAATTCTGGTTGCCTCATTTCTTTCATATGCAGTCCTGTACTTTCACCTTTTCTGTGTTTTGGAGTAACCCAAAATTCCATGTAGCGACCCAGCATGAGTCTGGTTTGTGCTTCTATGGCGGGAATGCTACCAAACACAACTGATACAAATGGGACTAGTAGCCACTGCAAATACATCATAACACTTTTCCATTTACCGTATTTAGCTGGTCTTGGCGGTAAGAGGACTAGGTTAACGTATATGCTAAAGAATATAAACACAAAAGCTATGCGCATGAGATTCTTTGTCACTGAAGGAAGGTTGTAGGCAACTACACTATCTAGAAATTCTTGACCGCCAAGAAACAAAGGTAAAAGCCCGAGTGTGGAAATAAGTACACTGGCCGTGGCCCAATTAAAGTTTCCTTCTACGTACTGAAATAATTTATATAACCTATCTCCAAGAGGGGCATCACCAAATAAAAGTTTAGGCACTAAGTGTGGATAATACTCTACGTTGTATGCCCAACGTTTTTTTTGTTTATACTGGTTCTTAAATGTTTGCCAAGTTGAATCGGCCAAACAAGTATCTAAGCTAATAGGCACAAAAAGTGGCACTACTTTATAGTCGCCTTTGTAATGCAGGTAGCATTGCCAATAGATAAATCCATCTTCGTTTATTAAATCCTTCTTCCAAAAGCCAACTTCTTTTAATGCTTGAAGAGTCATGGAATGTGAGGAAAAAGTTCGGAGGCGGTCTGGCCGGCTACTTTCCGTAAATTGCCAGAAAGAATTTGAAACAGAGACCACACGGATAAAAGCAGGGGCATCCCAAATATTGTTATTGTAAATAGCAATAGGTTGATAACTAGATTGGTATGGTTTCTCGGCAGTTAAAAATTCATATGTAACTCTAGCTAAGTATTCGGGATGAACTACAGTATCGCTATCAAAGTTAGAGACAATTACGTTCCTGGACGGTATGCCAAGTCTTGCAAGTTCCGGCAACATAGCCTGCACCGCCCAACTAGCATTTGCGCTTTTACCTTTTATTTCCCCTTCTAAACCATCTGGATGGGCAGTGATAAAAAAATGTCCAAATTGCGCGGCGTATTTATTTTTTACAATATTGGCTGTTATCTGAGCCGATTCCCCCGCCCGTTCTTCAGTAGCTAATATAATTAACATTCTCTCGTGCGGGTAGTTTATGGAGAGAAGCGCATCAAAAGTAGTTGACAATACTTCCACTGACTCATCTACAAATGGAAATAACATGAGGTGATAAATCTCACTAAAATTAGGTCGCTCACTACGTGCAGATAGAAGATTAGTTAGTCTGTTAGCTTCTTTTGCAAAATAAGTTCTAGCAACACTACGTTTATCTTTTAGGCTATCTATTTTTAATTTTTCTATAAACGCACCAGGATTTGCCTCTAAAGCTTTTATCCTATCTAGCCAGTTTAAAGTAACGTGAACCTGAAAAATTCTATAACTGGAAAATAGGTGTAAACCCACATTGCAGGCCTTCAAGACCCAATATAAATCAAAACATACTATAAAAACCGAAGCCCAGACCGGTTTTTCAGAAGCGAGTATTATAGCGCCAATACAAACCGACCAAAACTGAAGGCCGGGTAAAATTTCCCAAAATCTTTCTTTTAAAGTTCTTTTTCTGAACATGATTTAAATTAACCAACAAGTTTTAAAAGAAAAACAATATTAAATAATAGTATTAAACTAACAAATGTAGCTGTAATAGATGTAACTAAACCAATATAGGAACCTAAATTTGAGAAATATTTATAAATGACAAAGTTTAATAACAACACTGTAAAAGCAACAGCAGGTATGCCGTACATTGTTGAGGTTTTACCTATTTCATCAAAACCACTAACTACATTGAAATGCAAAGGAGCAATAGGTCCGGCAATGCTTATGTAGTACCACACAATAAAACATGTTATGATATTTGTAATAAAGCCAATGCTGAAAAAAATATTCGGATAGTTTTTTTGGCTTTGCTCCATAGCGGTAGTCAAATCACAATTTAACATGAACACACGGTAGCCATATGGCTTATATCCTTATGCTTAATTGTTAAATTGTTAATATGTTTAATTGATTGCTACATTGGACTGCTACATTATACTAAAAAATTAATAATAAATCAATACTAAAGTGAACAATAAAAAGTTTTATTTAACAATTATTTCAATAATTTTATTAGCCATTTTTTTCCGACTTTACCAATTAAATTCCATGCCCGGTGGATTGTTTCCCGATGAAGCAGCAAATGGTTTAGATATAAATCTCATGGAACAGGGTCAACTACAGCCTTTTTATGAACGGGGCAATGGCCGAGAAGCATTATTTTTTTATATGCTGTGGGCAAGTGTGAAAATGCTTGGTAGAAGTCCATTTGCGCATCATGTTGTTTCTGCACTTGTAGGAATAATCTCAGTCATACTTTGTATAGACGTTGCCAGAAAATTATTTCTATTTGATTTTTTTAAGAATAATTTATCGGTTATCAATGAATCTAAAAATGATATTTCTATAAATAACCAGAAAGAAGCTAACGTATCACCTGTGGCAAAGCTGGTAAAATTGCCTTCTAGTGTATTTTACACTGCTACAATAATTGCTCTGCTTGCAGGATTTATTATGGCTACCAATACTTGGCATATTGTGTTGTCTAGGACCGCATTTAGAGCAAATCTTGTTCCTCTGTTTGCATCTTTGAGCCTTTATGCTTTGTTTAGCGTGTATTTTGCCAAAAATAGATTGTGGCAATACAGTTGGAGTATCTTTTTCGGTGCTAGCTTGGCTTTGGGGTTATATACCTATATAGCGTATAGAATAATTATTCCCTTGGTAGGATTACTTATTTTATGGCCTTTGCTTGGAGCACTGAAAACTCAGGGCTTTAGAAGTATTTGTAAAAAATATTTACCACTCCTTATAACAAGTATAATTAGTTTTGTTATATTTATTTATCCTTTAGGCCGTTATTTTTATTTACATCCAGAGTGGTTAGTAGGACGTAGCGGACAAGTAAGTGTTTTCAACCCAGATTGGAACCATGGCGACCTTGTGGGTACAATTTTGGAAACTTCCAGATTAAGCCTTACAGCTTATTTTATGGATGGCGACCTAAACTGGAGGCATAATATTTCTGACTTACCCTTCTTATCGCCAATTGTTTCTCCATTTTTCGCTTTAGGGATATTAATTATGTTGTATGGGGCAGTGCGGTACGTTTTTGCTCCTATAAAACAAGCAAATAAGTACCCACACTTTGTACTCATGGGCTGGTTTGTAAGCTTCTTAGTGCCGGTTGTTACTACGGCCGAGGGCATCCCCCATGGACTTAGAGCTATTGGTACCATACCGGCTGTGTTTATAATTACAGCTTTTGGTATTTATAAAGTTGGTAATTTTATATGGAGCTTAGTGGCAAAATATCCGCACGGATCGCCTCGCATGGAATGGCTATTGCAAAAAAGTTTACAACTATTACTTGTTTGTTTTGTAGTTGCTGTTCCAGTACAGTCGTTCGCCAACTATTTTATTTATGCCGCCAGTAGCGCAGAAAACTTTTACGCATTTAGGTCGGATTTAACTAGCGTAAGTAAATATCTAAACGAACACGGTAATAGAAACAACACTTACCTTGTTCTCGATAAATTCTCTGTGCAGACTGTGGACTATTTAACCACCGTAAATGGTAAAACTGCTTGTGACAGAGAACCATATTTTAGAACAGTTGGTTGCGTGGATAATCCCGCAAATAAACCTTATATCCAAGTAGACCCTGAAGACTCTTGGCGTCCTACTTCCCCTCCCTCTCCGTCTGGGAGAGGGCAGGGTGAGGGTTCTGAAGATAAAAATGTTTGGACCAACGGTCTAAAAGCTGGCGACCAAATAGTCTTTACCGAATCCAGTATTTTTGATATTAAAAAGTTTAAGCAGTTTCATCCAAACTCAGTTCTAGATACAGAAATCAGAAATAAATTTGGCCAAGCCGTGGTGGCAGTGTATAGGATA
>CAZCTL010000011.1:0-18293 GCA_964501685.1 uncultured Candidatus Saccharibacteria bacterium
AGATACAGAAATCAGAAATAAATTTGGCCAAGCCGTGGTGGCAGTGTATAGGATACAATAACCTAGGACTTACGCATTTCAAAGGTCACCTTTGCGTAAACCTACTATCTAAATAAAACAGCTATCGGATTCTTGAAGTATAACTGTAATGAAACAACTTACTTACGCAAGGGTGACCCTTGAAATGAAATAAGTTACTGCGTAAGTCCTATAACCAATTAAACATGTCGGCTTTTATAATTATTGTTAAGTTGTTTAATTGTTAAATTGTTTAAATGATTGTTAATTTTGTTTATGAAAAAATACATTTACTTATTAATAATACTTGTAGCTGGTTTATTCCTCCGCCTTTACCACAACCTAGATATTTCTCTATGGCACGATGAAGCTTTCAGTGCTTTGCTAATTAAATACCCATGGGGAGAAATGTTTTACCGGATAGGGCTAGATGTGCATCCACCAGTCTACTATGTAGTCCTGCGACTGTGGAGCTATGCAGTTGGTGATAGTTTACTTGCGCTTCGCGGTTTTTCTGTTTTATTTGGTTTGCTCACTTCACTGGCTGGATATGCGTTTGTAAAAACTGCATTTAAATCTGAAAAAGTCGCTATAGTTACCGCACTACTAATAGCTATTAATCCGTTCCAAATCCAATATGCTACAGAAGCCCGCATGTACACTTTTGGTGCTTTTTTGGTTGTTTTAGACGCATTTATCTTAGTTAAGGCTTTACAGGTAAGTAGTCGTAAGAAGCAAGCGATCTATTATTTTTTGTTTGGGTTAGTTTCTGGTCTCGCAATACTTACTCACTATTATTTACTCTTTACAATTGCCGCACTCTGTTTCTACGCTCTCTGCTACCACATATATACTTTCCGTTTTGCGTTTAAAAAATACTTATTACTCCTTACTAGTTACTTATTACTTGCCCTCGTCTTCGCTCCTTGGTTTAAATGGTTTTTGTATCAATTCAAACAAGGGGGTGCTGGCTACGGGATTCCGTCCCTAGAGAGATGGAGTAGTCCCACTACCCTAGGGCAGAGGGTGCTAGGTTTTGGCATAGACATTACCCAAAGAAATACTCAAGTGATGGTAGTTTTAGCGACTCTGTTTACCATATACTTTTTAATTCAATTTATAAGAAAAACGGAGAGTTCGCACAAGTGGCTAGTGTTACTGGCACTCATAGCTCCATTTGCGGGTTCTTTATTATTTGCGGTTCTGGCCTACTTGAAGGGTGAGAATACGTCTGTTTATTTGGTTAGATACTTTCTGTATACATCGCCTTTCTACACTGCGGCTCTGGCTGTGTGGTTAACCAATATTCGCCGTCAATATATCATGTATGTCCTATTAGTCATATACGCCCTATGTAACCTCGGAGCTTTCTGGCACTATTGGCAGGATTTAGATGTAAAAAATAAACCCGGTATGGCTGGTGCTGTGGAATATATTAAAAATAGTGCTGATGTAACAGATAAGATGTATGTGGGTAGTAGCTTTGAGTATTTTAATTTAAAGTATTACGCAGAGCAATCTAGTACAAAATCACAGAACATCCGGTATATTCGTTGGTCAGGAATACCAACTCCTAAACTTTTCAGTGGAGGCAACACATCTATAAAAAACTTGCCTCATTTTGCCGGAACTGCAATCTTAACTGATCAAGATTTATTGCCTAGATTTGAAGATGGTGCGCACCAAGGTGATACTGTATGGCTACTCTGGACCAATGGTTTTGGCGGTAGCAAACCTGTTGTTCCGGAAAACTTTACACAGCTAGAAGAAAAAGGCTTTGCCGAAGTTAGGCCCTATGTCGGCACATGGATAACTGTTACTAAGTATTTGGTGCATTAAAGTTCTTAGTCATCCTGAGGAGGTCTGCAGACGAAGGATCTTGTTTATCAGATTCTTCACTTCCGACCAAATCGTCGGAGTTCAGAATGACAGAAGTTTTATAAGAAAGCGAAAGGCGCTCGTAGGGTTACTACGGCGCCTAGTTTATATACTCCCCCATCCATTGTAACCCAGATAAAACTAGAGCGGATACAATAAAGTAGAGTAAAAAGAGAGCTACTAGACAGAAAAAAATTTTCATGCCTTCGTCTTTCATAATTTCCTCCCTAAAATACAAACACCGCGGAAGTGCGGTGTTTGTTTGTCTTATTGTACGTTATTATTAACTAGATTGGCAAATCACCATACAACCCATTTCAGAGATACTAGGTATTTATCTAACCATGCTGCCTCGTGACTGTGTCAGCAATACCTGTATCGACGGCTGAAGGCGGAATGCGGGGTTTTTAAGATGGATCCCGGATATTTTTTCAAAGCTAAAAATTCCGGGATAAAAAATGGAGGGCATATAATAAGTTTATTGCTTCACCCAATTTAAACTCACTAAGGCGTCGCCCCAGTTTTCATAGTACTCTAATTTAATATTATGTATTCCATCAAGTAACGCTAACGAAGCTTGGTAGGTGGTAGCACCTTGATCCTGCCATTTATCTATAACAAGGATATCATCTACATACAGCCTGACGCCGTCGTCTGACCTGGTAGTAAATATATAATTACCTGCACTAAGATCAAAATTTCCGTTCCAGCGGATGCTAAATTCTTCTCTACCTATAGTTGGGTCTGAGCTTTCCGAACCATAGTTAAAGCTTATAGCACTGTCGTTTTTTACCAACTTTAGATTGGTAAAATCTTTGTTATCGTAGTAGCAACCGGTAAAACTATTTATGCCCGCAGTAGAACAACTTAATTGTGGTGGTAGATTTCCTACTTGGTTCCAAATAACTTTGCTTACAGCATCCCCGTAGTTATCGTAGAAAAATACTTTTATTATGTGTTCCCCAGCGGTTAAGTCTATTATTTTTGTATAAGTTGTAGCTGGCTGGTCATGAAACTGGTCTATGACTATTTGTCCGTCTATAAATAACTTAATGCCATCGTCTGCTGTAGCTACAAACTCATAAGTGCTGGCATTAAAAGTAAATGCACCCAGCCAACTTGCGCTAAATGTATCTGGGCTAACCAATGGGTCTGGAGAGGTTTGGCCCCAATTAAAGTTAATTGCGCTATCTGCCCTTGTAAGTTTTAAGTTGGTAAAATCAGCATTGTCATAATAACAAGCTTTAAATGCGTCAATAGCAGGTACGTTGCATGTAGTAGCCGGGTCCGAGGGTAAACTACTCGTCTTTACCCAACTAAGTTTTGCGGTCGCTTGCCAATAGTTGTCGTAATACTCAAGCCTAATCTCATGGACACCGGCACTAAAAACTCTTGTTAAAGTATACGTGGTAACCGGTTGGTCAAAGAACTTATCTAGAACTACTTGCCCGTCTACAAAGAGTCGTACCCCATCATCGCCCGACACAGTAAATACATATTCTGCAGTCTCAAAAGTAAATTGACCGCTAAATACAGCAGAAAAAGTATCTGGATTAATGCTTGCATCCGGGCTACCTAGATCCCAGTCATAGTTTAGCGGATAGTTTTCTGTTCTAGTCAATGCAAGTGCGGTAAAATCTTTATTGTTGTAGTAACACCCTATAAAAGCGTTGGTTCCAGTGGAAGAACAAGATAAAGTCACGGGTGGAGGAGGTGGCGAGTTTTCATTTTGTATCCAGGAAAGTTTCGCAACTGCACCACCACCATTTTCGTAGTACTCAAATTTTATAACATGCACACCCGCAGTAAGTGAGCGTGTAACGGTATAAGTATGAGGGCTCTGGTCTATCCATTTATCTAAAACCATTATACCGTCCACGTATAACCGCACGCCATCATCTCCGGTTACGGTAAAGTCGTAATTAGAGTCAACAAATGTAAACTGGCCCAAATAGCTCGCGCTAAAATTATCTACGGGAACAATTGGGTCAGGACTTCCTTCTCCCCAGTCGTAATTGATAGGATAAACTTCACTTCGGTTAAGTTTAAAGTCTACAAAATCTTTCTGATAAAAATAGCAAGAATTAAATGTATTTATACCTGGTTGCATACAATCTACGACTGGCACTGGAGGCACTCCAGTTTTTAACCAAGTTAAGTAAGCAGACGCATCCCCTGCTCCCTCAAAATATTCTAAAACTATTCGGTGCATACCTGCGCTTAACGTGCGATGCGTGACATGAGTCCCCACGGCTTGTTCGGACCAAAAATCTTGTATTAGTACACCATCTATATACAACCGACGACCATCATCCGTTAAAGTAGTAAAGTCATACTCTCCTGCTTCAAAGGTAAAGTCCCCGCTCCAACGAACAGAAAAATCATCAACTGGCATGCCCACACCCGAACTCCCTGCGCCCCACCGAAAATTAATTTGTGGGTCGGTACGTATGAGCCGTAAGTCGCTTAAGTTTTTATTGGCATGATAGCAACCGATAAATGCATTTATTCCAATGGCATCGCACTGACTGTTGCCCAGTTTAAAGTGCGCCGTCAGAGTAGTATCAACCACTGGAAATGCTATGCTATGTGTCTTTGTCCCACCATCTGACCAATGGTCAAAAATATAGTAGTTATTGGCTGAACCCTGAGACGGTGCTGTTATCTCACGGTTAAACCCAACTACCCCCAATACCTGAGTTGGTGTGTGTACCGGTGAACCATCTATGTTTATATCTAAACCAGGAGGACTTGTTTGGAAGGTTATAGTAGATTGTCGCGGGTAAATAGCGGCGGTTGCAGTTGTAGATAAACCATTGGCGTCGGTTCCTGTTACTCGAATTTCGTACCAAATGTCCGGATCTGGCTCACCGGTGGTAGGAATAGTAAATGTTCCGTTCTTTGCCTGGATGGGTCCAAGAAAAGGATGTATATGATCGTGATGATGAAATAACACTTCTGTAGAAAAGTTTGCGTCAGACAAGTCAAATCCAGCACCATCTACTCCATGAGCACTAAACAAGATAGTATCCCCAGCATTGTACAATGAATTATTGAGCGGGTTACCAATAGCTACTGTAGGCACTTGACCAACTTGTATAACAAGCGGAACGGCTTGTGCGGTTAATACACCATCGCTCACCCTTAGCTCAACTAAGTAGGTTCCCACTTGGTTAAATGTTTTATTAGGGTTAGCCGTATGGCTTACTGTGCCATCGCCAAAATCCCAAGTATACTGAAGTGGAGCAGCGTCTGGGTCAAAACTACCAAAGCTTGAAAAGTTTACAGTTAGAGGCGCAAGACCTCGGCTTACGTCACTACTCGCAATAGCAACCGGTAAGTGGTTGCCGGTTGAGTAATTAATACGATATAACCTACCCGGGTAGAAGGTTAGGTAATACAAAGAACCATCGGCAGCCGTGTGTAAGTCCACTACGCTACCCGCACCTATATCAAAATCTTGCACGCTAGAAATGTTACCGGCATTATCAAAAATAGCCCGTTTTATAAACCCCTGTCCGTAGTCAGCAAAAAACCAACTGTTTTGATATTCTGTCGGAAACATACTGCCGTGATATATGGGTCCACCAGTAACCGCAGAACTTGGGCCAGTATGGGCATATGAGTAGAGCGGTTGCTTATAACCACCTACGGTGCAGTAACCTTCACAAACTGGCCACCCGTAGTTTTCTCCCCGGACTATTTCATTTAACTCTTCAAAGCTTGCCTCACCTACATCACCTCCGTACATTTTTCCGGATACTGAGTCAAATTGATATCGCCAAGGATTACGAAAGCCGTATGCCCAAATTTCCGGTAATGCTCCGGCTGTATTGACAAACGGGTTATCGTTTGGCGCTGTGCCATCGGAATTAAGGCGTAATATTTTTCCGTATGGGGTACTCAAGTCCTGAGCATTTGGTGGGTAACCATTATCGCCTATTGCAGAATAAAGTTTACCATCTGGACCAAATGCAATGGTTCCACCAGAGTGCAAAAATTGCGCTGGTATATTTGTTCTATATATCTCAACTGCGGTAGTAGTAGCTACATCGTTAGTCGCATCAAATCTAACTATGCGATTGAGTAAGTCACTCGCAGAAGTATAGTAAAAATATACAAAATGATTGTTTGAAAAGTTAGGGTCAAAGGTTACACCAATAAGTCCTCTGTCTCCACTTGCGGCCGAAGGTAGAGTAGTAAAAGGGGTTGGGAGCAGTTGACCACCTTTGTAGATTTTTACAGCACCGGCACGTTCTAAAATAAATATTCTACCATCTGGGGCTACACCAAATCCTGTAGGTCCATTCAGTCCAGAAGTAATAATTGGCGTGGCTTGAAAGTTCTCTGGCAAAGCCGCGCCTGCTTTGCTGGCAAAAAATACGGAGCTTATTACTACTAAAACAATAATACCTATCTTGTGCCACAAATGAACCATAGAATTGTTAAGATTATATACTATTACGTACCATTAGAATTTACACATTCAGTCTTTAAATGGGCATCATCTAGCATCAGGTAAATATTATCAACAAATATTCATATCAACATTTCATTTATTGACCTACAACATGCTAGATGATGCCCATTAAGTGCATAAGTCCTAATATTGTTTACATTCTAAAAAGACTTTATACTATAGTGGATTTTTTTATGTCTGGCAAGCTTTCGTGCTATTTAAATATTTATTTAATAGGGCTTATACGACATACAATACTTATAAGACCTATAGAGCCCCCTTTAACAAATGATTTACCCACTTCCCTATTCGTCCTACATAAATACCTCTGGAGAACCAGTCCTGAGTCAGCACTCAATTTTGGCCCTCCTGGCCAGTTTGGAGTACCTAAAGCTACACCAAGATGAAGCCATTATGCTTGTTGCGGAACAAACCTTTGGCCATAAATCGCATAAAACTACAGACTTAATGCAGCAGTTTTTAATAGAGCACAAAGTTTATATTCAAAATATCCGAACAGTAGAAAAAGTTGCAAACAATACTTACGAGCAGCTGGAAGCCATACGGCAAATAGTAGGTGATGAAGTTGTTACTTTAATCGCATTTGCTTTTCACGTGCCAAGGATTAAAGTAATTTCGCGTCGCTTAGGATTAAATATTTATATTTTAACTGTAGAAGAATTGTTAAAAGATAATTTGGAGTTATCAAATAAGATTAAAGAAATAAATAGTTCACCAAAGATGCAACGAGTTTTGAGAATGGAAAAACTGTTTTTAAAGTTAGCTAAGCTAGATACAAATGGTCTCGTTCCCAAAACTTATTCTTTCCTCTTTGGCTCCCGTACTCCATTGATCTAGTATCAAAGAATATGCAAAGGGTCATCTTTTACATCTATTACAAACGGACAAATATTGGACTGCCGAATATTTCATACATATGTATGAAATATTTTGCACTTAGTTAAGTTGTGGGATTGTAGATTTATTGGGACAAATAGAAATCCGCTCGTGTTGAATAATCTATACATATGTATGGAAAGTTCTGCAGTGGACGCTATGATGGTAAGGCTTAAAGTTGTCTGTGACATTTCTCTGCAATAGGACTGATAAGACTTATGAGACGTATATGACGTAGACAAGAAAGGAAAGGAAAGGAAAGGAAAAGAAAAGAGGCGGTAGTCTTAGCTGGTTGAATGGATAAATCCAAACTTCCAACTAATTCCAAACTCAATATGATATTGAATCCTTTTTCTATACGCATAACAAGCGTTCGGTATTGTTTGTATAATAATACAAAGTGCAAAAAACAGCTAGAATATGTGGTCTCGTATGGAAAACGAGTACAAATCCTTAGCTGTTTTTTGGTTTTAAGCAATTGTTTACTACGGCGTTAGTGGACATGCGCCTCTACAGTCCACCATTATTGCCCCCAGAAATACTTTCGTCTGTGCGCTTGGGGTTTCAATGAGAGCAATCCCTGTAACATACTGGTTACCGATCTTTTCGGTGACTCCATAGGTAACCTTACTACCTAGAGGCGGTTGTGGATCTACCACGCCACGAAGGTCTTCAGCTGCAAAAGTAGGATGCAAATCCCGTCGGGGCCACCTGGGAAGACCGCCATCTTGTGAAAGGTCAAGCCAACCAATTTCTATCTCTTTCTTGTAGAAAACTTTGAACTCTAGACCGTTGCACTCAGCGTCTCCATCAATCACTAAACAAGAGCCACTTGGATACGGCATAGCCTCTCGTCGTAGACTAAATTGTGGCAACGAGACTCTAAACCACCACCATGCGGGACCTTTCCGCATGGACGTAACCTCAAGTGATTGATACGCATCCTTATCGCTAAAAAACGCAACAGGAATACTCACCGTTACAGTCTCACCCATGGGCAAAGCGGAAAAATCGTGACACAGGTATGCCACACTTTGCCCTTGTACTACACCCCAAGCCGCGCAAACTTTCGCCGTCGGGGTCTGGGTTGGCGTGGCTGGAGTTGTTTGCGCGGTTGCAGCCGTACCAAATTGAATAACCATCGCCGGGACTAGAAGTCCGGCAAGAATTGTCGCCATTGCGGCGACTCTGAATTGCTTGTACATAACTACCTCCTTCTGCAGTTCTATCTTTGCAACTAGCAAAGATACAGTTTGCACAGTTCCAACATCCAATACGCAATTGTATTGGCATCGGTTCTGCCGAACACAGATTAAACTAGCAACTATGCTAAATTAGTTTGTATCCAGTAGATAATGCAAAACTACTCTCTAAAGCAACTACTTACAATGGTTAAACAACTATTAAAGCATATATATACAATATTAGCTCAGAGTCATGCACTATAATCGTACAAGGCAACTAAAAGGAAGGCTTTCCACACGAATATTCTAAGGATATAGTAAAACTCGCCTATGTATGAAAAGTTTTACAGTAGAATTTAGAAGAGAAAAAAATAAAAAAGCAAAGAAAAGAGGCGGCAGGGTTTGTTATCCTACCGCCTCAAGCGTTACCTCTTACTCCTCCTGTTCGCACCACTCAACGCAGTACGTTATTCTCTCACCACAATCGCGCCAGAAGCGCGAACCAATCAGCCATGTCACCCGGTCGACGAGTCGTGCTGGCGTCATTGCGAATGCGGAAGACTGCATACTGCAGGTCATCACCCGGCGTGAGGGTAAAGTCGAGTTCAACCACCGTCCCAGTATTCAGAACGATGGGGCAATGCAGATCCGACCTGCGAAATTCATCGCTACTGGTCGGATACTTTTGCCAGATCCCGCCATCATGCGCGGAGAAGCCGATACGTTTGCTCGAGTCTGCTACATCGGGCCACTTGGACAAGCCAAAGTAGTCGATACGAAATTTATCGGTTGGGTCGCAGACCATGGCCCACCCACCTGACCGTTTTTCAAAAGTGCGAACCACCTCCAGCCCCGTGACCGTCAGGAAGCCACCAGTCTGGTCTCCGGTCATGTAGGAGCATTCGGCACACTTGATGGTCAAACGCCTCATGGTGTTGCATGCGTTTAACACCTCGACGTTGCGGCTGTAGCCACGAGCAAACGAGTTGCCCGTGGACTCGCCCTTAAAGCCGAAGTAGCTGTACCCTACAGGGAGCTCAAACAGACCGAAGCCTGCTTTGAAATATGGGTGATCAAAAGCGAGGAACTCGCCTGAATTGCCCCAAGCAAGGCTCGTTTCGGCACCTGTCCCAATCGGGCGGTTCGGCATCTGGCACATGCCGAAATTTCGGCGAGGTGCGAGCATGCCAGTCTGTTGTTGCTGTTGGTCTTGCGCGAATGCGGAAGAACCCGCGAACGCAGTGAAAAGAACGAGCGCCAACACGTAGGTGAAGCGCAGAATCGAAGATTGTTTTTGCATAATTCGGGGCCCCCACCCCAAAAGAACAAAACTGTTGTTTTTAAACCCATTGCGCGTTTCATCCCGACTTATTAAGTTGGGATAATTGCTTTCGGGACGAAACGCCCGAACTTAAACGGTAGGGTTTGGTACCGTCTAATACCTAGGTGCAAACTAGGCTGACGCGTTTGTCAGTAAGTTTGTACGCACGTATCAGACGGTTGAAGATTTAACACTATATTATGACATAATTTTTAGGTATAGGCAATGGTTTACAAAGAGTTTTCTTGGCTTGTTTGAGTCTACTTTTATTCCTTTGTATTTAAATGTGTATTTAAATGGGCATCATCTAGCTGTATAACCAAGGCTTTATTTAGGATGGATTCCAGATTTCCCGCGCAAAGCCTTGTAGAATCTGGAATGACAGAGGTGAGAGTGTATTTTACTAGATGATGCCCATTAAGAAATTAATTTACACTACGTATGTTTAAAGCTGTAAATTGTTTTAGCTTATTGCCTTGAGCAAGCTTGCTAAAGTCCTCGCCCATGGAGTTAATAGCAAAAGCCAGCCAGAGACTAGACTGTTCTTCTGGGGTAAGCGTTTGTTGCCAGGTATTTGTAGCACGACTAAAGTAGGTAGCTAATGTGTTATCGTAAATGCTTAAGGCTTGATCTGAATGTGTAGCTTCTAGGCTTGCAAGTAACGCGGCTCTACTTTCCACACTACCAGACTGAGCCAGCTGGTTAATAGTATTAGCATTTTGTTCTAACCAGAACTTAGACTCCGGAGACTTAAACCACTTGGCGTCTAGGGCAATATTATTTACTATCTTGCTAATTGGAGTAGCTTGAGGACTATTTGCATAAATATTACCGGTCTTGCTTACATTAAGAGTCGTATAGTTGCCAGTTTCTAGGCTTGGCATATCTACATAACTTTCACTTGCTAGAGTCTCCCAAGGATGCGTAGTATCTACAGTAGCAAAAACCCTATAATAAGCCGGAGCAAAAACCGCAGGGTCTACAAAATAGTTACCACTTAGATCTTGCTTAGTGGTGGTAGCTAAAATAGTTCTAGTGCCTGAAGTGAATGAAAACGTAGACCATAAGTCTTGCACCATGTGCGTACCCATTTCAGTAAAGCTAACATTATTCCACTTTCTACCTGCTAAGATAAGTGCTAACGCAATGTTTTGATTTGCCTCAAGTTCTGCATCATACTGATCTACGAAAGAGCCACGAATACCTATTTTCCAATTGTTGGAAATTAATTTATCGTTGGGACGATACTGCAAATGGTCCCGCGTCCAGCTCCAAAGTCCATTAAAACTATCTCTATCCCCTGCTATAACTGCTTGGAGTAACGCCTCTCCTTGGTCATTTGCTGTGGTATTCCAAGGATCCTTAACTATTTGTCCATAACCTTTAATTTGCGTGGTAGCTTTTTCTTTCCATAAGCTTTCTAGCACATAGTCTTGTTTAGAATGCACTTTATATACACGCATCCAATCGCCATTGGTACTTATATTTTTATCTACGTCTAGAAAAGCTCCACCATGTGTCCAACCTGTTACCAAAGAGCTATAATCTACTATGGCACGGGTTAATTTAATTTCATGACCATAGGTTTGGACCAGCATTTCGTGACTTAAAATAACATAGTCTACATTTAGCCAGTCGCCATTGATATTCTTATTATAAACTGTCTTATCTTTTTCAACTTTCCAAAACCATTCAGCATATGGAAAAGTAGGGTCCCCCGGAAAACGGCTTTCTCGTAAATCTGCAAAAATAGCATTATCAATTACCAGTACGGAATTACTTGGTAAATTTTGTTTTATCCAAGTAACCGCTTGTTGCATAGGTGCTGTTTCATTTACAGTATAAAGAGGCATGGCGGTTTTAAGCATACTTGCAAGCATTAAAGTGGCAAATACCAAAAAACCAAGACCATAAAAGATACTATTTTTTGCTGCAATTCCTGTCATCCCAGAAGCCACAACCAAACTATTTGTCTGCAAATTGCTTGGGCGAGCTATGTGGGATCCAGCATTTAAATACATGGATTCCAGACTTCCCTCGGAAAACCTAGTAGAATCTGGAATAACAAGATTATCGGATAGTATCTTTTGGATATACACAAATAGCTTTTCCAAGACCATAGCAATAACTATAGCCAGAAATGGAACAAGCGGTAGTATGTAAAAGTTAATTACCACACCACCCCGCATCAAAAAGAACAGCATACCCAAAACAAACAATACCGCAATTTTGAATTCAGTCCGTCTAAAAGCAAAAATAATTGCTATAACTAAAGCCAATCCACCAACAATTATAAGAAACGGATCACGCGCAAACCATTCAACTGCATTTCTGTAAAAATCACTTCCTTGTTGCCAGAAATGGAGATTGCTGCCACGACCCGCTTGAAGTTTTAATGTTTCAATTAAACTTACGTGTGGGTTCTTATCATTAAACCAATTTTGTGGGAATAACTCATTATTAAGCAATGCAAAGAGCGGATAAAGAGATACCATTAATCCAGAGAGTCCCAGCCACAGACTCATGGCAAACATTTTATGACTCTTATGGGAATAGATCCACGCAGTGTACACAAATGCTGGTAAAAAGAAGATAGCAGTTTCTTTGGTGAGTACAGCAATGCCAAAAAAGAGTGCGGATAAAGTTATGTGTTTAAGTCTAAGTTTTGGTAGAAGCAATGTCCAAAAGGATAATAGCACCCAAAAAACCATTATATTATCTAACAAAACCCTTCGCTGAAAGTATACCGCCAAAGGTGAAAGAGAGAATATAAGCCCAGCAAGAAGAGCAGGAGCCATTTTGCCCCTTGTGAGTTTTTTAGTAATACTAAATACAAGGATTGTCCCTAAGATATGAAGCACTAACATGAATACTCTACCGGAATCTATGGAACTGCCAAAAGTAAATAGACCACCTACAGCCTTAAACCATACGCCAAGTAACATCCAGCCAGCTGGTGCATGATCGTACCAGTAAGTATATGGACTTAAAGTGCCTTGCGTCATGAGCGACCAGGCTTGCGAAATATAGACCCCTTCATCATTTTCGTAGTAAGGATACCTAAACATGCCTATGCCATGGGCCAGGCTTGAGACAATTACCAAAAGACTTAAAGGTAAATACTTTGCCAGTTTTGATGCCGGTTTTTCTACAATGGTAACTTGTTCTGAGACAATTTTCACAGACTCTTCACTTTTTTGTTGTGAAGCTGGTACGAGGCCTTTGATATTTAATTGTCTAAGAAAGTCTTTGTTCATAAATCATTGTATTCGTCATTCTGAATCCGAGGTTTTACGAAGGTGAAGAATCTGCATTTACTTTTTTAGATCCTTCGTCCTCAAGGAAGGACTCAGGATGACAGGGTGTGGGTGAGCAGGATTCAGGATGAGAGGATATAATGGGGTTGAAGTTTACTGTTTAACTCCAACGCTAATGGTACGGAGCTCCGACCAAGGCGTCGGAGTTGTTGAATTGTTTAATAGCTACTTGCATGCTCGCCGGTCTATGCGCACCAACGTGTGCTGTTTTTTCCCAAGCCTTGTAACCCTTAAGCAATCTGTATACGGCTCGCATGGCAGACACTCCAAGCAAAATTTGAAAAGGATAGAATGCTATAAGCATCTTTAATGCCATGTACCATGGGAACGGTTTATTATAGCTACGAGCAAATTGGTATAGAGCCACTACACAAACAATGAATAAGACTACTAGCAGGTATAGAGGTAATATAGAAATTATAGTTACCCAAACTGGGAGTTTAATAAAGAACAATGTTATAGCAGAAACAAAGGCATACAAAAACAATATTGCTTGTAATTCTGGCCAAATTAAAACGTAGAGTGAAAGCAGTTGTTGGCGGAGAGTTAGGAATTTACGCCACTGCCCTTTGCCCACTACTTGCATAAACCCCTGATGCCAACGAGTTCTTTGTTTAATAAAAATACCAACTGTAGGTGGGGTTTCTTCTTGAGTCGCAAATTTTTCTTCGTAGACCACGCGGATGTTTGCTCCAGCTTGGGATAGCTTCATACCAATCTCTGCGTCTTCTGTAAGACATTCTTCGTCCCAGCCTCCAACTAAATCTAACCACTTACGCTTAAAGAACACTGTATTTCCACCTAGTGGGACTGCTCCCTGCGCGGCAAAATATGGCAACACAGATTTAAACCAGAAAAAATATTCTAGAACGTTATATATGGAATACCAATTACTTTCAAAATTCATAAGCTGAACGCCAGACTGTACCACGTCAGCACCTTGTTCCACCATGAGCGTATTGACTATGTTGTATAACTCTGGATGCGGTCCGTCTTCTGCATCAAAAGGTACTATTACATCACCTGTGGCTCTACGAAGCCCAAAATTCATCTGCTTAGGCTTATTACTTGGAGTATGGTTATAGATAAGTACTTCCGCATTAGCTCCTTGGGGTAAGCCAAATACAGCTTCTCTTGCGGCTTCTATAGTAGCAGTATCATCAAACCTACAAATAACTAAAATCTGCTTTAAGTGATTTGGATAATCAAATGCATAGAGTGCGCGAATAGTGTCGGCAATTACTGCTTCTTCATGAAGTGCTGGCAACAAAGCTGTAAAAGATAATTTTGGCTCTATGTATTCTTTTGGAGTTTCTGCCAAGTTGCTTGCATGTGGATTGTCCCATGCACGAATCATAAGCCATAAATTCCAGGAACCTTGTGTAAGCAGTAGCACTGAAATAATAACAACTAAAGTAGCAACTACATTTCCAAATGCAAAAACACTTAAACCCAAACAGAAAGTAAATAATGCTACAATACAAATCATACCGTACTTCACCGTAAAACTATGAAGACGTAACTGAAAAGACTTATATATAAATTCAAATTGGTCGGAAAATCGCATTTTAGACTCTCCCACCTCACGATCAGTAAATGCGATTGGTACTTCTGTCACTCGAGCACCAACCAACATAGCACGTTGCAAGAAACTTACCTGAAAAGCGTAACCCGCAACTGGTATTTCTTTTAAATTAACTGCCCGCAGAATTGAAGCTCTAATTACTCTAAAACCACCTGTGCAGTCTTTGATTGAATACAATCCAATTATCAATCTTGCCACCAGATTTGCTCCCCAACTATTTAGCTTACGCATAAAAGGCCATTCTATGGGGATGGATCCACCCGGCACATAACGAGAGCCTATTACAAAATCCGCACCGTCCAACAATATTTCCCTTAACATACTAGGGATATATTTTGGATTATGAGATAAATCTGCATCCATCTCAAAAACACTATCTGCTTCTAATGTGTTTAACGCATACAGCATTCCTCGAACATAAGCTTTACCCAAACCTTCCTTATCCCCGGAAATTAAATATAAATTGGAATATATTTTTTGGAGCTCCCTTACTGCATCTGCTGTGCCATCTGGAGAATTGTCGTCAACAACTAAAATGGACAAATTCGCCTGATTTTGCAACTTTTCCTGCATAGTAAAAATCATTGGCACAATAGTACCAATGTTTTCCTTTTCATTATAAGTTGGCAAAATAATCACGGAGCTATGCATAACAGAAGAATATCAGCTATAATCTAAAATAGACTTGCTGGAATTAATATATTAACAGTTTAGTAAATCATAAAATATACAATATGTCAATGCATCTAAAGCAGTGTACAACAATTTCCCTCATATTTATAATACTTTTTGCATTTCCAGCGAGTAGCGTCTGTGGGGCCTCAATTAAGACAAAAGCTGTAAATAAGCCATATTTAAAGTTATATGGAGTAAACCGAAGCGGGGCCGAATTTGCTTCGGAAGTTATTCCGGGCAAACTGGGGGTAGATTTTGAATATCCTACAGATAAAGCAAAATTTGAAGCATTTGCAGCTAAAGGTTTAACACTAATTCGCATACCAATTCTTTGGGAACGAGTGCAACCAAAAGCTAAGTCGGGTTTAAATATGGAAGCTTTATTTTCAATTTTGACACTTTTAGATAATGCTGAGTCAGCAAATGTTCAAATTATTTTAGACTTGCATAACTATGGTAGATACTACAATATACCTCTTGAGGTAAAACATGCTGATTATCTTTCTAACTTCTGGGTTACGTTAATTACGGCCATTGGAAATAAACCTGCTCTATATGGGATAGAGCTTATGAATGAGCCTCATGACTTACCTGGTGGGGGCGAAGCATGGGCAAATATTGCACAACAGACAGTAACTGCAGTAAGACAATACAATAACAACGTTACAATTTTGGTCCCAGGATACAGCTGGCAAAGTGCGCATTTCTGGCCAGAAAACAATAAATCACTAATAATTTCAGACCCCGCAAACAAAATACTTTACTCAGCTCATCAATATTTTGATAGTAATTATTCAGGAACCTACCAACAACCAACTCAAGGTAATGTTAGTTATGGCTCAGAACTTATAATACCATTTATCCAATGGCTTAAAGAAAAGAATGTCAAAGGGATAATTACGGAATATGGAGTTCCGAGTAAAGATAAAACTGCACTTGGTATGATGCGCAACATGCTTCAATTAATAGATAATTCCGAAGTACTAATTGGCGCAATATACTGGGCCAGTGGTCCTAGGTGGGGTGACTATCCTCTTTCTGTGGAGCCGGATAAATATGGAAATTTTCCAGAACAAATAAATGTATTGCAAGATTTTCCAACAAGGACAAATCCCATATCTATTCCTGCTGGTGTTAAACCTGGTAATTTTGTTAAATTTGCTAAAAATCCGACTACATATTTTATAGACGTAGATGGATTACATCCGTTGTCTAGTAATGAAGTTTACTTGAACTATAAAAATAAAAATAAATCTGCTAGGCTTTACACCAGATTAGACAAAGTAAGTAACTACACTGTAAGATTTACACCTCTTAGTAATATAGGTAACTAGTAAAAGTGTTCCAGAGAAGATACGACGTTCGGGATTTTTACAATTGACCATTAGAGCTAGTTTTGGTAACAGCTTCTAGGACCAATTTAGCATGTTCGTCATCTAAACCAAGGACTTCGGGAACAACTTGTGGCAGAATAGGAGCGTATTTATTATTCTTACTAATTGTAGTAAATAATGGAACTAAGCTGTGAGCAACTTTGTGTGCTTTTAGTCCTACTCGTCTTAGTTCATCGCATACTGCTTCTAAGTATCTTGGTTCACCTTTACCAACTGTTAGAAAACCCGTTATACATCCGGATTCATCTTTTACCGGTTCCATTAATTGTGGGTCTCTATCTACTAATTGTTGTAGCACCCACTGAATTAGACTTTTATCCTGTTCATCACAGTGGTCAAGAATATTAAAATCCGTAGCAGAAACAATAGCAATGGCTTGCCAAACATTATTAAATACTACAATTTCTGGATTACTCATAATGTTATCTTAACACAAATGTGTTTAACGCTTTCCCCGAATAATCTGTAGCATAATAAGTATAATTGTTGAAACTAGTTACAAATCCTACAGCATTACCAATGTTATAATTTAAAAACATATGTCCATTTATTAATACACTTTCAATATTGCGGATATCTGGGCTAAGTTTAAGAGTATTTTTTATACTATCCAAATTTCCTTCCAAAGCTCCACCAATAATTACTTGAAAAACTAAAGTACTTCGGTCATCTAAGTAATTCACAACAATCATCCCATCTTTCTCAACAGTACTACTACGCAATCCCGGTACCAGTTTTACCGTGTAATTATATTTAGGGTTAATGTAATCTACAATATTATTAGGAACAATTATAGGTTCAGGACTAGGTGTTATTGATTGACTAGGAACATTCGTAGTAACACTAGATATCCTTGGCGTAGGAACGGAATCGGTTACTATTACACTTGGTAATGGTTTTTGAACAACCACTTTCGGATTAATTAACTTTGAATATTCATCCGATAATTTATCGGGTACAACTACTTTTCTAAACCACTGATAGCGTTGACTGGCACCATAAATACCTACCAATAAAAACACAACCAATACAAAAGCAACTAGTTGCTTAGGACGATTAGATGGTTTTTTTGGCTGAACAGGACTTACTATTTCCTCTATTTCCCAATTAGGTTCTGGCTGCTGAGGAATATATGGCTTATTTAAGTCATCCATAAATGTATAATGGGTTAGGAGGCTATCATAAAATAAACTTAATAGATTTGCAAGTTAAATAACAAAATTAAACCGCCTAAATTTGGCGGTTTAATCGCTCATACAGCTTGAGCAAAGGGCACTACATGCGCTTCTTTGAGCTCTTTTTTGCAGCTTTCTTCTTTCCCTTTTTGGCTGCTCTTTTCTTTGCCATTTTCTAGTCTCCCTGAAGCGTAAACTGATTTTTGTTTAAGCTTCTTAATTTTCTACTGCGCGATTAAAATTTTGCGCTAGTAGTAAGAGTAATTATGCTTTCTGTTTTTCTTCTGTTGCGAGTTTTTCTTTGGTGTAAGTTTTAAAATTTATTTTTCTTTTCACCAATCTTCTTCAAGAAGAAAGAATTTCTATTTCTAAATATTTTCATGTACACTT
>CAZCTL010000012.1:0-7815 GCA_964501685.1 uncultured Candidatus Saccharibacteria bacterium
ACCCCGGAAAATTCTACGCCCTCCCCCAAGCCCCACAACAGTTTAAGCAACTACTAATGGTTGGTGGCGTGCCAAAGTATTTTCAAATAGCTCCGTGCTTTAGGGACGAAGACCCTCGTGCAGACCGTAGCCCGGGAGAATTTTACCAGCTAGATTTAGAAATTGCCTATGCCGACCATCACGACATAGTATTCCAGCAAATGGAGCCACTGTTTATAAAGCTGACTGAGGAGTTTGCAGGCAAAAAAGTCATGCAAAAGCCATTTCCACGCATTCCTTACGCGGAAGCCATGGAAAAGTACGGCTCCGACCGGCCCGATCTTAGGTTTGGCATGGAAATGGTAGAACTAACCGAGCAGCTTAAAGATACACAATTTAGTGTGTTTGCAAATGCTATTAAAGCTGGAGGCTGCGTAAAAGCCATTTGCTGTGAAGGTGGTAGCAGACTTACCCGAAGCCAAATAGATATACTTACCGAAATGGTCCGTAAAGAAGGAGCTGGTGGCCTTGCCTATATAGTATGCGAATCTGAAAAATTAGAAGGAACCACCCTAGTTCCCTCCCCAAGCAATGGGGAGGGCAAGGGAGAGGTTGCAAATATCTACGCACGTTCTCCAATCCTAAAATTTTTATCCAACGATGAAATTTCCGCAATCATCACCAAAACCAATGCCCAGCCCGGCGACATTATTTTCTTTGGTGCAGATGAACGAAGCCTAGTAAATAAAGTACTGGGAAAACTTCGCGATAAATTAGGCGAAGACTTTGGCTTAAAAGACCCGAGTGTGGTTGCCTGGGCGTGGATAATAGATTTCCCCATGTACGAGTGGAGCGACACTGAAAAGAAAATAGACTTCTGCCACAACCCCTTCTCCATGCCACAAGGTGGGCTAGATGCATTAAATACGCAAGACCCCTTAGACATTAAGGCGGACCAATACGACATCATCGCCAACGGACTTGAATTATCTAGCGGAGCTATAAGAAACTACAACCCAGAAATAATGTATAAAGCATTTGAAATTGTCGGGCTAGATAAAACTACGGTAGACGAAAAGTTTGGCGCCATGATTCGCGCGTTTGAGTATGGTGCTCCCCCGCACGGCGGCTTTGCTCCGGGGATTGATAGACTTTTGATGTTGTTAGAGAACGAAGCCAATATCCGCGAAGTCATCGCCTTCCCCAAAAACGGCAGTGCCGAAGATGTTATGATGTCCGCTCCCGGAACCGTGGAAGAAAAACAATTAAAAGAATTGCATATTAAGTTAGATTTACCTCCTAAAAAAGAAAAATAAAGGTTCTGTGTCATTCCGGCCTTGAGCCGGAATCCAGAAAAATAAAATATGAAACTAGCAAACGCAATCGTCCTTGGAATACTGAACCTAGTTTGGTTCTTTGGAACTGGGCATCTATTCCTTACTGCGGCTTGGGCTGGCAATGAAGGAAGGCCAAATATACTAATCGATATCCCTGAAAAGATTCTTAATGTAGCTGATTGGCTGATATTTCCATCCGTACTACTTCCCTCACTCGTAATACTTCTACTTGTTTTATTTAGTTACTTAAAAAATAAAATATGGCATTACGCCCTCATCATTGCAGGTAGCCTTCCTATTGCTATATTAATAATTTTCTATGTATGGGAATTCATACAAGGACTTTTCTGTTGTTAATAAATACATATGGACAAAAAAATTCAAAAATTTCTTGACGGTACAGGCATAAAATACCAGCCAATAAAACACCGGAAAATTTATACGGCATTTACCGCGGCGGAAACACAGCACATAAACCCAAAAGAGGTGGTAAAAACTGTGCTAGTCAAGTTTGATAAGCAAATTACTTTTCTGCTCCGACGAACAGTCGGAGCCCCGACCAAAGCGTCGGGGGAGGAGCCAGGAGATAAACTAGAAAAATTTAATTTAATTTTAGTGGCCGTTCCAGCGGGCAAACACTTGGACTTTAAAAAGATTGATAAGTTTGTTTTAGATACCCAAACAAAGTTGTACAAAAAATTGATTAAATCTAATCCCAAATTACCGAAGCCAATAAAAGTAAAAACGAGTATCGCCAAAGAAAAAGATATTTTGGGGAAATTAAAATCTAAATATATCCTCTCCCCGCTCCCCGTCTACGACACACCACTCTTGATGGATAAAAAACTGACACTCAACAAAAACCTCATCTTTACAGCTGGCAGCTTCACCGAAAGCGTGAAAGTATCCACAAAACAATACCTAACATCTGTAGAGCCTATACTAGGAATATTCAGCAAGTAACCTAGCATGCCGTTATTCTGAAGAAGGTTCGGCCACCGAAGAATCTAAATACAGTTCCTTCGGAAGCCTCAGGATGACGGTATAGAATAGTAAAAGGTAGTATCATTGAACCTTAGCCTACCAACACTCCGTCATCCTGAACCTTCACCCAGCCCCCACTCCGTCATCCTGAAGAGGTCTTCCGATGAAGGATCTGTATTTGAATCTTGGGTTTAATTTATAGCCATACACAATAATGTCATACTATGCATACATAGTTAGCAACCCAAACAGAACTGTACTGTATACTTGCATGACAAACAATATTATAAGACGGGTATATGAACATAAGCACAAACTCGTTAAAGGCTTTACTGCGCGATACAATGTTACCGATTTGCTATGGACGCAAGAATTTTCTACCGCATTAGAAGCCATTACGGCAGAAAAGAAAGTCAAAGGTTGGACCAGAGCCAAAAAATTAGCTTTAATTAAAAGTATAAATCCAAACTTAAGCACTATTCCAACAAGCTAAATACAGATCCTTCGCTTCGCAGACTCTCTCAGGACGACGAAAGCAGAGAATTTTGACCAATACTATAAACCTTAAACAATAACCCATAATATCGTCATTCTGAGTTTGGCTTTGCAAATGAAGAATCGAAACTAATAAAAGATCCTTCGTCAGAAACTGACTCAGGATGACGAAACAAGTTCGCATCGCATACCAAATGACTCATTCTATAACCCTATCAGAGCACCAATTTGAAGGACCGCTAGACCTCTTGCTTACGCTTATAGAAGGTCAAAGGCTTAGTATTACCGACATTGCTCTCGCCCAAGTAACCGAACAGTTTTTGAGCTACGTAAGAAACTTAGAAGAAGTAGATCCAACCACTCTCTCCGATTATCTGGCCATAGCTGCCAAGCTTTTGGTTATCAAATCCAAGGCTATTTTGCCAAGTCTAGAAATAGACCCGGAAGAAGAGGATGCTGGTGTACCTCTTGAAACTCAACTCTTACTTTACAAACAGTTTAGAGAAGTAGCTAGGTACTTAAAAAGCCTTGACGCTCGTGGCGAACAAGGCTTTACCAGAACCACAGTATTTAGTCAGCGAGTAAGCTTTTTTCCAGATCCAGAAGTAACTAAAAATGCACTCCATGCCAGCATATTAAAAGTATTAACTGAGATTCAAGAGCTAGACGCTCTACCTAAAGCCCGCATTAAGGAAGCCGTGAGCATTCAGGAAAAAATCTCTCACTTGCAAGGCCTGCTAGCTCGACAAATAGAAACTAAGCTTTCCAGTATTCTTGCAGGGGCAAAAAACAAGTCCGAAGCCATAGTCACTTTTTTGGCCTTACTGGAATTAATTAAGCAACGCATCTTTAGTGTAGAACAAGATGCCCTGTTCACCGACATCACCATAAAACGCAACCTATCCGAAACAACGAATGGACGAATCAACGAATGAGACAACGAAAATCACTAAGCCGGGTATAAAGATACTTTATCCAGAATTGTCCTATACCATTACCGGTTTGTGTTTTGAGGTGCAAAATACTCTTGGTAGATTCGCCAGAGAAAAACAATACTGCGATGCACTTGAAAGCAAATTAAAGGATAAGGGAATTAATTATGTTAGAGAATATACCGTAATTAACACGGGCAATCGCTTAGACTTTATAGTAGATGGTACAATAATACTAGAAATAAAAGCCTTACCTTTTATCGGCAAAGATGAGTACTATCAGACCAAAAGATATTTAGATATTCTTAACCTAGAGCTTGCACTCCTGATAAACTTCAGAGACAAATACCTAAAGCCTCAAAGAGTTCTAAGAAACTCGCCCATTAAATCTTAATATTCGTAGATTCGGATACATTTCCGCCAAAAGCGGACCAGCCTTCGGCTGGCGTACATGTTTCGGATCGGTTTGACTCCATGAATAAAGAAATCCTCGCATCCCTCTTAATACTTGCTGGTTACATATATGGTACCACGCTATATGACCCTTGGTACTTTACTATCCAAAACTGGTTAGTTAAGCTAGAGTTACTCAAAGCGCCAGAAAATGCTCCAGAAAATATTAGACTTCTTGGGAACAAGTTACAAATAGTTGCCGTGTCTGTAGTTGCCATCGCCATTGGGATCTGGCTGTTTATCTTGGGCAGCAGCTAGCATTAACTAACCGGACTTGTCATTGCGAGGTACTCCGTGGCAATCTGTATTTATGTTTAATTGTTATATTGTTAAATTGTTTAATTGAAAAGGCAGATTGCCACGGTCACAAAGCTTCCCTCGCAATGACAATAACTATATATCTTTAACTATCAATTCTCAATTCCTATGGACGACCTAACCTCAAAACTAGAAAGCCTACTCTTTGTAGCCAGTAAACCTGTAACCACCGCGCAACTAGCTAAACTGTGTGACGTAAGTGAAAACGAAGTCAGAACAGATCTTAAAGAAATCCAAAGCATAAGAAAAGATTCCGGTATTGTGCTTATGGAAGCCTCCGGTAACTGGCAGCTTAGCACTAACCCAAAAAATATAGATGCTGTAAAAGCTTTTCTTACCCAAGACCTGCGGGAAAAACTAACCGATGCCACAGTAGAAGTCTTAGGCATTATTGCTTATCGCCAACCTATTTCTAAAAACGAAATAGAGGCCATAAGGGGTGTAAACTGCCAGTATTCCATTCGCCAGCTGCTCATGCGAGGACTAGTGGAAAAGGTTGCCAACCCTAACGACTCCAGAAGCAACTACTACCAGGTTACCACCGAATTCCTCCAACACTTGGGCTTGCAAACAGTTGCCGACTTGCCAGAGTTCTCTAAACTAACCGCAGAGGTTAAACTTCCATCCATCCCGCAAACAGCCACTGAGCAAACAGTAGCCTCCACTCCCATGCCTTCCACAGACAGCTACCAGGACCCAGTAGGTATACGCACAGAGCAAGGAATCCAATAGTCTTGTCATCCCGTGCCACGACACGGGATCCAGGTTTGATATACATAATAAAACCACAAAATATATATTTTGTGGTTTTATTCATAACTCGTAACTCATAACTCATTATTCATGTCCAAGCTACCTCGGTAGCGACTCATAACTCTCCCTAGGCACACTCGGCACCTCTCTAGGCAAAGGTTCTTTGGTACACCCAACCGCAATCAAGCTCAAAACTAATCCAAACAAAAATATTCTCCCAAATGTTTTCATAGCTATATTATACATTATTACTTTAAAGGTAGATTAAATGAATGTTCAGCAATGGTTTCGTAGGTGCCTGTATATTTTAGTAGGGAAACATGAAACTCCGAAACTTTATATGAGCCAGAAGCCTTTGCCACATTATCACGCAAGTACTTCTTTTGAGCCAAAGACAAACTCGGCAGGTCCGCTATAGTGATATGTGGGCGAAACCTATCCAACACACTTATGTATCCGTACTTCTTTAGGTAGTGTAATTGTTCCTTATCAAATCTACCTTCTTTAACTCTTTTTTGCTCTTTCCCCCGTTGTCTATCTCCTCGTAGTGGATTGGCAACGCTCAATACTTGCTCATGCAGATACTGTAAAGTCTTACCTTGCACGTCCACATAAAAAAATTCACCCGCAGTACGACTAGGCTCTTCTTTGAGTTTGCTTATTTTTACAATGAGGGGTTTAAAAGATACACTGCTTAACTTCTTTATAAGTTGTTTATAGGCTGATATGGAATAGGCACACAAATAGAGAGTTACATGCGGGTCTCCACCCGCAGGATGCACATAACCCACTCGTTTTTGCACACTAGAAATAACCTTGTTTACACGACTGGGAAATGTAAAATATACAAATAAATTATATTCCACTTTTGACATACTAATTTTGACATACTAATGCATGCTTATATGGTTACAAGATTAATATTTTTCTTTGGTAGCGGTACGGGGAATCGAACCCCGATTTTGTGGATGAGAACCACATATCCTAACCATTAGATGATACCGCCACGCTCAGCGTGGCTAAAGTTCCGCTTAGCGGAACCGCCTTGCAAAATAGTTGTTAGTGCATAGTTTTTAGTGATTAGCAAAATCCAAATAGTTCTTAACTTTCTTGTTACTTATTACTAACTACTAATTACTTCCCACACTCAATTCCAGCTTATTTTAGCAGGGATAAATAAAAAGATAAAGAGCGTGTACGCATTACATATATAATAAAAAGCCGATGGAGCTAGAGTGTTGATACACACTAACTTTATCCACCGACTAAATGTTTGGCCAACTACATTGGCCTATCGTCTGTCTCGTGAGGCTTGACTCCTACGAGCCGGCCTCACCCCTGGCGGGGTATATACTGCTTATAGCAGCGGAACGGTTCGTAGATGCGCTCTTCCTTCACCGGTTCCGGTTCCGGAAATTGCTCTTCCAACCGCACCATCTCTACCGCTTCAATGTATACGCGATCCATGTTCTCCGGCTGAAACCCGCTCCGCAAACAGGCGGCCACATGCCGTTTAACCACCTTGTCCACTTTGGCGCGCTCTTCATCAGACAACTTGTTGATCAGCTTCAGAATATCGCTCTTAATCTCCATCGCTCTGTCCTCCTTGCCCATGGACGCGACCACGGGCGGAAATGGGTTTGGTTTTGGGAATGCTGTGAAAACTATAAGGACTATACAATAAATACATAATCATGTCAATATTCTTAAAATATGCTATTTTAAAGATTAACCATGAACTACACAGAAATAGAATCAAATATATTTAACGTCTACAAACCTGCCGGGTACACGCCACTGCAATGTTTAGACGTACTCCGAGAAAATCTACGTTTAGATAATGGCATATCCATGACTTACGCAGGCAGATTAGATCCCATGGCAGAAGGGTTACTGCTGGTGCTAATTGGTGAGGCTGTGCACAGGAAAGATGAGTACATAAAACTAGATAAATGGTATGCAGTTACAGCAGTGTTAGGTGTAGAGACAGATTCTGGAGATTTGTTGGGGCTTGTAGACAGAACATATCACTCATACCCAAAACTAGATCCTAGCTCGCCCTCCTTCGCTAAAGCTTCGGCGGGTCTGCGAGAAACTGGAATGACAAGACAGGTTATACCTCACCTAACCTCTCCTATATTAGGAGAGGAACCGGTCAAAAACCTATTGCAATCATACACGGGAGAGATAACGCTACCTCTCCCCTTGTATAGCTCGCCACTGGTGAGTAGAAAACCGCTTTTTGTTCACGCGCAAAATAATACTTTAGATAAAACAGATGTACCAACACGAATTAGCAATATTTACGAATGCGAATTAGAAAAAGTTAGTAGTATCAATTCAGTCGAGCTACTTAGTTACCTCCAAACCACCATCCCCAATGTACGCGGTGAGTTTAGACAAACAGCAACTCTGCAAGCCTGGCAAAGTTTGCTGAAAGATAATTTTAAGCTATCCACTATCACCTTTTCTGTACACTGTAGCAGTGGCACCTACATACGCTCTCTAGTGGAAAAACTAGGCAAGGACCTTGATACCCCCGCATGCGTATACAAACTTATCCG
>CAZCTL010000012.1:7915-17962 GCA_964501685.1 uncultured Candidatus Saccharibacteria bacterium
TTTATATGATTCACTGTTTGTAATATTCTTTCCGCTTGATACAATGTATATATGAGTGAAGTGAGAAAAAATATAGACATTTTCAAGAAACAAACACGGAACTTTTCCACATCGGCCAATAAACCAGTGTTCAAAGTTCACTCTCCAACCATTACCGTACACACCACATTCCCACGTGCGCCACTACCCAAACACCACTTTCACAGACTTAAGCTAACATCTCTGCACGGTTGGTTGTTTATAATATGTATTTCTTTTAGTGCTGGAGCCCTAACCATGTGGCAAACCGGTAGCATACGAGCGCTTTCACAAGATAGGTCAGAGTCCAGCGTAATAGTACCGGGGCTTATCCCACTTGTTGTAGATAATCCAACCCTTGGCCCTGTTAGTTCCATCCCAAACGAGCAACTTTTTAGCATGACCTTAGAGCAGTTAGAATATTATCTAGAAGAAGGCTATAAGAGCCCAGAAACAAAACAAAAAGAAAATGAAGCACGAATTCGCACTACCAGAATAGAAAAACTAACTAAATATTTAAGCGCAAAAAAATCTCCCCTAGTGGCCATAGCAGATACTCTGGCGGACTTAAAACATTGGCGTTTGGTCTTGGCTATCTCTAACTCTGAAAGTTCTCTGGGAAAAAGATGTTCTAACAATAACTGTAGTGGAATTGGCGTGGCACCCGGTCATCCTCTGTGGCAAGAATATAATAGTAAAGCCGACTGGGCCCGTGCATTAGATAGACTTATAGAAAAACGCTATAGGGGCTGGAGCTTAGAACAAATGAACGGTACTTATAATCAACCCGGTAGCGAAAACTGGATCTTTGCTGCTAAACAAATATTAAACGATTTACAAACCATAGAATAATCCAACATGCAAGAATTTATTTCCAGCAAATGGAGAACAAAAATACTCATTGTCCTTAGCCTTATGGCAATAGCCGTGAGTCTTTGGCTTGTGAAGGAAATTATATTATTAAAGGACTTAGGTCTCTTTAAATCCCAATGGTCTCTTTACGCCGAGAAACTAACTATTTTACCTACTCTCTGGGGATACAAGTACGTTGCATTATTTTCCGTTACCTTTGCCGCATCATTTGGTTTGCCTGTTCCGGCAGCACCAAGTACAATTGCCGCAGCAGCCTTTGCCAGTCAGGGATACTTAGATATTAGGCTCATATTTATAGCCAACGCACTCGGCAGTATTTTTGGTGATCTCGCTATGTACACAGTTATGCGCATATTTGGCAGAAAGGCTCTTATTTGGGTAGGCCTAAGGCACTGGTTAGACACTCCAGCATTACAAAATGTTGAACAAACTGCCAGCGCATATAAAGGACCAATAATTATTCTAAGTCGGTTCCAGGTACAGGCTACAGCACTGGTCAATATAGTCGCTGGACTTGTACCACTTAACTTTAGACGCTTCGCCAGACTTGCCATAATCGGCGAACTCTTCCAAGCACTTATTTACACTAGCATTGGATATATTTTCGCAGAAAGTTGGGAAGCACTTTACGAGCTTATAGGAAAATTTGGCTGGTTAGTCGCCATTGTTTTAACAATTAGCATGACCGTAGCTTCACATAAAATTACCAAAAGGATGTTGAAGTAGGCACCCACTACGCCTCTGTCATTCTGAATCCAGATGTTGCATCTGGATGAAGAATCTAAAGCTAGAAATACAGATCCTTCGACGATAAACCTCCTCAGGCTGACAGACTATTGTGGGAATTGGGAATTTATTGGGAGTTGTAATTTGTAAATGACATGAATAATTATACGTATGTTAAATTATTAAATTAAGACACGAGCCACCAATAACAATACCACACCAAAAATATAATATTTTAGATTTACTACAACCTCATGCTAGAACAACTTCGTACCAATTTAAGTACCATTAAAAAATATATTCGGCCAGTTTTTTACCGTAACACTGTTACACTAGCCAATATTATTTTTACCATTGTTACCATTCTGTTAATGGTGTTTAAGGAAATTCAGGAAGGCTTGTTTTTGTTTAGCGTAGTGGTACTTAACAGTCTTATTGGTACCGTCCAGGATATGCGTGCCAAAATTGCTCTTGAAAATTTGCAGATCTTAATGGCCCCCAAGGTAAAACGAGTAAAACCAGAAGGTGGTACAGAAATTATTGCTCTAGAAGCCATAAATCCGGGCGATAAAATTTTATTGGAACTTGGAGATCAAATCCCTGCCGATGGAGTGGTAGAGGCTAGTAATCAGGTAGAGATAAACGAGGCCTTGCTTACTGGTGAGTCTGCTAACATTGGTAAAAAAGTTGGAGCTCGCTTGCTAGCTGGCAGCTTTGTTATGGCAGGTTCTGCCGTGTTATTGGTAGATACACCAAACGAGCAAAGTTTTGTTTCCCGCATGACCGCAAAGCTTAAAGATTACACAATTGAATTAAGTCCCATTCAGCGCACACTAACTTTATTTATTCAGTACATGACCTATGTGCTTTTAGTAGTAATTGGCTACATAATTATTTCTGGCATAAGCGGTCGCGTACTGTTTGTAACCATAATTAAAAACATTGCCGCCCTAACTGGCACTCTGGTCCCTCAGGGAGTTATTTTAGCCACAACTGTTTTCTTTGCCTATGGAGCAGTTAAGCTGTATAAAAAGCAAGTATTACTCCAAGAAATAAATGCCACAGAAAAACTTGGCCGTATAAAAAATCTTTGCGTTGACAAGACTGGCACGCTTACCGAAAACATACCCACCCTAGAAGAAATAATTACCAAATCTAAAGATGATGAGCCTAGGTGTCTCTCCCTGGTCATAGGCTACTTTAGCGCAACTAGTGACGCCTCACACACCGCTAAAGCAATTATTCAGAAAAGTACCGCCAGTTTTTTAGGTCAAGTTATAAATACTATCCCATTTTCTTCTGCACGCAAGTTCGGTAGCGCCACCTTTGCTATAGGTAACCTGACAAACACTGTTGTTGTAGGCGCACCAGATATTTTACTTCCATACATAAAAGAAACTGCCGATAAAATTTGGACTGAAAATCTTATCAATACACATGCACCCAAAGCCAAACGTCTCCTGCTCCTAACCCAAAATAGTTTTCCTTTGAGTAGCGACAACTTGGTCAACACCAATCTTGAACCCCTAGCTATGTTTATTCTTAGTAACCCTCTTAGGGCTGGTACCAAAGATATAATAAATTTTTTCCAGGATCATGGTGTAAGAATTAGTGTAATTTCTGGAGACAATGCCGAAACCGTAAGAGCCATTGCCGAGGAAGCAGGTATCCGCTACACCGACCTAGCCATAACTGGACCAGAAATGCTCGGCTGGGACGACGTTGTGTATCGCGAACGAGTGCCAGCCTTTCACATCTTTGCCCGTATATTACCCGAACAAAAAGAAAAGATTATTGACGTATTAAAACTCACGGGCTTTACAGCCATGGTTGGAGACGGGGCCAATGATGCACTGGCCATAAAAAAAGCAGATTTGGGAATTGCCATGTTTGAAGGCAGTTCCGCCACACGCTCTATTGCCCAAATTGTCCTAATGAATAATAGTTTTTCGGCTCTCCCCGATGGAGTTGTGCTCGCCGATAGCATAATTACAAATATTGAGCTAGTGGCAAGTATCTTTTTTAACAAAGTGACAGTAGGATTGTTATTATTTATTATTTTAGCCTCTTTGGGCTATAGTTTTCCCATATCTTCACGCAACACTACTGTTATTAGCTATTTTATAATTGGCTTACCAATATTTTATTGGGCCATATGGCCGGTAGAAAACCCGGAGCGGGTATTAGACCGCCCCTTCTTAAAAAAGATTCTACCTTACTCACTTATCCAGTCTCTGTTGGTGGTAATAGTGTCTCTGGTTGTCTTTTTTATTAGTCCCGTTAAGCTTAGACACGGCTCAAATATTTTAGTCGTGCTCACTCAAATTGCCCTAGGCATAAGTTTCTTTATGCTGGCCCCCCTTGCTTACGCTTCTAGCTTTAAACAGCTCACAAAAAAAACCGTCTTCAGTATCTCTGGCGGAGTGATAAGTGTTATCGGCCTTATATTTTTGTCGTCTGGCGCTAGAAAATTCTTCGATCTTGCTATACCACCATTCTGGCCATTTACTCTTACAGTGCTTATAGTAGCTACTACTATTTACATTCAGTACCAAATCACCAAACGTTGGTTTGGCAAGATTTAATTATACAAATAGAGTACCTATTGCAGCTAGACCGGACAATGTCATAAGTATAACCGTTAGCCAACCCACTGTTTGAACCAGTGGGCTATTTTTATAATCGGTCATTATTTTTTTGTTGCTACTAATTCGCACTATTAAAACTAAAATAAAAGGTGCAATTATACCATTGGCAATGGCCGAATAAATAAGCGCACGAATAGGATCTAGTCCAATTACGTTCATGAGCAGGCCAAGCAGCATAGCCAAAAATATTACTCCGTAAAATGCTTTAGCCTGTAAAAACTTGCGATACAGTCCCTCTTTCCAACCGAAGCTTTCAGAAATAGCATATGAAGCAGAACCGGCCAACACCGGAATAGCTAAAAGCCCAGTCCCTATTATCCCAATAGCAAACAGCCAATAGGCAAAGTTTCCCGCAAACGGCCTGAGCGCCAAAGCCGCATCGCTTGCAGTAGCAATATTAGTAATACCGTGCTGATATAGAGATACGGCACAAGCCGCAATTATAAAAAACATGACTAGATTAGAAATAAACATGCCAGACCAAACATCGGTACGCATGTTTTTTATTTCCTGCCCGGTAACTGCCCCTTGTCTAAGTAAGATGGTTTTCTCTCCCCGCATAATCCCCTCCTCTACTTCTTGTGAAGTCTGCCAAAAAAATAAATAGGGGGAGATTGTAGTACCCAGTATGGCGCAAATAAGCAACAGCTGGTCTTGCGAAAAAGTAATGTGTGGCACCAAAGTCGCTTTTAGAAGCTCGCCCCATTGCAAATTAACACTAAGTGCGGAAAGTACATAAGAAAATAAGACTAGAGCTAAGTATTTTAAGTACTTGGCATAGTTTGAATAGGTAGTAAAAATTTGTAAGACCAGACTAAGTCCAGCAAAAAATATTATAAATATATAAAAATTTATACCCGGAAAAAGTAACTGCGCCCCTTTAGCCATAGCACCAAGATCTGCGCCTATGTTAAAAGTATTGGCAAAAAATAATAATATCGCGCAAGCATATAAGATACTTTTAGAATAATGCTGCCGAATATTCCCAGCCAATCCTCTACCTGTGACCAACCCAATCCTGGCACACATTTCCTGAACCACAGCCATAAGAGGGAAGGTAAATAAAGCCATCCAAGAAAGACCAAAACCATATTTTGCTCCTGCTTGTGAATAGGTGGCTATACCAGATGGATCATCATCCGAGGCGCCAGTAGTCAGTCCCGGCCCAAGTGTATGCCAGTATTGCTCCGCAGTCTTTAGAGGCGTACGAGTTGTTGTATCGGTCAAGCTAGTGGTGTTAACCCCAGACTTAGCTGACGATGAGTCTTGTTCCATATAATATTTACTTATAGATGTAGTATATCACCCTCCTCTTTTATCCCCAATAATCTCGTGCTACAATAAACGCGTACCTAGTTGAGCTTCTTTGTAATATTGCCCCAATACTTAACTTTCATCCCGGGTACAAACCTGCTTATTATTTAATGTATTTATACCCAAATAAGTACAAAGAAGACTTGACCCCAATGGAAACAATTAAAATTGAAAAACCATGGCCAGTGGGCTACTTACTGCTTGCTTGGGTTGGTAGCATTGTGGGTACCTTGGGTAGTTTATATTTTAGCGAAATTGCCCACTTTCCTCCTTGTGTATTCTGCTGGTATCAAAGAATTGCCATGTACCCAATGGTTGTAATTTTAGCGGTCGGCATTATCAACCGAGACAAACTAGTCCACAGATACATACTACCACTAAGCTTATCAGGTTTGGCCATAGCCATCTATCATAACTTGCTGTATTACAAAATTTTACCCGAATCTGCCGCCCCTTGTCTTGCTGGTGTGTCTTGTACGACCAAGTTTATAGAATGGTTTGGTTTTCTTACCATCCCCCTCCTTGCCGGCTTAGGTTTTATTGCCATTACCGTCCTTATGTTGCTCTTCAGACGCCAAGTCAAACAACAAGATTAAATGCAAATTTGGTATTTCATTCATAACTCATAACTCCACATTCATAACTCATCACAAACCATATGACCAAAGAAGCAAAACTCGTTACTGGCATAATTATTGCAGTTATCCTTGTCCTAGGCGTAGGAGTTTTTCTTATGTCCCGCGCTCCGCAAAACTATACCAATCCCACCCCCACAGTAGACCCAAAAAATAAAGAAGAAGCCCTAGCCCGCGAAACTCCAAATGTCCGCGGAAAACTAGATAGCAAAGTTACTGTAATAGAATTTGCGGACGTACAGTGTCCTGCCTGTGCCGCTGTAAATCCAGTCATGGAAGAACTATTTAAAACTTACGGCGATAGAGTAAAGTTTGTTTTTAAACATAGCCCTCTTCCACAGCACAAAAATGCTCTAGCCGCAGCAGACGCGGTAGAAGCAGCTGGCGACCAAGGCAAGTTCTGGGACATGCTTACAGCGCTTTACGCCAAACAGCCAGAATGGGAAACCCTGCCAGACCCAAAACCAGTTTTTAAAAATATTGCTAGTGAAATTGGATTAGACATAGAGAAATTTGATAAAGCACTGGTGGGACAAATCCATCGTGACAGAATAAATCAGGAACTAACAGACGGCACTGCTATTAAAAACCCTGGTACTCCAACATTCTACGTAAACGGTGAACAAATCTTCAACGGCGGCGTAAAAGAGCTTAAAGATAAGATAGAAGCTGCTTTAAAGTAAGAGTAGAATAACCCTAAAAAAACCAAGGTAACTTGGTTCTTTTTAATAGCATAAACAATGTAACCTAACTACTCAACATCCTTACATACTTGAGGATGTGAGTATGTCATGTAACAAAATTGTAACTCAATCTTGTCTTTTGGTGTCTAAATCCACGCACCAATAATAGCGCCAGTAACAAGAAGAGTAACGAGCATATTGCCTATACCGAGCCAAAACAGAGTCCAGCTGCCACCCCAGATGGCGTCACCTAGCTTAACTGGCACAACAAACCCAAGCCAAGTCCAAAAAGCTATGACCATACTACCAGCTATTCCACCAACACCTGCACGCATAAACATTGCCAGAGTATAAAACATGACTAGACTCGCTACAAACTGCAGGGCAAAACTTAGTCCCATACTTTTTTTCATTTGTACCTGCTTCTCCGCACTCCACTTATCCATGCCCATGGCAACCCGAAACTTCTGTCCAAATAGTGGTCCATACCACACACTACCAATAACCATGGAGGCTAAAGCACTCACCAACACCGCCCAAAAATTTATATTCATACTGCAAAAGATATTTAATGTTATTTAAATCAATTATAACACCTCAACCCTAGCAATACTGTAAAGTTAAATGTCATACAACTCATCACTTTTTTGGTTCATTATAAGACGAAGTTAGCTTGTGATTAAGTTATGCAATAGGTCTAATATTAAGGAGTAACTTAAATATTATAGGACTTGCCCAAGTAACCAGTTTCAAAGGTCATCTGTGCGTAAATCTACCACTAGAATAATTATCAGATTATTTGCAGATTTGAATAAGACAACAGCTTACTAGCGCAAGGCTGACACTTGAAATACGTAAATCTTATATTAGAAAAACTGGCTTTTGAATAGTCGGCTGAAAAGGCATACACTATGGGCATGAGTACATTTGGTTTTATATACAAACATATCTTTAAGCCGGTGGCGTTTGCGCTGGACCCGGAGTTTGTCCATGACTGGATACTAAAAGCTGGAATATTTCTTGGCAAATCCAAGACTGGCAGAACTTTAACCAAAAAAATCTTTCACTATGATTCGCCGTCACTGGAGCAAACAATACTTGGCATACACTTCACCAACCCCATTGGCCTAGCTGCTGGGTTCGATAAAAACGCGGAGCTAACAAATATATTACCAGAAGTTGGCTTTGGGTTTGCCGAAGTAGGCTCTGTTACTGGTGAACCATGCGCTGGCAATCCCGGTAAGCGACTCTGGCGCCTGCCCAAGTCAGAGTCTTTGCTAGTATACTACGGGCTTAAAAACGACGGTGCCGAAGTCATTGCTAAACGACTCAGTAACCTCAAATTTCGCATCCCCATTGGGACGAGCATAGCTAAAACTAACAGCCCAGCAACTGTGAATTTAGAAGGTGGCATAACCGATTACGTAAAAGCCTACAAACTTTTGGCGAACATTGGTAGCTATACGACCATAAACATTAGTTGTCCCAATACCTACGGCGGTCAGCCCTTTACAGATACCATCCGACTGGACGCACTACTGACTAAGATAGACTATATTGCTTCGCCCAAACCTATTTTTATAAAACTATCTCCAGACATAGAGGTATCGGATATAGACGCATTGTTAGACGTAGTTGATAAACATAAAATACACGGTATTATTTGCTCTAATTTAACTAAAAACAGAACCAACCCAAACATAAAAGAAATAAACATACCCGACACCGGTGGCATGAGTGGCAAAGTGGTAGAAGAACTTTCCAATCAGCTTATTGCCCATGTCTACAAGCGCTCTGGGAAACGATACGTTATAATTGGATGTGGAGGAGTCTTTACAGCCGAAGATGCCTATAAAAAGATTCGACTTGGCGCCTCGCTTATCCAACTCATTACCGGCATGATTTACCAAGGACCACAAATTATTGGAGAAATAAACCGTGGCTTAGTGCGACTCCTTGCCCATGACGGATACTCTAATATTGCCCAAGCAGTAGGAGTGGACAATACCTAACTACATAATTGCTATTTAACGGTATTGTAAATTAAGTACGCCACGAAATTCGTCATTCACTATGAGTGGCACACCACGGATGGCTTGTACTCGTAGTGCAAGTTCTTTGACCGCACAGCGATGTGGCATGTGAGGATTATTCTGGCAATGTGCACAAAGCTGACGTAGCTGACTAACTATGAAACTTTTCTTAGATTCTACTTCTTTCATAAGCGCTCCTAATAAGCCTAAGTGTAAACACTTAGAACATTAAAATTAATAATAAAAAGTTATAAGTAGTCAGTAGTCTGTTGTAAGTACTATCTAAGATTCTTTATCCAGCCAGTTAATAGTTTTCCGACATCATCCATTATCAATACAGTCTGTTTATAATTTGTTATATTGATGTAACCCAAATCTTTTGCCAGAAGCAGTTGGTGCTTAACCTCCTCTAGCGAGCCTTGGGCAATATTATAAAAATGAGCTGAGTCATTTTTAGTCCTTCTTTTAAAACCTTCGGCTATATTTGAAGCGATTGATACTACAGCTCTTCGCACTTGACTCACAAGACCAAAAAGTTCATCCCTGGGAAACTGTTTAGTTAATTTGTAAACCAGCAAAGTTAATTGGTGAGCTCTTTGCCAAGCTAAAATATCGTCAAACTTTTGTATTGGCATAATTATCCTATACTGACCACTGACTACTATATTCTGACTACTTATTAATTATTCTAAATTCCGTATCACCCCGACTACTTTACCTTGCACTGTCCACTCGTCTACAATACTCGCAATACGGCAAACCGTCTGCTCGGCGTTCGCACAAGCAAAGCTTGCGCTCACTCCCTAAAGGGTGGAAAACTATATCTATTCTAGATTCCGTATTACCCCCACTACTTTACCTTGGATTGTCCACTCATCTTTAGGATAAATGTTGGCAAAGTCAGGGTTCTCGGCTTTCAAGTAGGCACGGTTCTTGACATAAATTAGACGTTTAACTGTAGCCTCATCGTGTAAGAGCGCCACCACTATATCTTTATCCTTAGCTTCTTTGGTTGGCCGAACAATAACCAAGTCCCCTTCGTAAATACCTGCGTTTACCATACTTTCTCCACGCACTTTAAGCAGAAACACGTCTCGCCGGCCTTTGACCATAGTTT
>CAZCTL010000013.1:0-16803 GCA_964501685.1 uncultured Candidatus Saccharibacteria bacterium
TAATTTTCCCCATTTGGGGATATTTTTTTGCCCAAATTCCAAAGGAGGAATTATGATTATCAACGATGCGGAACTGTTGGCAGTGTGTAAGAATCGGAATTGCTATCTCGCAAAGTTTTTGGTACATATACCAGTGTTCAATCCAGCTGGTAAGGTGGTTTCTTATCAGTCAGAAGTGTGGGTGGATCCACTTTCAGATGGGTCGTTGGCTTATAGGGCATTTCTGGCTCAAACTCAGGCACGCTGGGCACAAAACCAAGTCTTTTGTCCAGAGCACGAGCAACAGCGTATTGGTCAACGCATGTCTGTGTCACAACCGGCTTGTCAAAAAAGTCCAGTTGCGAAGTTATCTCAGCAGGAATTACTGCGTGCCAGACTGGGGGTTAATGATACTGACATAGCTCCTATAATGCCAGTATGGAAGTTGGATAACTGGGTTATCTTGGCTTTAGTCAGGTTTGCTGTTCGTCAACAGCGTTGAAGAGAGGCTTGCCTCTCTTCCTTTGTTTTTTGGAATAGGCTTGGCTAACTCATTGGTGGTGCAGTGGTGGCCAAATAGTGCTATATTTTAGTTATAGAAGGCGATTTAAAGAGATTTATAGAATTAGTTAGGGCTTACGCATTTCAAAGGTCACCTTTGCGTAGGCATATTATCTAATACATAATTAATATCTGATTTTTGGGAGTATTCGCAATAGGACAATTTACTTATGCAAGGGTGACCCTTGAAATGGGCTACTGCGTAAGTTCTATTATTAACCAAAAGGAAAATATATGGGCGAACATGAAATGAATAATATTGGCAAAGATGCGGGGGTAGATGAAGATTGTTTAACCCAGGAGGAACGTGAGTATGCTGAGTTTGTAACGGCAAGGTTAGCCAGGCCAGCAGATTATGTTGAGACTAAGGAAAGTTGCACAGAAGGTGTCTTGGAGCTACAGCGTTTATTTGGAGCATTTGAAAGAGAACACTCGCTTCAGGCACTACATGAGATTACGGAAGCTGGACCTGGATTAGATATAAGATCACATCCAGTAAGGGAACGTGCAAGAGAGGCACTAATCCCAATGGTAGAAAAATTGAACTGGCTTGAAACCAAATCGAATATTACTGCTGAAAAGTTAACTGCCTTAAAAGCGGATTATCAAAAGTTTTCTATGGCTGTAGGTATAAAGACCGGAGCATTTATCAGACACGTCTAAGTTTGCTTGTGATTATATTGTGATACGAGGTGATTTTTGTTTGGAGTATAATGTAGATATGAGTGCGGAGAAGCAAATAAAGGGTGTGGTAGTACAGATAATTGGAAATAGGCTTTTGGTGCGCGCGAGTAGCGCAGAAAAGTATGACGCAGAAACTTCTTCTGCTTTACTCACCAAACGTAATGGTACAATTATTCAATTTGCCGACATTCAAGTAGGGGACAAGGTAGAGCTACAAGGAACAATATGGCCCGACTTAAGTGTAAATGCGAACAGTGTAAGAGTGGTGAGTTTATACGCCCACTCGGGTACTTTTTCTGGGAAAGTGGACACGGTAAAAATTCATGAAAATAGTTTTACTATTAAAAGTAGTAAACAAGGATTACAGGTAGTGCAGGTAGACTCAGATACTTTTTATGCATCCAATGTCGCCAAAAGTTTAAAAGAGTTGGAGCCAGGTATGTCGGTGCAGATAAAAGGTGTGTGGGAACGAAATAGGTCAAAAGTATTGGCTAGGAGTATATTGGCCAGAATTCGCCTGCTAAATATAGATATCATTGGAGATTTGGTAATAAAGAGTCCGGATGCTCTTACGGTTGTAGCGAACGGGGTAATGTATGCAATAAACATAGATAAGGCAAAATTTTTAAGCAAAAATAATAAACCCATAACCGCTCAAGCCTTGGCTATGGGGAAGGTTAGGGTGCAGGGGAAACATATTGCGGAAAGCCCAAAAATTCTTGCGTCTGTAGTCAAAGATTTATTTACTACAGTATAAACTGGTGTTGTCTTTCTAATTTCTTGGGTGTAACATGGAACCGTATGCTACAAGCAGAGACAGTTTTACAGGAGCTGGGATATCCAGAAAACCAGGTAAAGCTTTACTTGGCTTGTTTGCGTATGGGTGAGGCGACCACTAGTGAGATAACTGATCAGCTAGACATGCCTAGAACCTCGGTGGTGGAACTATTAGAAGATATGCACCAACGTGGACTGATAAATTATTATATACGGAAAGATAGGAAATACTGGTTGGCCGAGAATCCAGACAAATTACTAACATCTTTGCGAGAGAAAGAAACTGAACTGACGGCTATTTTGCCAGTGCTACGGTCTTTGGTGCCTAGTGGAGATATCGCCAGGCCACACGTGCAAACATATGTTGGCGTGGAAGAAATAAAAAATATTTACGATGACGTTATAGACACCAAACATCATATCCTTGCAGTGGTATGTTGGGATGATGTAGAAGAACTATTTGGTAAGGAGTTTATTACGGGGTTTATTGAACGGCGATTTGCTCATTTCCTAAAGATGCGACTTATTGCACCAAAAACTGAGTTGTCTTTGGAGTTGCAGGGTCGGGATGCTTTAGAGCTAAGGCAAACTCGTTTTGTGCCAGGACATGTAGCGCTACATAGAGTTTCTTATTTTATATATGGAGATAAGGTTGCGATTATTTCTTTAAATGCCAAGTTAACTACTGGTGTAATTATCCAAAACGCTGATGTGGCATTGGCGCAAACTGTATTCTTTGAGAGCCTATGGAGCCATAGCTCTGAACACTAGCATTTAATTAGTTGAAAGGTAACGACAAATCCGTCGTTACCTTTTTTGTTTCTGGGCATACTATATTTAAGAATAAGCTGTTGTTTATTGGGGTTTGTAGTGTGCGTTTAGCCCCAACTATTTAGTTATTAAAGACAGAGTTAAATACTTTATATATTTCCTAACCGGTGTATATATTAAGTAGAGGTTATTAACGAGAAAGGGGTATGTATTATGCAAACAATACGTAAGTTGCTATATAGCACTTTGGCTGTGGTTTTGTTTTGGGTTTGGGGCTTTGGAGTGAGTCTTGCCGGAACTCCTAGCTTACAAGTGACAACTTCCGATAACCAGAACTATCAAATTACTGTGAGCGGAGCCAATCCGTATAGCATAGTAGATTTTTATACTAGGCAATCAGATACTCAGATGTGGACTACTTATAGTAATATTGGGACTACTGATGCCAATGGCTATTACAGTGGACGGTTAAACATTACTAGTTATAACCCTGGGCTACAAAGGGAGTCTTATGTAAATGTAAGCGCTTTGCTATCTAGCGTGGTAAATACTAACTCTGGCTCATATGGCTATGGTGCAATAACGTTTGGCCAAACCAATCCGACTTTAAGTGTAGGTCAGAGCTTGTCTGTGCCCTTGTATGGAGCAGGTGGTCAGAATTATTACATATCTAACAACTCCAATTCTTATGTGGTTTCGGCGAGCATATCTGGTAGCACATTATCTCTTTACGGTAACTCTACAGGGAATAGCAGCATAGTTGTGTGTAGTAATTATGTTTACTATAATTCTGCTCCGTGTGGCACTCTGTATGTAACCGTGTCTGGTTCAACTAGTAGTGGAAATGTGTGGTTTAGCCCAAGTAACCCGGTCTTGTATGTGGGCCAGAGCTTGGCTGTGTCTATAAATAGTGCCAGCCAGAACTATAGCACTCCTTATTCTGGAAATGCTTACTATGTTGTTTCAAATAGTAATCCAGGTGTGGTTTCGGCTAGTGTGTCTGGAACAGTACTAAACTTATATGCTTATAGTAATGGCACTTCTAGTATTGTTATAAATCATAGTTCGCTTGGTTGGTCAGGTACTTTATTTGTAACCGTAGGCACTGGAAGTGGCGGAACAACTAGCACAATTACTTTTAGCAATACAAACCCCAACTTGTCTGTGGGTGCCAGTTTAAGTATTTCGGTCTACACACAAAACAATTACAATAGCGGTTCTTACTACAATAACTTTTATGTTGCCAGTAACAGTAACCAGAGCGTGGTCTCGACTACCCTGAGTGGTCAGACGCTCACGCTGTACGGTCTAGCAAATGGTAGTAGTACTATAATGGTTTGCCAAAACAACACTTCTAATTGTGGAAGTGTGTATGTCTCGGTAGGTGGGTATATTTATGGCGCCAATGCTTATGCCAACGGTCAACTCCTAAATGAATCTGGAACTGTATGCATTGTCTATAAAAATTCTATGTTGGGCTTTACTAATGCAGATGCATTTTTAGGCCTGGGTTATGAGTTTGGCGATGTGACCAATGTGGGGCATGTAAACATGCCCATGTCTTCTAACCTAATTACCACTCAGTACGGACCTCACCCGTGGGGAAGCTGGGTTCGGAGTGGTCACACAGTTTACTTTATCCATGAGAACGGACTTATTCCGGTTCCGTCCTACGATGTATTTTTGAACAATGGTGGCCAAGATAGGTTTGTAGTACCTATGAACAGTTACGATTGGCAGAAGATTCAATTACCCGTAATGACATATAGTGATTCCCGATTAAGATAAAACATTATGTTTGAAGATATAAATAAAAAACCAGAGGATGCAAGTGGCCTGTTTGTTGTAGCGGGATTATTTTTGGGTTGTGCTTTGGGGTTGTGGGCTAATAATCTTTTGGTTGGACTATTTTTAGGTTTAGGTGTTGGATTCTTAATGTTTGCTATAGTAAGAGTATGGAAACAAAAGTAACTTACTTATATTAATTAATTTAGAAAGGAGTCTTATGCAACACGCAGAGGATAAAACCGAAACTAAGAAAGAAGAGTTTAAGGTTTCGGGTGAGGATATAGTTAAGAAAGTCAAAGAAATTATTCGTGCAGGGAACGCTAGGCGAATAATTCTAAAAAATGGTAAAGATGAAGTTCTAATGGAGATACCTCTTACTTTTGCCGTGGTAGGTACTGTGTTTGCCCCAGTCTTGGCCGCAATTGGCGCGCTAGCCGCACTCATGACAGAGTGTACTATAACTGTAATTAGAAAGGACTAATATGAATTTTTTATATGACTATCAATATCCATTTATTCTGTTCTATAACCCCGGACTAAGGTTATTTGTCTTAGTGGCATTAATTTGGACGCTCATTTGGAAAGGGCTAGCTCTATGGCGAGCGGGCGAGCGGGGCGACAAAGCTTGGTTTGTGGCCCTGTTTGTCCTAAACACGCTTGGGATTTTGGACATAGCTTATCTTTATTGGTTCTCAAAGAAAAACAAATAGGTTCTTAAAAAGACATATGAAAAAATTACTTATAGCACAAAGCGTCGTGTTATTTATGGGTACGCTATTTGCTTGGTTCAATGTACTTAAAAACTTTGGCAGGTTTTACCAGTTTGAGGGGACTATCTTCAAAATAAAAGATTGTATAATTCCAAACCCAGTTACAGAAGCTTGTTTTTATGGCGCAATCGGTTTTCTTGTAGCCTTAACTTGGTCAATTATTATTTATCGATCTCAGAATAGGATTAATAAACAGTGGTATTTGTTTTTGTTCTTAGTAGCTGGCACGCTTTTTGCTTGGTTTAATGTGGCCAAAGAGTTTGTTGCTTATTATAGTGTTCATGCAGGCCCAGTATTAGGTTGTTCGGCTACGCCAATTACAAATCCATTTCTAACCCCGTGCTTTACGGGAGCTAGCCTTTTCTTGGTGGCCATGGTGTTAGCAGGTACGATATATGCTCGTGGAGTCAAGCCTAAATTAATATAAGCATTGGTCAGTTCAAGAATTTCCAGCTATAATATTGCCATGAACACACGACGAGGATTGACTTTATTGGACAGAATTCAATATAGACTTTGGCGTTTTTTGTACCCTGTATTTCCAAAATTACAGAAACCTTTTGCTAGATTTCACCACAAAGCAAGGCAACAGTTTCATTTGGGTTGGTTGGCACCCGACAAAACTTTGGAAGATTTAGAACACCATCTACATAAAGTATGGGGTTTTGGTAATCATTTTGTAGCGTGGGAAGATGCTGGACAAGTACTTTCGTGGCGTAAGCTTGTAGACTTTGAACATCAATATCATTTGCGGGTATTTAAGGACGGGGAGATTCGTGGGCACTATGAATACACTCCTGAGGGTAAACCTATACGACACTTTGAGGAAATTGGCGAGGAGGCAAGAATTTCCCAATTTAAAAAGTTTTTAGGTAATTTTGTGACAGATAAAAAATATCCCATGCATCTAAAGAGGGACATGGAATATACTCCTGAGTCGGAGATAACGATTGATAATTCCCGTGAGTCAATTTAACAAATAAACAACTTAACAACTTTTCACAGAAACGCATTACTAACGTAATGCGTTTTTTTTAATTGCTAAATTGTTTATTTGTTAAGTTGCTTTTTCAATTTTGATTCCGGATAAATCATATCCCAAATCTTACCAGCTACGTTCTGAGGTTTGCCTATGAGTGGATAGTGATGTAAGTCTATAAATGGAGCGCTATTGCACTCTAAAACACCACATCTGGCTTGTGTTTTCCAAGATTTTGAAATATCTTGGATAATAAAGTCAATACCAATTAAATCGTCATCAAGTATATTGGCTACTTGTTCAAATAAAGCTACATTATCTTTGTGAACAAGCTTTGTTACGTCTGTAATGCCACCACCAGCCCCACGGCTAGTTTTTTGTCCTAGTAAAATAATTTCTCCCTTTTTTGGTTTAGACCTCCAAGTTTTCCCTTGTCTTGCTAACTCTGCTTCGGCGTGTTTATCCATGAGTAGGGGGTAAAAAATATGGCCATTTCGGACGGGCTTTCTATTTTCAAGTTTAACAAGTTCATAAACTGTGGACTTTCCATTGCCAATTACCATGGCTGGTTCTCGTCTGAGTGTGGCTACAAGTTTTTTATTTACTACTGTGGCTCTATAAACCATTCCCTTAAGCTCTTCTTCAATAACCACTAAAGGAGACAGTTGTTTGGCTTTTCTAAAAGCTCGTATAAGTTGTTTTTCGGTATCTATATGAATACTAGTGTGTCGGCTTCTTGAGCCTTCGTTTGGTTTTACAATAACTGGTTTTCGTAACCAGTTGAAAATCTTTATGGCTCTGTTTGTAACATAAGCCACTTCACCTCTTGCCACAGGCAGGCCAGCAATTTTAAGCTTAGTTTTAAGGGCCATTTTATTGTCCATCCATGCCAAAGCATCTAAATTTGCTAATTTGGGTCTGGGTAATACTTCAAAATAATTAGTCTCTCCATGGAAACTTGAAATAAATATTTCTCCGGACCCTGGAAATAAGTGAAATTCTTTAAGGCTGATACCTCGAGCGTTTGCTTCTTCCCATAAGACTTGCGTGCGTCCACTATCTGAACTGTTGGATGAATAAGTAAAGTAGCCAATGTGGAGTTTGGCAAGTAGCTCCAAAAGTTTTGGCCCAGTAGATTCAAAACCCCGCATGGGAAAAAGCCGACTCATCCAACGTGTCCAGGGGTCGGAAATGCTTTCTATTAATACAGTTAAGTATGTAAGTGTGTGATTAATTGGTGCGCTGCCACAATCACGACAGTGTTTTTGTTTTAAAAGCATTTTGGGAATGTAATATCTGATCCAGTAAAAGTCTTAGACTTATAGGTCGTACAGGACATATAAGTCTTATGCTAATGGTTTAATCGTTTACGGAGAAAATAATCTAATCCAATGTGTCCGGAAATTTTATGTGCAATAAGCAATAAAATGGCTAGAAAAAGCAAAATTGGATTAGTACTAACAGTGCCGGCAAGTAAGTAATTCATGTTCATAAAGGCACCAAAGAAACTGGCTATTACAGTGAATAGTCCAAAGATGAGTGCGACACCGACCAAAATTTCACCATAAGTTACTAAGTATGAAAATAATGTAGCGTTTGGTAGTGCTATGTGATTTATAAACCAGGCATACCAACTTTGTACATCTGGGTGTTCACCTGATGTCTTTTTTAGAGCACCCATTAAAAAACCTTTGACTGCAGTACCTGCTTCACTGCCTACCCAATTTGGGTTCCCAAACTTTTGCCAGCCAGCCATGAACCACTCCCAGCCCACGTAAAGTCTTATGACGAGCCAAATAACTGAAGCACGAGTATCTGTGAAGATAAACCTCCAAACTTTTGCGAAGATAGAACTTTGTGTTTGTATCATATGTTTAATTATTTACTTCTTCTTTATTATACTCTCAAATAGCACATGTGTTAATGTTGATAAATTCCACTTATCCCATCTTAAACAAAAGCTTATTAAATGTGTTAAACTATATCTATAGACTATGATGTACGCGGGTGGCTTAAAGTGTACTTTAAACGATGCGAAATAAAAAAAAATATTTAAATAAATCCGGATTTACCCTAATAGAAGTTATGGCGAGTTTGGCTATTTTTACTATCTTGGCTATGGGTAGTCTTGGCGCTGTGTTGGCGCTTCAACAAAGTGTGAAGGTGGCTAGGGAAAAAATTGAACTTACTAGTTTGGTATCAGCAGATCTAGAAATTGTACGTAATTTGCCCTATGCCCAGGTGGGGACTGTGAATGGTAACCCTACCGGTAGTTTGCCAGATTTGACCAATCCAAAGAGTATTAGTATAGAAAGTCGGACTTATAGAGTTTACTACGAAGTTACATATTTTGACGATCCAGCAGATGGGACGGCTTTACTTGGAACTGATCAATCTCCGGCAGATTATAAGCAGGTAAAAATGTTTATTCAGAAAGCAGATGGGGGTACACCAACCACTATTTTAACTAACGTGTCGCCCAAGGGTTTAGAGGGTGTACAGAATGCTGGTGCTTTATTGCTTAAGGTTATGAATGCGCAGGGACAGCCGGTAAGTGGAGCTTCTATTCATATTAGTAATTCAGTACTTAGTCCAAATATTGTATTAGATAGGATTTCAGATGGAGATGGTAGTTGGTTGGAAGTTGGTTTGCCTCCTAGTACAAATGGTTATCATATTACCGTGACCAAGACCGGCTATTCATCTGACCAGACGTATCCAATTACCGTGCAAAATCCAAATCCTATTAAGCCTGACGCTACTGTGTTGGTTGGTCAGGTCACTCAAGTGAGTTTTGCTATAGACCTACTTGCAAATTTAACGATTAAAACTCTAAATCAAAAATGTCAGAATGTTAATGGTGTAGGTGTAAATGTGTCTGGGAGTAAGCTTATAGGCACCAATCCAAATGTACTGAAGTTTGATCAAAATTTTAGTTCGGTTCAAGGGCTTATTTCTTTAACTAACATAGAATGGGATACCTACAAACCGCAGTTGCTAGCCGGACAAGATTTGATGGTTTTTGGTACCTCGCCTATCCAACAGATAGATGTATTACCTGGTACTTCTCAAGTATTTACGTTAATTGTTGGTGCTCAGACTACCAATAGTATTTTGGTTATTGTAAAAGATGCCGCTACTGGAGCGGCTCTAGAAGGTGCCCAAGTGCACTTACAGAAAGGTGGGAGTACTCCTCAAGATTACTATGCCATAACTGGTGGTAGTGTGTGGAGCCAATCCAATTGGACTGGTGGATCTGGACAGGTAGAGTATTCAAGCACGGATAAATATCTTTCTGATGACGGACAAGTAGATATAAATAGCGTACCTACCGGACTAAGGCTGAAGAAGATTTCAGGTCGTTATGTTGAGAGTGGACTTTTAGAATCATCTACTTTTGATACAGGTACGGATGCAACCAATTTTACAACTCTTACATGGCTACCAAATTCGCAGAGTGTGGGAACAAGTCTAAAGTTCCAATTGGCCTCCAATAATGATAACTCCACTTGGGATTATGTAGGACCAGACGGTACAGCTTCTAGCTATTATACAATTTCGGGCACGAATATAAGTTCTGTTCATGACAATAACCAATACGTAAGGTATAAAGCGTACTTAAGTACTGCAGATGATAAAATCACTCCAGTACTAACCACACTAAATGTAAATTATGTAGCTGGCTGTTTTAGTCCTGGACAAAGTATGTTTTCCAGTCTAACATCTGGCAATAATTATGATTTAGACGTTTCTCTAGCAGGGTATCAAACCTATTCCATAAATAGTATGACTATAGACGGTAATCAGTTACTAGAGGTAGAGTTGAGTCGTTAAAGCGAAGCGCCGAATTATGAATCAAGAATAAAGACCACTTGAGACTAGGAGTGACTTGGAGATTTATTGAGACTAATAGAGACTGAGAGACTATTTGCATCTGAACAACAAGTCTCACATAATCTCTACTAGTCTTCCAGTCTCAGCATAACCATATTAACTATTTAATGACATAGGATTATTGCATGAGATCACATAATCACAACAAGCCGGATGCTGGGTTTACTTTGATTGAGCTTTTGGTTGCTATAGCTGTTTTTGCAGTTATTGTTGTGGGAATGGTCTCGTTAATATCCAACTTGTTCACAGTTAACCGACAACAGGGAAGCCTACTTGCCAGTCAAGATGAAGTGCGGAAACTTAGTTTAATGGTTATGAGTGAAATGCGTAATGCAACCACCTCAGACACCGGTGCTTATGCCATAGAGACGGCAGAGAGTCAACAAATTATTTTCTATGCCAATGTAGATGGGAGTGGTGATGTTGAGCGGATAAGGTATTATTTCCAAAATGGTAAAATTTATAAAGGAGTAGTAAAGCCTTCTGGAAGCCCTGTAATCTATAACTTGGCTTCAGAGGTGGTAACTTTGGTTCAAGGGGGAATTTTTGGTAGTCCGACGTTATTTACTTATTTTGATGATACCTATAACGGTGTTGCAGGAATTCCATTAGTTCAACCCGTAAATGTGACTGCAGTACGCTTTATAAAAATGGATGTACCAATTTTAAACACGGCTGGGCAAACTGGAGTAAATTCTTTTACGGTAACTGCTATGTCTACAGTGAGAAGTCTAAAAACTAACTTGGCGGCCAACACACCACCACCGGCTATACCTACTGTAAATTTGCAAGTCAACTCTGGAAATGGGCCCATAACTGTTGCCTATAACGCTTCCGCTACGCTGACTTGGTTGAGTACTAATAGTACTAATTGCACTGCTTCTGGCTCTTGGAGTGGGAGTGTGGGGACTACTGGGTCGCAGTCTACGGGAGGTCTTGTTACAAGCCAAACTTATACTTTGACTTGTAGTGGAGCTGGTGGTAGTGCATCGGATAGTGTAACCGTTAATGTAAGCCCACCTCCTGCACCAACTGTAGATTTACGAGCTAATGGACTAAATGGACCACTCACATTAGCTTACAATTCTGCTGTGACACTTACATGGACTTCAACTACAACTAGTAGTTGCACTGCTTCTGGCTCATGGAGTGGGAGCAAGTCTTTGAATGGAAGTACAACTACTAGTGCACTAACTGAGTCGCAAACTTATATACTAACCTGCGATGGACCAGGGGGTAGTGCCAACGATAGTGTGGTGGTAAATATAAGTTCGCCTCCACCGGTGCAGCCTAGTTGTACAAGCGCTACCCCGCAGAATTGGGCACCTTCTGGAAACGGAGAATTAAGGTTGGATGCATATGGTGTCCAAAATACCACTAGTCTAAATTTTAAAGTTCACAAAGGTGCAACTAGTATTGATGTGGCTGGGTCTGACCAAGGTGGTGGCAACTGGTCTGGGACTTTTAGCTTGTCCTTAATATCTGGTAAGGGTTGGTATACTGTAGATGTGTATGTGACCAATGAAAATGCTTCCAACGTTTTTTGTGCGAGCACATTGTTTAGGAGAAAGTAGAAATTATGCATAAATTTCCAATTTCCAATTTTCAATTTCCAATTCACAGACAACAAGGGTCGGTATTGGTTTTGGCTGTGGTGCTTATATTTATAGTGTCTTTAGTTATAGTAGGTATTTTGGCCAACGCTACTATGCAGCTCAGGCTAGCTCGGTCTAGTGCAAATAAAGAACTGGCTTTTCATATTGCTGAGGCTGGCGTAAATTATTATCAGTGGCATTTGGCTCATTTTCCTACTGATTACGCGGACGGTACCGGTGCAGTAAATTGTAATCCTTGTGGACCGTTTGTACATGACTATACAGATTTTGATACTGGTTTGGTAGTGGGACAGTATAGCTTGGTTATAACTCCGCCCCCACTAGGCACCACGGTGGTCACCATTGTTTCAACTGGGTACACAGCAGTTAACCCCAATGTAAAAAGGACTATTACGGTTAGGTATGGTATACCAAGTCTGGCTCAATATGCTTTTCTGTCTAACGCAGATATGTGGATAGGAGACACTGAAGCAGTGAGTGGCCAGTTGTTTTCTAATGGTGGTATTAGGTTTGATGGTACAGGCAACGCGCCTATACAATCGGCAAAGAGTACTTATGTGTGTACTTATACTTTTGGATGTAGCCCAAACCAAACTAAACCTGGGATTTGGGGAAGTGCGCCGGCTAGCACAAAAGAGTATTGGAAATTTCCTCAACCAAATATAGATTTTTCTAGCATGACAGGCGATTTGTCTGCCATGAAGACTGCCGCGCAGACGGGTGGTTTATACTTAGCGCCGTCAAGTAGCCAAGGTTATTCTTTGGTATTTAATAGCAATGGTACCGTAACCATTTATAAAGTTAACACTTTACAGTCCAATCCAGAACAACGGGATGTAAATGGAGTCATTCATACCGAGTATGTTGACTACGCTACTCGAACTTTGCAGTTTACCCAAAACTTACCAGCTAATGGAGTTATCTTCGTGGAAGACAAGACTTGGGTGGAAGGTACCGTGGCAGGAAGAGTGACAATTGCCGCGGCCAAGTTGCCGTACAACGCTAGCACTGCTCCTACTATATATATACCCAACAATATTACTTATCTTGCTAAAGATGGTACTAATTCTTTAGGTTTAATAGCCCAGAAAGATATTATAGTAACTTATCATGCGCCAAATACATTGGAAATAGATGCGGCGTTAATTGCTCAAAATGGTAGCGCGCAGTTTTTACAATCTGTTGGCAATATTAAAACTAGCATCACCGTATATGGTAGCACAGCCAGTTTTGGGGTTTGGACATGGAGTTGGGTGAGTGGAGGGAGCATAGTGTCTGGTTATGCTAACACTAGTTCCATTTACGATGCCAATTTACTGTATGCACCGCCTCCGAGTTTTCCGCTTACTACCAGTGGTTACCAACAAATGAGTTGGCAGTCTAATTAAAAGATACAGTTTAGATTTATGCATTTCAAAGGTCACCTTTGCGTGAATCTGCAGTCAGAATAGAATAGTTAGTAAATGGTTTATGTATATTCGTTGTAGTGCAACTGACCTACGCAAGGGTGACCCTTGAAATCATATACTGCATAAGTTCTACAAATAACAAATAACAAATGTCAAATCTCAAATTTCAAAAGCAGACACATAAATGTTTTCGTTTTTTTATAATTTTAAGTTGGTTGGTGGTATGTCCTTCGTTAGCATTTGCAGCCAAAACGGTGCCCGGGGTAGTACCCAATTCACCCCCTCTTTTTCAATCGGATCCTAACGTGAAGCCAAACTTGAGCGGTAGTATTCAAAATGCTGGAAGCGCTGTTTTACCGGGTGAAGCAAGCGATGGAAGTGGTGGAGTTGCTGAACAAGAACGAACGCCTAAATCCGCTACAATTTCTACTACGGCCTTGCCGCTTCTGACTAGGCACGTGGGTGGACTTTGGTGGTTACTTGTATTGGCATTGGGTTTTGGTGGATATGTTTGGTATAGGCGTTGGCGTAGAGTTTAGTGTTTTGATTTTTATGGATGATTTAGCGCTTAGTGTTGTATAGGACAGATAAGACCTATAAGACAAATAGGATATATAGGACGTATGATAATAAAGAATTTTGAAAATTTAGCAACTAATAGTTTACGGAAACAGGCGTTACTTATTGCGGAGTGTGGACTTGAGGCCATACAGACAGAGCAAGCTGTGAGGCGCCAGGTTTCTTATGATGCTCAGAAAGATATGCTGACGGTACAGGGGAATACACATCAATTAAACAAATCTGGTAAGCTTTTTATAGTAGGATTTGGGAAAGCCTCTTACGATGCTGTGAGTACTTTATATACTATACTAGATGGCCGCATATCATGTGGATTCGTGCTAGATTTAAAGGGTGGAAGCCAAGGGAGTTTAACTTGCACTATTGGTACGCATCCTTTTCCAACTTTGGTAAACGTAATTGCTACCCAAAAAATTGTTGAAGTTATGGAAACTCTGGAAGAACATGACACTTTATTGTGTGTGGTTAGCGGTGGTGGAAGTAGTTTACTTTGCTATCCGTACAATATGAGTTGTGAAGTAGAAACGCACATAGTAAATACACTTATGTCGCAAGGCGCCAACATAGAAGAAATGAATACTGTTCGCAAGCATTTAAGCTTGGTTAAAGGTGGCCAGTTGGCAAAAACTGTTTATCCAGCAAGTATCATTAATTTAGTCTTTTCTGATGTACCCGGAGATGATTTGTCTATGGTGGCCAGTGGTCCAACAATGAAGGACATTACAACTGTGCGTGACGCACAAAAGATTCTACAAAAGTATAAAGTTTTAGAAATATGTGGTATGGCGACGGTGGCACTTAAAGAAACGCCTAAGGAAGCCAAATTTTTTGACAAAGTTAGGAGCTATTTGCTTGTATCTGGACGGGAAGCAGTATTGGCAATGAAAGAGAAGGCTTTGAACTTAGGTTTTAAAGTAGTTAGGTCAAATACGGGTTTTGCAGGCGAAGCAAGAGACTTGGCACAGCAGTTTTTACAGCAAATGGGTTCCGGAGAGTGTGTGCTTGGTTCAGGAGAAAGTACGGTTACTGTAAGGATTCCTGGGAAAGGGGGGCGGAATTTGGAAATGGCTTTGTCTGCACTTGTGAATATTCATGAAGGAGAAGTATTTTTGGCTTTAGATAGTGATGGTTACGATAATACAGATTTTGCGGGCGCTATTGTAGACAGTAGCTCTAAGGAAAAAAGTAGGCGTTTAAGCCTAAATCCACAAATACATTTAGACACCAATGCTAGTTACCAATTTTTTGAGCAAATGGGCGATTATATAGACACAGGTCTAACAGGAAGCAATGTGGCAGATTTGGTGGTGGTACTGAAAGAGTAGTGCGATGCCACTACATTTGTTCTGTCATTGCGAGGAGTGAGTCAGCGAGCGACGAAGCAATCTCGTAACTTTATGTACACTAAACAATACTATGTATATATAATGACAAATAAAAACAACGTCACATTATATGTGGGGATGACTGGTACAACACTACCGCAACGAATTTGGAAACATAGACAAAAGTTAGTTGCCGGATTTACGAAAAGATACAACATTCATAAATTGGTATATTACGAAGTATGTGAGGAACCACTAGGAGCAATCGCGAGAGAAAAACAGCTGAAAGCTGAATCAAGACAGAGGAAGCTCGATTTAGTTGCGAAGCTTAATCCTAATTGGAATGATCTGTATAATAGTATTGTTTGAGATTGCCACTCCGCCAGCTGGCGAATCGGAATGACAGGACGGGTTGCAACATATAGCGTAGCATGTATTAGAAGATTAGTATCGCATTGTCATTTTGCATTTTGATTTATTAATTTTAATTTATTTACTATTATGAAAATATATTGTTTGGAAACAGAAACGTGGGTAAGTAATTATTTAATTAAGGGATTGGTTGGGCACGAGGTTGTGTGTAGTGAAAAGACTCTACAAGATGCCGACACAGTATCAGACGCAGAAGTGTTGTGTGTGTTCGTGAATTCTCGTGTTACGAAAGACGTGCTTAGTAAGTATCCAAACCTAAAGCTTTTAGTAACTAGAAGCACGGGTTATGACCATGTAAATTTAGACGCATGTGCAGAGCGGGAAATAGTGGTTTGCAATGTACCAAATTATGGTGAACGAACAGTGGCAGAATATACGTTTGCACTTCTGCTCGCTTTATCCAGAAAAATATATGACGGAGTTAAAAGAGTGCATGATGAAAATAAATTCCACACAGAGGGATTAACAGGGTTTGATTTGTTTGACAAAACCTTAGGTGTTATAGGCACTGGCAGAATTGGTTGCCATGTAATTGAGATAGCGGTTGGGTTTGGTATGAAAGTGATAGCCTATGATCCTTTTCCAAAACCTGAACTTGAAGCTAAATATAATATGAAGTATGTTGAGTTAGTTGAACTTTTACGAATGTCAAATGTAATTACAGTACACACTCCATATATGCCGAGTACGCATCATTTGTTGGACGCTGAGAAATTTAAGCTGATAAAATCTGGAGCAGTGCTAATTAATACCGCCAGAGGAGCAATTGTAGAGACTAGTGCGCTAGTAGATGTTTTAAAGAGTGGACACCTAGCTGGTGCTGCGCTTGATGTTCTAGAGGAAGAAGGATACGTAGGGGAGGAGTGGAAGCTTTTTGGAGGGAGTAAAGAGTTATCAGGTAAAATGGAAACAGTACTAGCTGATCATGTATTGCTTGAAATGCCAAATGTAATAGTATCTCCCCATAACGCATTTAATACAAAAGAAGCTTTGGAACGTATTCTAGAAGTAAGTATTGAAAATATGCTCAGCTTTGAAAAAGGAACTGTTATTAATTCGGTTAAAGCCTAACGGGAGTATAGATGTATTAAGAACTTATAGCAGTTCTACAACCAGTAGATATAATAAATGACTCAACTTGAGTCATTTTTTTGTGGATAACTCTAACTTCATAAATTTTAGTTTATTTTTTAATCGGTTGAATACGGTGAATATATGAGAAAACTAACTGAAGTAGGT
>CAZCTL010000014.1:0-15622 GCA_964501685.1 uncultured Candidatus Saccharibacteria bacterium
ATGTGCTGAAAAGGGTAACCCTTTCGTTACGAAAGGGTTACCCTTTTCCAGCGCGATAGTTGACAAAACAGCCTTAATTTCGGTAAACTTACACACAGGACGTACACATCAAATACGCGTGCACATGGCATCGCTCGGACATCCTTTAATGGGTGATAGTTTGTACGGAGGCAAAAGAGCTAGATTGGCTGGTCTTTATAGACAGTTTCTTCATGCCAAGCGCATTGAGGTAAAACTTCCAGATGGTACATGGATAGAGGCGGATAGTGAACTAGCCAAAGATTTAGCTTTAGTTCTTAAGAGTTTAGGTAGCAAAATAGTGGAGACTTTATAAATGAATTTTTAATTTTGTAATTTTTAATTTTCAACCAATTGTCAACGTATTAATGTTTCAAGTATTTAAACACTTAAGTATTCATTAAAAATTGTAAAATTAAAAATTAGGAATTTAGCTTAAATATTATGTCTATTATAAAACATTTAGAGGCCAATCAACTACGTGAGCTTGCAAGCTTTAGGGTTGGCAATACTGTAAAAGTACATCAGAAAATTCGCGAGGGAGCCAAAGAGCGTGTGCAGATTTTTGAAGGGTTAGTAATTGCTCGTAAGGGCGGTACTGGAGCTAATGCTACCTTTATGGTTCGCAAGATTGCTAGCGGTGTTGGGGTGGAACGTATTTACCCATTACATAGCCCAAATATTGTAAAGCTAGAAGTAGTAAAAGAGCCCGAAGTCCGTCAAGCGAAACTTTACTATGTACGAGCCCGTCAAGACAACACTCCAAGAACGCGTAAGGAAAAGAAAGTTGTTAAAGCGAAGAAGACTTAATTGCATAAGGTAATTTAAAAAACAGTCCCGATGTTACATCGGGACTGTTTTTGGTCTATAAGTGTATAATCTGTCATTGCGAGGAGAGAAGCTTTGTGAACGACGTGGCAATCTGCATTTCAATTTAACAAAATAACAATTAAACAATTTAGTATAAATACGAGATTGCCACGGAGTACCTCGCAATGACAAATATGATTTTTATAATTATGTGGACATTCTATCCATGCCTAGTTTTGTGGCGGTGGCTTCTATGTTGTCCCAGTTAAGGTTTTTAAAGAAAGCAGCTATGTAATCGGCTCTGGAGGTACCGTAGTCTAAAAAGTATGCGTGTTCATACACGTCCAGAGCTACAAGGGGAGTGGCGTGCCAGATGGGGAATGCGTCGTGGGCATCTCCAAGGTAATTGAATACGCTCCCATTTTGCCAATCAAAAGCAAACCAAACCCAACCTCGGGCGGCTATGCCAGTGGCTTTCATATCTGCTAGCCAGTTGTCATATGAGCCAAACTGTTCAGTGATCATCTTTCCAGTAGCTCCAGTAGGAGGAGTACCATTACCCGATAAATTGTCAAAATATAGCTCGTGGCTTTTAATGGCATTTACAGCAAACGAAAACCCAAGCTTGAGTGCGCGCAGGTCGGAGTATGTAGCGTTCGCTTTGCTCAAGTCAACTGTTTTTAGCGCATCATGGATCTCATTTGCTTTTTTGATGTAGCCTTCATAGAGCTTGTAGTGCTCTTTCATTTGGCGCTCGGACAGTCCCTGTACGCCGTTGATGGATCCAAATTCTTTTGGTTGAAACATAGTTGTAAGTAGTATGTTGTAAAGTTGTAAGTGTTTGAATTGCGTGAGTACTTACTACATACAACTCTACAACTTACAACAAGTTAATTAAGCTTTACCTAAGGTTTGTTCGCCTTGTTTCCAGTTCGCCGGACATTTTTCTCCTGTTTGGAGTGCTTTGACTACCCGGAGCATTTCTTCAATGTTTCGGCCTACAGAATCTGCTGACACAAGCATAAACTTTAGGTTACCTTCTGGGTCAATGACAAACGTTCCGCGCTGAGCTGAACCGTCAATATCTAGGACGCCATACATCTCTGCAAGTTCCTGTGTGGTATCTGCCACTATAGGGTAGCTAACGTCTTTTAGCCGTTCATCAGTCTCATACCATGCTTTGTGAACATATTCGCTATCTGTACTGGAGCCTAGCACTTCGCAGTTAATGGCTGTAAATGACTCGTAGAGTTTGCCGAAGGCTTCTATTTCCGTGGGACAGATAAAAGTAAAGTCTCTTGGGTAAAAGAATAAGACTACCCACTTACCTGTATAATCCGAGAGGGATACTTTGTGGTATTCACCTTTATGATAGCTTTGAAGGTTTTCAAAATGGGGTGCTTTCTGATTAACTTGTGGGGTAACAAAAAATTCAGCATTTTCGCAATTACAATCGCATATATTGTTCATAAGTATTCTTTCAAATTTAATTATAAGCGTACCTATATATTACTGTGCCCCGAGTCAATATGCAACTAAAATGATGAATATTTTGGATTTGCCCCGTATATTAACATTTGATTGAATTGGCTATGTGACACCCTAAAGCATATAGTGCTGGATGCTTACTAATTGTAATAAGTTAAGGCGCTCAAATGTTGTATTACTGGGTTTGACTGAGTCACTTTTGAGTGGTATAGTGTAAAAGTACATTTTAATTATTTTTAGTTTGCATGGAAGCTTATAACAGCAAAGTAGTAGTTGGTAGTTCACTTTTCTCAGTCAATAATTTGTCATTTGTTTTGGGAGATAATTCATATTCGACTAAGGTAGAGTCAAATATTATCCCAAGAGATATTTACTATCATTTCGCTAGCATGGAGCTAGATAGGATACAGTTTTAATAGACTGTACTCCTGCTTTGTTGTAAGCCCGTACAAACTTTTAGGAAACGGGTATGTTTTTAATTTATTTGTTTGGCGGTTTGATTGTGGGTGGGTTGATTGGCTATGTCCTCCGTCACAGTTTAGCTACTAAGAAAGTTGGTAGTGCTGAAAGTAAGGCGGAAAAGATTTTAGAAGAAGCTAAGAATAGAACTCGGGAGTTGTTGCTTGAAGCAAAGAGTAAGTCTTTAGAAATTATTGAACAAGCAAAGAAGACTGAAAACGAATTTCGAACTCAAATAGTTCGGTTTGAAGAGCGTATTGACCGAAGAGAGAAGGAAATAAATAGCAAAGAACAAGAGTTAGATTTGGGAAAAAAGCAGTTAGAAGTAAAACAGGCAGAGATTCAAGCAAGCCTAGAAGAGGCTAAAGAGGTGAAGGCGAAGCAATTGGCTACTTTAGAAAAAATTGCCGGACTTAGCCGAGAAGACGCAAGTCGGATTTTAATGGATAACGCTGGTTAAGTTGCACAGAAAATTATTAATTGGTGCTCGTGAGTCGGCTGAAAAAGAAGCTAAACTTATTGTTGCACAGGCTATTGATAGGGTAGTAAGCGAAGTTACCGCCGAAACCACCACGACTACTGTTGCACTGCCAAATGAAGAGCTAAAGGGTAGGATTATTGGTAAGGAAGGTAGGAATATCCGGGCGTTTGAACAGATGATGGGAGTGGAAATACTAATTGATGATAGTCCAGATACAGTGGTGTTATCTGGGTTTAACGCTATCCGCCGACACATTGCTAAACTGACTTTAGAGAAACTTGTGGCCGATGGCCGTATCCATCCCGCTAGAATTGAAGAAGCTTATGAGAAGAGTAAGGCAGAGATAAATGAGCAGATTAAGACTGCAGGTGAGGAAGCGGTTTATGAACTTGGCATTACTAGTTTTCCTCCAAAACTCATCCATTTAATTGGCAGGCTCATGTTTCGGACCAGCTATGGGCAAAATGTACTCAGGCACAGTGTAGAAATGGCCAAACTGGCTAGCGCCATGGCAGAAGAGCTTGGGGCAGACCAGCAGATAGTGAAGCAAGGTGCCCTGTTGCACGATATTGGTAAAGCGCTAGACCAGGACCTAGAAGGTACGCATGTGGAGATTGGCCGTAAAATTGCCGAGAAGTTTGGTTTAGATACCAAAGTGATTGAGGCTATTGAGAGTCATCACCACGATACCGATGTAGCCGAGCATGCCCACAAACACGAGGGCGCGTTCTCTATTGAGGCAATGATTGTAGACGCTGCTGATACGATTTCCGGTGGTAGGCCCGGTGCTCGAAAAGATAGCTTTGAGAATTATGTTAAGCGTTTAACGGATCTAGAGAACATTGCCAACAGTTATGAAGGGGTAGAAAAGACCTATGCCATACAGGGTGGCCGTGAACTTCGCGTGTTCATCACCCCAACTAAGATAGACGATCTTGCCGCGCAAAAACTTGCTCGCGAAATTGCCAATCGTTTAGAAAACGAACTTAAGTTCCCCGGCGAAATCCGCGTTGTGGTTATTCGTGAGACTAGGATTGTTGAGTACGCTAGGTAGCAGGATGAATTATGAGTCAAGAGTTATGAATCATGACAATATAAAGATTTGTTGATTTTACTCTTACTTCATGACTCATAATTCATAATTCTTAATTCTATTTTTGCATGGCAAAAATTCTTATTTTCGGAGATATATATGGAAGACTTGGGCGGGCTGGGCTCGCTCAAGTTTTGCCACAGTGGCGTGAGGAATACAAACCAGACGTAGTTATCGCCAATGTGGAGAACCTAGCACATGGTAAGGGTGTAACTTTATCTACTATGGCGGAGATGGAAGCTTTGGGTATAGATGTATTTACTTCTGGTAATCATGTATTCCATTCTGGTGCGGCTACGGATGCTTGTTTCGCTAAGTATTCTAACTTTATTCGACCAGCTAACTACCTCTCCCTTAATCCCTCCCCTGAAAATACACCCTCTCTGTCCTCGGGGCGGGACATCTCCCCCAAAGGGGGAGAGAAAAAAAGTGCTTCGCACATTTGGGGAGTGGAAACTGGAGTAGTACCCGGATGCGGATACTATCGTTTTGAAAAAGATGGACAATGGTATTGTGTAATTAATTTAAACGGCCAGGTCTTTTTTGAAAAACAGTTTAGAGGGGAAATTAGCAGTCCGTTTACAGCTGTAGATACCTTGCTTAGCGAAGTTGCACAAAAAGGTGATATAATTCTAGTAGACTTGCATGCAGAAGCTACTAGTGAAAAAGTTGCACTTGGTTGGCATGTAGATGGTCGGGTTACTGCAGTAGTGGGTACACACACTCATGTGCCCACAGCGGACCAGTGGGTTATGCCCGCAGGAACTGCTTTCGCTTGCGATATAGGTATGACCGGACCACAACACTCGGTAATAGGTGTGAAGGTAGAAAATGTTTTAGGTCGTTTCTTAGACCCAGCTGGTAAGTACCCTATGGAGCCAGCGGAGGAAGGACCAATTGTAGTGAATGCTGTGCTTATAACTATAGAAGGTACGAGGGCTAAATATATTGAACGGTTACAAAAAGTAATATAAATTTCAAATAACAAATTTCAAATTACAAAACACAAATAAATCTCAAATTCAAATATCTGATTTTGAAATTTGAGCTTTGAAATTTGACATTTCATTCTTATGGCTAAGTTTGTAAATCCTGAGGAAATAATTGCTCAGGCAGAAATAAAAAAAGGACAAGTGGTGGCAGATTTTGGCTGTGGAGCCGGTTTTTTCTCGCTGGCCGCAGCTAGGTTTACTGGTGAAGATGGTGCGGTTTATGCGGTAGATATTATGCCAGATCGACTGGCGGTGACTCAAGCCGCGGCTCAGCACAAAGGTATTTCCAACATCTCTGTAGTGCAGTCTGACTTAGAAAAGTCACTAGAAGGTGTGGAGCCAGTGTCGTGTGATTTGGTCATAATGAGTAATATTTTGCATCAGGTTAGCTCTAAGGAGGCGTTACTGCGCAATGCCTATCAGGTGTTAAAAACTGGGGGCAGGGTACTTGCGGTAGAGTGGAAGAGAGGGTATAGTGCATTTGGTCCCGATCAGTCTTTGCGAGTGACTCGGGAGGAACTAATAGCCCTAATGCAAAAGCTTGGACTTCGTTTGTACCGAGATTTAGAGGCAGATGGCTACCACTACGCTGTACTATTTACTAAATAATCATCTACTAATGCACGAATTACATTAAATCCACTAATGTTGAATTATTGGATTCGTGTTATTTGTGACATTGGTGTATTTGTGAATAATTATTATGAACTACATTAAAAGCATTATTACCAAAGATTTCCTTTTTTATGTGAATCCGGTAAGACTAGAGACGGTAGATCGGGTGTTTTTAGTTTTGAGTTTGTTCGCTTTAGTGTTGGCTGGGGCTGCTTGGGTTTGGACTAAGGTGGACGGTCACTTAATTCGTAAAAACTTAGTTACTAGGCTTGGTTACATAAGCTTGGTATTTGGCTTGCTTGGAGTATTGTGGTTTGGTCTACGATATGAAAATGTAGCTTGGTTTGGTACACATTTTGCTTTTATTTTACTGCTCGTGGTGGCTCTTATTTGGAAGGCACGGATAGGTAAATATTGGTTTTTCAGTTACCGAAAAGACGCTATGCTGTGGGAGCATGAACAGTTAAAGAACAAGTACTTGGGCATGAAGAAATAAGTATGAATAACTAATAACATAGCTACTACATAGAGCCATAGCCATATTCTCATATACTCAGGCAGGAGTACCTGATTACTATCTGTGAACATGCCTATGGCTCTTGGCTTCTACTGGAGGTTTTATTTATAACCTCCGACTCATAATTCACTCTTCTATCAATGTTCAACATATTTAAACCAAAACTTGCAAAGGAAGCGAAACCTAAGACTTTAGGACAACTAGGTGAAGAATGGGCACAGGAAGAGTATAGAAAAAAAGGTTATAAAATAATTGGTGCCAATGTATATAACACTAAAGGTAAACGAGCCGGTGAAATAGATTTCATCGCTGTAAATAAAACCAACATTATATTTGTAGAAGTGAAGACTAGGAAATTTGGCGCAAATAAATTTGGTACTGGCATAGATGCGGTAAATATATTTAAACAACAAAAAATTTTACTGGCGGTCAAAATGTTTTTATTAAGAGAACCTAAGTATAAAGTTTTGTGTCCTCAGATAGATGTTTGTAGCCTAGTAGTACGAGCTGTTGACAAAAAAGACTACTCTGTTACAATATTAGTGAATTCAGTGGAAGACTGGAATTAGGCGAGCGAGAGCTTCGCTTTTATTTTTTTAAATAATTTATCCACTAATGCACGAATTACACTAAATCCACCAATGCTAATTTTTGGATTCGTGCTATTCGTGAAATTAGTGTATTTGTGAATAATCTATGAATGAACAACTACAACAAGCACTAGAGCAAATTGAAGAAGAAAAAGGTATCTCCAAAGAGGAGATTTTGTCTATGATTGAAAGCTCTTTAGCAGCGGCTTTTCGTAAGGATTACGGCAACCGTGACCAGAACATAGAAGTAGAGTTTGACCCGGAAAACTTAGCGGCTAGGGTTTTTGATGTAAAAACTGTTGTAGAAGTGGTGGAAGATCCTCAAAAGGAAGTAGATTTGGAAACGGGAGAAGCTTTGCAAAAGGGAGCTAAAATTGGTGATGTCATTCGTACAGAAATAACTCCGGAGGACGGAGCGCAATATGGGCGTATAGCAGCACAAACTGCCAAACAGGTTATTATTCAAAAACTTCGAGAAGCCGAGCGGAACATGCAGTTTAGTGATTTTAAAGCCAAAGAGCGTACTTTAGTGAGTGGTATGGTACAGCGCATTGAGGGTGACACAGTCTTGGTAGACTTGGGTAAAGGGACTGGTGTACTGTTTCCTTCCGAACAGATTCGGGGTGAGCGCTATACTTTGGGGCAACGCTTAAAAGTGTTGGTGTTGCATGTAGAGCCCGGGCAACGCGGACCTAAAATTACTTTGTCTCGCAGTCACCCAGATATAGTACGCAAACTCTTTGAGCTGGAAGTGCCAGAAATATTTAACGGTATAGTAGAAATAAAAGCTATAGCCAGAGAAGCAGGATCTAGGTCTAAGATAGCTGTGCATTCTACCCAAGATGGCGTGGATCCTATTGGCGCTTGCGTAGGGCAAAAGGGTACTCGGGTACAAACGGTAATGGCGGAACTTGGTGGCGAGAAAATAGACATTATTGAATGGAACGAAGACCCGGTAAAACTTATTGCCAACAGTCTCTCACCTGCTAAGATTTTAAACGTTCAGCTAAACGAAGAAGAAAAAGCTGCAAACGTTGGTGTGCTGGAAGACCAACTTTCTTTAGCCATAGGTAAAGCCGGCCAAAACGTCCGCCTTGCTGCTCGTCTCACTGGCTGGAAAATAGACATCAACGGTGAAAAAATAGAAACTACTCCTGCCCCGACGTCTGAAGTCGGGGCTCCGACCGAAAGCGTCGGAGCAGCAGAAGAGATCACTCCTGAAGAGTACGTCGTACCGACAGAGGAGCCAATTGCAGAGTAATCAACTAAATTAACTAATTACATTACCCATGACTAAACAAAAGAATATACTTTGGATAGTACTTACCATTACCGCTGTTTATATTGTTACTATGGTGGTGGGAGTGGAAGGCGATTTATTTAAGCGCACGGTAATATGGTTGTTGGTATGGATACTGAGTACATTATTGTATATGTTGGCTGTATTGGACAATCGGACGAGGAAATAGTTTCTTTTGATTATTAATTATCACTCCACTTGCAGGAGTGATAATTGTTTGGTAGTATTGTTTTATGGGAGCTTCGTAGTCTCTGTCATTCCCGCGCAGGCGGGAATCTAGGTCCCGTAACACGGGACACTAAATTGCAACGTCGGCTGGTAGGCCGACCATGGATCCCTCCGCCAACTGGCGGACGAGGATGACAAATCCAATTCATAATTAGACATTAGAAATTATTTACACATATGCCGTTGATTCCTATGGTTATCGAAAAATCTCCCACAGGGGAGCGGGGGTATGATATTTATTCAAGGCTGTTGCGAGATCGCATCATCTTTTTAGGCGAGCCTATAGACGATGTAGTGGCCAACCTGACTATCGCACAATTGCTCTTTTTAGACGCAGAGGGTAAGGGCGATATTCGGCTGTACATAAACTCTCCTGGCGGTATAGTTACTTCTGCGTTTGGCATTTACGACACTATCCAGCACATAAAAAGCGAAGTCACTACTATTTGCGTGGGTCAAGCAGCGAGTGCTGCTACTGTTCTGCTAGCCGCTGGCACTTCGGGCAAACGTTTTAGTTTACCCAATTCCCGCATCATGATTCACCAAGTAATGGGTGGCGCAGAAGGCCAGCAGACAGATGTGGAAATTCGTGCCCGGGAGATGCGACGCATTAAAGATAAGCTTAACGCCATTTTGGCCAAGCACACTGGTAAAACTGAAAAGCAAATAGAAGAAGATACTGACCGCGACTATTTTATGTCTGCAGATGAAGCCAAAAAGTACGGGCTTATAGACAAGATTATTCAGTAGTTTTTTGCGAGTTTAAAGTGTTGGTTGCTATTTATTGGGGTCTACATTTAAGATGCATTATAAACCCTAGCTCCCTCTAAAGAGTCTGGGTTTTGTTATAATTAATGCGTAATGATGATAAAAATAAAAACACAACACAATCAGCAGAATGGTTTTACGCTCATTGAGTTATTGGTTGTTATTGCCATAATTGCTCTTTTGTCGTCTGTAATTTTAGTGTACACGGTTGGGGCAAGAGAGCGGGCGAGGCAGTCCAAGGTTAAATCAGACATAGTTAGCATATTAAAAGCTGTTGAACTCGTTTATGATAACTATGGATATTATCCAAGCGATGCTACGGGAGGAGCATTATGCCCTCGGGATGTTATAGTAGACAGTGCGCGCAATATTACTTTTGAGCAATATGCAAATGTTTGTAATGATCCATATGGTCATCCGTACGAGTGGAGTAACAATTGCGCCAATGGACAAATTCGCAAAGCAGATGGGTCCAGCTCGGCATGCAAACCTTTTTCAGATAGTAGCCCTGGTCCGGTAGGTGTATTGTCTGGTGGCGCAGATGGAATTGCGGAAGGTTGTGCCGATGATGATGTGTGTAATGGCTACCGGGGATTTTCTGTGTCTGGCTGGGACGGACAGAATAACGTTACAGCAACACAGCCCTCTCCCACTCCTGTAAGTGGAAGTTGCACAACAGTCTTAAACTCGTGTAGTGCTTTTACCAGTAGTAGTCAGTGCAGTGGCAGAACCGGCTGTTCTTGGACAGCTTCAACTTGTACTGTGAGTGTTTCCATATCTTGCAGTTCGCTGTTTTTTGGTTTTTTGTGTAATAGTGTGCCCGGTTGTAGCTGGTCTGGTGGTTCTTGCCGTGGCAGTCAGTCATGTTCGGGCTTTAGTTCTCAGTCTAGTTGCGTGAGCCATATTCCATGGTGTACTTGGAATACTGCTCAGTGCAGTGGTACACCAGTATCGTGCTCAACATTTAATCAATCCACTTGCGCTACCCAGTCCGGTTGTAGCTGGCAATAGGAGCCATTGTTTTGTTGGTTGACAGAAGATATAAATTATAGTAAGATACGCACTTAAAGGTCGGCAAGAACCATTAATTAATTGTCCCTGAATAATAAAGCCATGCAGAATTTACTGAAAAATGGAGTATTTTCTCGGGAACGGAAAGCGCATCTTTCCGAAGGTTTTTGCCGTGTGTTTATGAGTCAACTCAAATCTACTTACAACGCGTAAGTAGGTTTTACCCAGCTCAGAAGCCTCGGCAAAAGCCGAGGCTTCTTTGTATTCGGAGGAAACAAAATACAATCAAAAACCCCAAGGAGGTTTACATGGAACAGTTGGTCACGGAGAAAAGCAATCCGCTCTGGTATTTATTTCGCAAAGTTTGGGAATATTCTGCGGGCACAAGGTGGAAGCTGGTTACATTTTGGTCAATGTTTGTGGTGGCCGAGAGCATTACGCTTTTCGGTTACCCATTTATTATGGCGCAGATGATGAAAATGTTGGTCGAGCAAGGAATTACTCACCAAAGTTTCAAGGCACTACTTATGTTGCTTGCTCTCAGACTACTTTGCACAATCCTGTTTTGGTCCATTCATGGCCCAGCGCGGGTAATGGAGCGTGGTAATGCGTTCGATGTCAAAGCAAACTACCGGAGGCACCTGATGCAAGGTGTCTTAACTCTTAAACTCGATTGGCACACCGAGCACCACTCGGGTGATACTATTGATAAAGTAGAAAAAGGTACCAATGCGCTATTCAATTTCGCAGAGGACACTTTTGAAGTCATATACGCGCTTGTGCAGCTTTTGGGCACATACTGCGTGCTCGCATGTTACAGTAAACTCGGAGCGGGCATTGCGGCGGTTATGATGCTAGTCACGGCCACTGTGGTGAGAAGGTTTGATAGACTGCTCGTCCCCGAGTACACCGAGCTTGCCCACGCAGAGAACAAGATTACCGAAAGCATTTTTGATTCCATTAGCAATATCACTACAGTGATTATATTGCGAGTGGAACAGTATGTGCATAAGGCTATCATGCACAAGGTAGTGGCCCCTCGGCCTTTGTTCATGCGTAACACCAAAAAGAATGAGTGGAAGTGGTTTTGGTCGAGCTTATGTTGTTCATTCACAACGGTAATGGTGTTCGGGATTTATCTGTACCAGCACAAGGGGGTTGGACCAGGAGTGATTGTAAGCAGTTTTTATCTGCTTGCGAACTATGTTGGACAAGTAACTGACCTGTTTCAGCGATTTACCTGGATGTATGGGGACATTGTCCAGCGTAAAGCCAAGGTGCTAAACAGCGAAGAGTTATCTGAGGACTTTGTCACCGAAAGCTTCGCTAACCATGTACTACCGGCAGATTGGCGAACGGTTGAAGTTAAGAATCTCAACTTTTCCTATGGCGGCGATACGCAACACTTGCGCGATGTTCAGATGACATTTCGACGGGGACAGCGGATTGCAATCATCGGTAAAACTGGTGGTGGCAAAAGTTCGTTTCTCAAAGTCGTGCGGGATCTCTACCATCCGCAAAGTCTTGATCTTATTGTAGACGGTGTGTTGGTACCAGAAGGGTTTGCGGGCATTAGCCGAGGGATTGCTCTGGTACCGCAAGACGCAGAAATATTTGCAACAACAATCGAGAAGAATTTAACTTGCGACGTTGAGTATTCGATGGAAGTGGTTAAGTATTTCTGTGATATGGCGGAGTTTACTGAAGTTGTTGATAGTTTACCACACGGGTTCCAGTCTTCAATTAAAGAGAGGGGTGTGAATTTAAGTGGTGGGCAACAGCAACGACTCGCGTTGACTCGCGGCCTTCTTGCATGCCAAGACAAGAATATTGTGCTACTCGACGAGCCTACGAGCAACCTCGATGGCATTACGGAAATGCGGATTTTCCAGAATATTTGGAAAGCTTTTCCGGATAAGACCATTGTCGCGTCTGTGCACCGCTTGCACCTGCTTCCGCTGTTCGATATGATTTACTTTTTCGACAGCGGGCAAATAATTGCAGCCGGTAGCCTATTGGAGCTGTTGGAACACTGTCCGCTCTTTGTGGCACTGTGGCAACAGTGTCATATGCCACAACCAGAGTAGCCAGAGCGCTGATTCGCGGTGCTTGTACGACTCTGTTCCATGAGCAGTCTTAACATTTGCCGGTGTGCACGCGCGCACCGGCTTTTTCTTTTTGTAGTATACTATGCGTAGGAGGCTAGTAACTATATATATGAGAAAGCTAATTAATCTGTTTGTGGGAGTAGTGGTGTTGGTCGGAGGATTTAGCACTGTGCATACTGCCAAGGCTACGGTGCATCCTGTTGGCACAAATGTCTCGCACCTGGGCACGGTCTATTTTGTGCATCCGGACGGCAAGTTGCATCCGTATACCTCTGTGGGCGCATTTTTGTCCTATGGGTTTAACAATTGGGCAAGTATACAGCCGGCAACCGCCGAGGATTTAGCTTTGCCGCGAGGCGAGTTTGTGCCACCACAGGACGGCAAGATTATGTGCGACAATAAAGTGCGTGTGGGCACGTGTTACCTGATTACTGAAGGCTGGAAGATCGGATTCGTGACGGAAGCGGATTTTAAAAACTTGGGTTTTAGTTTTTCGCGCGCACTGTGGGGCGATGTGTGGTTTTTGGGCGAAAAGCAAAATATTGCCAGCGGTTTTGAGGCGCATCGTCCGGGCGTGCTTATAAATGATGCTGGCACTATATATTATGTAACTCCAATAGGAAGAGCCGGTTTTCCTTCGTTTGATATATTTCTTTCTTGGGGCTATTCGCTGGCAGATGTAGTACCGGCCAATGCAGCAGACAGAGCATTACCTCAGGTTAGTACTATATATTACAGACAAGCCGGTGAGCTCAATCCTTCCATAGGACAAAGCTCTAATACTGTTCGGCTCATTGTTCCGAATGGAAACGAAAACTGGACTCTAGGAACGACTCAAAAGATTATGTGGGATAACACCCTCTTCGATTCTCGGGTGGATATATATTTGAATGAATATGTGTACTATCCGCCCTGCTATACGTATCCATGTCCCGCCCAAACCCAACGACCACAGCGTTCATATGTGATTGCGAATCAGGTCTTAAATTCGGGTGAGTATTATTGGAATGTTGGTACAACAACTACACTGGCAACCATAGAGCCGGGTCTGTATAAAGTTGCTATATCTGGTTCAAACCAAAAGAGCGTATACGATGAGAGCGACTATCCATTTACCATTGTGACCCATGCAACCGAGGCCCAAATACGAGACGATAAGCGCCTCGCGGATATTAGACAAATGGCTAGTGCGCTTGAATTGTACTATAATGACTACAACGCATACCCGCAGTATCTGCAAAACTTATCTCCCAACTATCTCTATACGCTACCTGCAACTCCTACGCCCATTGATGGGAATTGCACGGCGGTTCAAAGCGTCTATACATATACCCGGTATACACCATCCCACTATACCCTTACGTTTTGTCTGGGCGCACAAACCGGCGGATATTCGTCTGGCCCCCGTACGCTTTCTGAAGCAGGCATACAATAGACTCCCAAGCATCTACACCGGCGGTAAAGTCGCTGGTTATACTTGACAAGCATAGAGTATCTGTATATTATGTTTAGGCATTAAGTTTTAGTTCTTTTCCTTCCAAAAAACCTTCCATTTTCGCCCCTAACACCATCCCTTTGGGATGACTGGGGGACAACTTAGATTTCCATTTGCCGTATGTTTGTGCAAGTGGTAATAAACTTTCAAGAAGGCACTTCCCAACTGTTTATAGGGTCGTGTTTTTTATAGCTCAATTTTTATCTAGCATTAGCTAGATAAATTTATAGAGCTATAACCCGCCGTATCCGCCAGCTGGCGGAGAAGGCTGGGTGCTCAATTTTTATATAACTGGTATCTTTTATCCAGCATTGCATGTCTACTTTTGTAAACGTACATTGCTGGGTTAAGGACAGCAGTTCCTTAAAACCTGGATCCCTCTCTATACAATATTGGGAAGGATAACAGAAGGTACTTTCACAGTTTAATAGTGACAAGAAGTGTACACCCTCACACTATCCGATAGTGTGGGGTACAAAAATTTTTACGTCAATTCTTTTTTCCTCGACGAATCCCGATGTTACAATTGGGACAAGTAGTCGGGGCTCCGACCTTGCGTCGGAGGAGATTAAATTTATTTCAACTACGTTGGAATAAACAGATTTGCAAGAATCTAAAAGTTTGGTAGTTAACTTTCTTTAACTACAATTGAGCGAACCATTACACTCCGGTGTGGAAGTGGGGAGCTTGAGCCTTACACTTTCTAACTTTTCATCATGTGTGAAGTATTAAACTTTTGAGTAGTTTGATATTACTAAAATTGTGGACAGCTAGAAAGTGTAAGGTTTTACTAAGAGTTTGATCCTGGCTCAGGATGAACGCTGGCGGCGTGCTTAAGACATGCAAGTCGAGTGGCTTACACTTTCTGAATGTTAATTATATTTTTGTTGAAAAGTATTTATTTTTTAACAATGTGTATTGTTAGTACTTAGAAAGTGTAAGCCACGGCGAACGGGTGAGTAATACCTAGGAACGTCTCTCTAGTTGGGCATATCCAGCCGAAAGGTTGTGTAATTCCCGATGTGTCCTACACTTTCGAGTCTTTGTGAAACTTGTACTACAATATATGTATGTACTATGTATATGTTCTATTTAGTCAGAAGAGCCAGAAAAAATATATAGGCTATACTTCAGACTTACGAAAAAGATTGTTTGCTCACAATAATACAGAGCATGGTTATACTTCAAAATATAGACCATGGGTTCTAGTATACTATAAAGCTTATCTTGTAAAAGAAGATGCTTATGAGCGTGAACAATCTTTAAAAAGATTTCCAAATGGTTTTGGACATCTAAAAAATAGAATATCACGAAGTTTGGAAAGTGTAGGGTAAAGCAGCAATGCGCTAGAGCCACGGCCTGGGTCCCATCAGCTAGTTGGTAGGGTAAAGGCCTACCAAGGCTATGACGGGTAGGGGGCCCGAGAGGGTGAACCCCCACACTGGAACTGCGACACGGTCCAGACTCCTACGGGAGGCAGCAGTTTGGAATTTTGGACAATGGGCGAAAGCCTGATCCAGCGACGCCGCGTGGACGATGAAGGCCTTCGGGTCGTAAAGTCCTTTTGCTTGGGAAAAATCTTTGATTGTACCAAGAGAATAAGAGGTTGCTAACTCTGTGCCAGCAGCAGCGGTAATACAGAGACCTCA
>CAZCTL010000015.1:0-13648 GCA_964501685.1 uncultured Candidatus Saccharibacteria bacterium
GTTACTTTTTGTAAAAGATAATCCCCGCCAACCACTCAAATCAATTCGTTTTGTATTGTGTCATTCCGGGCTTGACCCGGAATCCAGAAATACTAGCCTAGATTCCGGCTCGTAGGCCGGAATGACAAAGAAGGTGAACATTCTGCATGCTTTATGTTTAGCTCCGACGCTTTCGGTACGGAGCTCCGACATAGGCGTCGGAGTTGTTAAATTGCTAAATTGCTAATTTGATACAGGTACTGCATCATTTCGACGGAAGATAAGTATTTCTTCTGAGGTATACTGTTTTACATAGTATTTATAAAGCTGACCTTGCTTGTAAGGGTCATCAAAAAGCGCTCTCCAAACTGCGTCACCCTTCTGCATAATTACCCACGTCGCCCATTTTTCCGGGGTAACTAAACTCTCTTCCCAGTAAGGCTTATTACCTATGTAGATAAAATTCTTCATAGGCACGGGCGTACGGATAACACTCATTGCCCTAGCATAGTCGTCTAGGAGCACTAACCCCGAGTCGTAGTTCTTACTAAACCAGTTTTGCGCGTCTGGAATTTTGGCAATAAAACTTGAGAGCCCCTCTACCCCATCGTCTAGAGAAATCACCTTAGAGTGACCCACGGCATAAAGAGAAAACTGTAACACAAATAACCCAACCATAAACACCCGAGCCTTCCAACTCACTTTGTAAAATAAATAGCCAACACAAATAGCGGCGAGTGGCACGGCCATAGCCCCATAGCGCACATTAAACAATCGCCAGTCAAAGCTCAAAGGAGTTAGATGGGGAATAAAAATTACCGACTGCCCCAAGTAGAGTGTAACCACGTTAAAAATGAACGGCACAAACAAAATAAGCAAAATATAAAACCGGTGCTTGTTGGTACTTTTAAAAATGAACCAGAACACTCCCACCACTGCCATCAAAAAAATGACTACCCCAATATTGCTCATGGCCGTGACCAAGTAATACAACAATGAGGTTAAAATATGGCCATAGGCCGGTAACTCACCTTTAGCCAGCCAACTGTTTTGCTGGCTCTTGGCACTAAATACACTATGAGTAAAATAGAGCGGATCACCCAAAATAACCCAATCCCAAAGAAGCCACAATGCTATACCAAAAAAGGCTACGCTACCAAACAGTATAAGTCTGCCTTCTAGTTTATCCCACAAATCCCTATTAAACCCTGCAGTAAATTCATTTATAGTCTTAGGCACACGGTGCCACGGCAAGTAGAGCAAAACAATAATCCCTGCTTCCGCGCAGACTAAAAACCAGCCATCGTAGCGGGAAAGCGCCGCGCAAAAAGCAAAGATGGCCGAGGCTATAAGAGCCACTAAATCTTCCTGGTCTTCTATAAACCGAATAAAATAGTAAGTGGAAAGCACAAAAAAAGCTATAAGCGTAAGCTCAGTCATGGGCGTAGACTGCAAGTACAAAATGTTTGGATTAGAAATAAATACCAACCCAGCCACAAACCCCACCCACTTACTCTTGGCTACAAACTCCCCTATTTTGTAAATGTATATAGTGGAAATAATAAAACAAATACCACTCACTATACTTCCGGCAAGGCCCGTGCGCCAGAGAAAGTCAAAGTACACAAACGGCATCATGAGTATGTGTGGTATGGGTAGCCAAATGCCCCCCAGCTGAGCAAAACCCGGCGTAAGAGAATCCACCACCCTTTTAGCAATATTCAAATGACTTTCCGCATCCCCGTAGGCAACAGTATAGCCGTGCATAAAAGAGTAGAGTGATGCCAGAATTGCAAAAATAAAAGCCAAAACCATCAACACTTTTTGCAATGGTAATTTATTTGCAAATCCTTTTACTTGCTCAATATGCTTTTGTGAAATGGATATATTAAGCATTTGTACGTTTTATTAACTTAAGCAAAGGCGCAATTATAATTACAAAAATAAATAACGCTAACACAGAAAAATAAATAATTTCAAAGTACTGCACTAGGCTTACATAGTTGTGAGCGTACGTGTTATAAAAGAAACTACCACTTTTGCCGGTTTTTAAGAAATCTATATTAAATAAATAATTATATTTGCTATGTAAAACATTTGCTTCTATTCTTGGTGGTACGGCATTAGTAGTAAGCACTCCAACTAGGGCAACCGCACTGGAATAGGCAAAAAACGGTAACGCCAATATCCTACTTATCCAAGCCTTAGGACTATGCACAAACCAGTAGCCAGCAAAGAGCGAAAGTATGGCCATACTTGGAATTAAGTACCTGGTGCCATAGCTCCAACCACCCCAAGGGTCGCCCCAACTACTGTATAAAAAGATATTTACCAAAACCAAACCAATGAGCGTAATAGTTTCTGGTGTAAGTGTTTTTAACAAAAGTAGCAAACCCAAAAGACCAAAAATAAATATCGGTCCGTAAAACAAAAGTCCTCTATCTGTGGAAAACATTAATGTCCCAAAACTATTTGGCAATTTAGATTCACTAAAGAACCTAACTACATTACTTTTGTTCTCTTGCACTTTTGCCACCTTAGTAGCAATTTCAGAAACACTCAAACTTTCAAATTTATTTTCTCTAATAACTTTATAATCTACAATGCTTCCAGATAGTCTTTTCCAACTCCCAAACTCCTGCTGATTATGATACAGGTGCAGACCGGTAATAAAAATAAAAATTATTGAAGTTAAAATAAAACTGGACTTAAATCCTATTTTAATTTTACTTGCTAGCTTTTCGTATGTAATTGAACTTACCAAGAAATACACCATAACTGGTAAAAGTAAAATAGCATTTGGATAATCTATCGCAATAGCTAATGCATAACCAAGCCAAACCCAAAGCGCCCAGACCCAGCCAAACTTTCTTCCAGATTTATACATCCATACGGCATAGAAGGTAGAAAGAAGAAAAAATACCGTTACTTGGTGCTGGTACATGGTAACGGCATAGCTCCAAGATGTAGAACCAAAACCATATATAACCGTAGCCACTAAAGAGGCCCATGTTGGAAGTTTTAATATTTTTCTTCCTATAGTGAATATAAGGAGTATTGATAAAATACTCATAAGGGCAACAAAACCAAAGGTAAAGATTTGCGCCAAACCAAACTTAGCTCCTAGTATATAAAACGGTAAAGCCAGGTAGGCCATACCGGGAGCAAAAAAACTGTAAAACCTACCCTCGTACCAACCTACATCTGGATACACAAACTCCGCCAAGTCTTTACTTAAGGCATACTGTTTAGTCTCTGATAGAGCAACTACATGGGCATATCTACCCCGCTCTGGAGACAACTCAAAAGCCTGCGTGGTTTGTTCCTGTCCAAGTAGCTGACTAGGAGTTGGAGTACCAGGCACTCCTCTTAACGTGGATATATACAAAATACCGCTGAATAAAGCGATAAATATAATTATTGAAATAGTTTGAAGTTTTTTCATAGACCAAATATTTTACCTCAAATATGCCTTTTTGTCAATTACACACGCTTCTTATATATTTTATTAAGTCCGTACGGTACTGAATAAGTGCTTGACTGGATTGTTTATTATCATTTATGTCAACCTTAACTTCATACCTCTTACACAACAACTGAAATAAACGCTCACCGGTGGCGTTACTGGCCGATACGCAAAAATCTAAAAGCCCTAAAGTCTTGCAGATTCCTTCTGTTTTGTGCTCATAGGAAATAGCCACAAAAGGTACACCTGCCACGAACGCAAAAATGTTGGAGTGCATGCGCATACCTAAGTGCATACTTAGTCCGGCATACACTTCCAAGGAGTGCTCAACACTTTCCAGTACAATAGGTGGTAAAACAGTCACGTGCTCACTATTCAACTTTTGGCACAGTTCGTTAGTAATTTGATTATCACCAACACCGAACTCGGCACCATCTACTTGGATAATAGGTTGCACGCGCGCATTAAACTTTCTGGTAAAGTGGCTTAACGCATATACATAAGCATTGCTAAGGCTCTTTTGCAATTGTGCGTCTCCCCATACTCTCACACTTACGCCAATTATTGGCTCTTCTATTACTTTTGTATCACGCGCAATTGGCTCCATAAACAACGCAGTATCCGTAGAAAGTAAAACTGGAGTGCTTACACGTGGCTGTAAAAGCCGCAAGGAAATACCCTCTCTCACACATAATAAATCTAGCTTAGATAACACATTTGCAAACAATTGTTCCTGCCACTTATACGCAAACGGTCCAAAACTTGCAGGTGCTAATATTTGCTTAGCCTTGCTAACTTTGGCAAACTTAAACATTACCAAGTGCATGAATAAATTCAAACTCTGAGTAAAACCATAATTGGTGCGCAAATATCCGCCACCAGCAAAAACAATTAAATCTGCTGTTTTATATTCTCGTACAATTGAATCTAGTCTGCCACCAAAAAACACTGGAAAATTGTATTTATATGCAACATACAAATACAACAAACAAAGCAGTCGCCACGCTCTTACAAAAGTGTTTGTATTCTCAAACACGCACCACATGTAAATGTTGTAGTCTATTTTATCCGCTACGCCTGCCTTGTACCTTTCCGGAGATGAAGTTAAAATGGTTAGCTTACGCGTTGGAAACGCCTCCGCAATACAAGACAGTAGCCCTGTTAAGATGGCTTGGTCACCCATATTGTCTGGTCCTGTTGCATTAGGTATTAGTATTTTCATACCACTAGGATTTTATTAGTTTCTTGGAGCTGGTAGCTGTTTCCCATGTTAGTACTGCATGTTGTGTAAACCAAGACATTGCTTTAACAATTAGACTTATTACCAAGTACTCAACAAACCAAAATGGATGAGTAAAAAGACTCCTAAGGCTTGCATGTAATACATGACCAGTTGGCAAAGCATGAGCACTCTTTACTAATTGTTTATTGAATATTTTAGCCAATTGTTTTTTCCCTTGTATAAACCTTATACTTTGTTTTATGTGGTCATGCAAAGTCTGCGGTGACCGGTAAGCTACTTCTGCCTCTGGTACATATTTAAAAAATAGACTTTTTTGTTTGCAGATTAAATAGGAATACGCATCCTCACTGACTACTCCACCAAAAATAAAATCCGTGTAGAACTTCTTAGCAAAAATTCTAGTATGTCCATGACAGTTATAAATATTATCGCCATGGTTAAGATTGCCTACCATACTTTCTTTAAAAGCTACACCAAAATTGATAACTTGTTCGAACTTTGTTTCGGCCTCTAAAGGCATACCTTTGCAACTAACCAAACCTAAGTTTGTGTCTAAGTAAAAAGGAGTAACTAAAGTCTCTAAAAACTTATCACCTTTCGGCAACACGTCTGCGTTCATTAAAAGTAATAAGTCAGACGTACAACTATGCACAATTTCATCTTGTCTTGCTGCCTGACCTTTTCTTGTTTGGTGCTCCACTACTACAACATGCGCATTGTTTATTCCCCTAGCTATGTTAGCAGTTGCGTCTGTACTACCATCTGAAACCACAGTAATATTTTCCATCACAAAGTTTCCTCTACTCTGGGCTAGAAGGGCTTTAAGTAAGTGTCCAATATTTGCAGCTTCATTTAAAGCCGGTATGCCTATTGAAAGGGTAAATAATGCCATAAAGTTTGCACTAAGTTTAACATTACTTAGATGTAGCTATAGGACTCCATGTAGGGTTAAATTTTTGCTTAGAATGATAGGAAGTATTTTTAATGTATTTATTAACAAGAAATATATAAAATAAACCTAACGGATTACGAAATAATTCTTTTAATAATCCTTTTAACAAATATTTCTTAGGAATTAAATATTCATAGTCTATCAGTTCACTCGCAAATGATTTACGCAATATTGCATTTGAAGCATTGCACCTTAAAGTAAATTTTATATAATCCTTAACAGTGCCGGGGTTCTTACCATAAACCACTGCTTCGTACGCATGCCTATATTTGAAACCTTGAGTAATAGCTACAAAGTAAGTATAGCAATCTGTATTACCCATCTGCGATAGATCTTCTGGAAACTTAAATGTCGTTATATATTTCCTTGAGAAGGCCATTAGCTTACCGTCTACCGTCTTTGCGGTATGCCCTCCCCTAGTAAAGTATTGAGAAGCATGGTACGCACGTTGGGTAGAAGCAAGTGCTTTGCCAAAAAAGGTATCATCTGTTGTATATACAGGTCTACCGGTAACCATGCCAATTTTGGAATCTTTCATAAATGCAGTCATCACTTTTATAAATAGCTCGGTGTCTTTTACATGCACGTCATCGTTTAGAGTAATGACATAATCACTTGTAGTATTTTCAAAAATGGTTTTGATTGCATTAGCATAGCCCTTCCTGGGCATAGTTTGTAAGACTCGTACTGGCACTTTTGCGTTAAGATAATGACTCTCTACGAGCTCTTTTGTTTTGTCTTCATCGCCATCGCAATGTATAAGAATTTCTGTTAACTCAAAACCCCGTTCTTCTTGTTGAAGTAACGAGTTAATAAGCGGAAGAATGTTATTCTCGGCCATATAAGCCGCAATTGCAGCTGAAACTTTTATCATTTTCATCTACTTAAAAACTTAGATACTAGCTTTTGCGGTATTATAAAATTTGTCCATGCGAGTGGCAACTTTCCGCCAAGAATTTTCCAAGCCATACACTCTATTACGCTCTTTCATTGCCAGAATATCTGGTGATAATGCGTTATCTAACACATACTGAACTTTACTAGCTACCTGCCTATAATCTTTTGTCTCCACGCAATATCCATTCACCCCATCTTTAATTAAATATGGCAGTGCGGTGTTATTTGCAACTACACACACAAGCCCCTGGCTTAAACCTTCATGGACCACGTTACAAAAACTTTCCCAAAGCGCCATGTGTACCATTAAGCTTGCTTTTTTAATGAGATAATATTTATCTATCCCCCGCACCAGCCCTATAAACAACACGCGCTTTTCTAGTTGTAATTCCGCAATAAGTCGCTCTAAATCTGCCATATACTCTGGGTAAGCATTTCGTTCCACCTGACCCGCTATAACAAATTTTACATCAGCAGGTATCAAAGCAAGTGCCCTTATAGTAGTTTCATAATTCTTAATTGGATAAATACGACCAATTTGGACAATGTAACGGCCAAAACTTTCTACTTTTTTCTTTATAGCCTCGCTGGCTTCTGTCTCCACGTCCAAGTAAGCTTCGTCTTCTATGCCATTATCTATAACCTCAATAAGGTCTGCGCGAATACCCTTTTTTATCATCTCTTCTCGTTCCCAATTTGAAACTGCTCTAACACCATCAACCACATGATTTATTAACCAAGTGCCTAAGGAATAGTGTAAACATCTTTTTATAATAGACTGAAGCCTTGAAAACACACTCCACTCAGGATTAAATCCACCATGTGGTGTGAGAATGATTGCGTACTGCTTTTTTCCAAACCATTTTCGAAATAATGAATACACCAATAGTGTGAAGTGGGGTAGAATATTAAAATTATGCAGAGCGACTATTTCTGCTGAAGAAAAATCTATCTGTGGCCAAAAACCAAAAATCCCAAATGGCTTACGTTTTACCAATATACCCCGAATAACCTCGGAAGATGGATATACATTCTTCTGATCGAGACTATCAGTGGAAGTATGAGCAACAACTTCCCAACCCTGCTCAACTAAAACTGAATATGTTTCAAGCATATTAACTTCTATACCACCAGTGACTGGATAGAAATATTTTTCTACAACATCTATATGTTTCATATATATGTTTATATTATTTAATAGCTCGTACGCCAATAATTAATGGAAAACCGTTGTCTTGTATATCTAAGACTCCAATGGGTAAATCTTCTTGTGCATAGCCCAGCCAAAAACCCAGTGCGGCCTGTTTATTGCCCAAGCTTTCTACCGTAAGATTCCTTGGCTCAAAATATTTACTAAAAACATACGTCAAGGATTCGGCCGTAAAACGCCATAGGTTAATTTTTAAGTTCCAACAAGGGCTCAGAGTAGGCAAAGTAACTAGCAATGCGCCCCCCGGTTTTAATATGCGGTACGACTCACGAATTGCTGCTTCATAGTCATCTATTACATTGTAAGTCTGCGTGATAATAACACAGTCATAGGTATTAGATTCAATGACAGGTACATTACGCAGATCCCCATGAATAGTTGTTGTTTTACGAGGGATAATATCTAACACATCTGATTGGCTAACCTTAGCCCCACCAAATTTTTTAGTATAATACGGATCCACAATTTCCAAACAACGGCCATATATGGCACCGATTTGGCGAGCCATAAAGTTTTCTATGTAGTATCGATCAACTGGTTCACCTCGGTCAAACCCATATTTTGAACTTAGGGGTTTAAGACTACGAGACTTTAAATATTGTTCGGGAGTAGTTAAAGTCCTATTTACCAAAGCTCTTATTTTTTTGGCGATTGTTAAAACGATTTCCATCATATATCTTGATTAATTGACTTAAATATTATCCCCTCAAAGTCAATATTTTTAAATTTTATAATTGCAACCACCAACTCCGCTACTTCATACGGCGACATATATTCACCAGCGCGTGTAGACACAAAAGTATTTACGGTTCCAGGCATTAAACATACTACCCGTACACCACTTCCCTTAAGTTCTTTATTTAAAGCAAAAGAATAACTTTCAAGTGCACTTTTAGCAGTCGCGTACACTACTTTGTTTGGGCGAATATTGGTATTATGACTGATTTTTGAGCCAATATTTACTATAAGTCCAGTATGCGTAGCCTTCATAAGTGGGAGTACCGCTTTACAGGTCAAAAAAGTGCCAGTAACACACGTAGCCATGACAGAATTAAAATCCTCAATCGATATATCTTCCAGCGGAGCTTCGATGTTAATACCAGCATTATTAACTAACACATCTATTTTCCCGAAACGAAGTACTGTCTGTGAAACAAACTCTTGGACTTGATTTTCAGATCTCACATCAACCGAAGCCAAAAGTAAACGATCTGATTTTTCAGGAAACGCCTCAAGCAAAGTCTCTAGGGTGCGTGCGGCGGCGGCCACAGACGCCCCCTTAGCCAACAAAGTTTCAACCAAAGCCTTACCGATTCCCTTACTCGCCCCAGTCACCACCACTACTAGCCCATGCAAGTCTTGACTATGTTCTAAGGTCGCGGTTGGAAAAATAAATTGTTTGCTTATGTAACTTTTTAATTTACCGAACATAGTACTATTGTTTAATAACTCTAACACCTACATACACCGGATAGTATGGATCTCCATACATCAGTTCTTCAGTTTTCAAATCTTCCGCTCCACCACCAGTTAGCAGAACGCGCCCAACTAATACGTTACCGTACCCAAATACCTTAAATTTGTCAGTAGCAAAATGTTTTTTAAAAATATAATTCGTAGAGGCTAAAGTAAAACCCCAAAAACTCTTTCCGCCAGCTAGCTCTTCGGGAGCTATTGAACCAAGCATAACTAACAGCTCTCCACCTTGTACTACCTTTTGCATGGCAGTTACAAGAACCTGCTCATAGTCTAGTGTCCTATTCAAAACCAAGTCTAATAATAAACTTGGAACTACTCCATCTGGTAAAGCTCTAAGATCAGCCTCAGAGGCTACCCTAACAAGCCCCGACGCGTTATCTGATTGTTGAAGTAACTGATTAGTATAATACTGTTTTATAGTCATATATGCGTATAATTATTTTTTTGCTACAACCGTAACAACCACTGGATAGTGCGGGTCGTTAAACAACAGATCTTCCTCGGTTAAATCCTCTAGCGACTGACCAACTAAAAATGCCTGTCCTACCAGAACATTACCGTGGGACTCTACATTTACATGCTGGAAATATTTCCCAAATAGATACTTAGCGGATGCACTTCTAAACGCCCAGAAATTAGCCTCTGGATACTCTACACGGTTTATGGCAGAAAGCGTTGCGAGCAAAGTACCTCCGGGCTTCAAAATTCTATAGCACTCAGCTACCGCCCTGTCCAAGTCATCTATCATACCATAAGTACTTGTTAGCACTAAACAGTCGTAAGTATTACTTTCCACTTCTGGCATACTACGTAAATCTGCAATAATAGTGGCATCTTTGTTGGCCTTATTAATATCTAAAGCATCTGCCCGAGTTACCCCAGTCCCATATTTTTCTATGTACTTAGTACTTTCTATCTCTAAACATCTGCCAGTAATGAGTTTGGCATGCTTACGCAAAAACTCTTCTATATAGTAGCGGTCAATGGGCTTACCTCTGTCATAACCAAAATTGTCACTCAGTGGTAAAGTAGAACGAGTTGGAATACCAAACAAATAGTAACTAGCATGCGGAATAAAGGTACGCACTAAAATGATTCGAACTTTCTTTAAAAAATCTATCATATTAAAATTAAAAAACATCCCCAATTACTTTTTTTATAAACTTTCTAAAATAAATAGCTGTGGGTGGAAAACTAGATTTAAACTCCGAAAAACTATGTGTTCTGTTTATCCCTGTTCTTGGAATAGTAAAAGGATGTTGACCTATACTAATAATACCGTCATCCATAGACATAGCCATAAGATACCCTGCACTCTTAACACATTCCAAAACTTTTTCATTATACCTACCCTTTGGATAGGCTAAATACTTCACATTAACGTTAAAGCGTTTCTCCAACTCCAACTTAGATTCTTCAATTTCAGATTTCATATCCTCTTCGTTCAAGTTCCAAAAATCTCTATGAGTAACGCTATGCGAGCCAAGCGTCCAGCCAGAGCGAATAAGTGAGCGTATTTGCGAATCGGTTAAAAATTCATAGTTGGAATCCAGTTCAGAATGACTTGCTTTGCTAGGATCTGACAATACAAAAAATGTTGGTTTAATATTCAATTTATCCAATAATGGTTTTGCGGATAAAATACTAGCGTAACCATCATCAAAGTTTATAGCAAAAGCCGGACTAGTAATAAGCACCTTGCCAGTAATATGTTTGTATACATCGTCCATGGTCACCGGCCGTGCAAAGCTCCTTAGCCAAGTTAGTTGTAGCTCCAATACTTTTAAAGACACTCCATGAAACCACTTGTCATCGTTTATGCTGTGGTAACAAAGCACTACAGGATATGGGTTCAGCTTATACCAAATACGACCCAATATACCTAGAGAACAATAAACCCAACGTCTGAGCTGAATAAATATTTTTTCCTTAAAGATACTTTGCATATTAATCCACATCTAAAATAAGAGGTAAAGTTTTCTGGGAGCTTATCTCCCAGTCAAAGTTTTTGGCCCACGCAATAGCGTTTTTGCTCATTTCTTCTCGTAGCTTTGGCTGCTCAAGCAGTTCAGTTATTCGCCCGGCTAATGCTTCCAAGTCGCCGTAAGGTACCAGATAACCCGTGTGCGGGTTTTGTACCGACTCACGAAGTCCAGGTACATTGCTAGCTACTACCGGCACGCCACAGGCGTTGGCTTCTATGGTTGTAATCCCCCACCCTTCCAACATGCTTGGATTTACAAACACCCAAGCTTGCTGGAGCAAGCTTAATTTTTCCGTATCTGAAACTTTACCCTTAAAGCTTACCGCTTTAGTGAGCTTTTTCACTTTAACTAATTCTCGCAAATTATGCGCCTCTTCCCCGCCACCGGCTATAACTAATTTCGCAGTAGGAATTATCTTGCGCACACGCTCAAACGCATGCACAAGCATGTCCACAGACTTGTAAGCTTTAAGCCTGCCTAAGTAAAGTACGGTTGGCTCTTTTGCCTTTTTGCCCGGCTCTAACATGGCTAAATCCACTCCCGGGTGTATTACTTCTATGCCGGCAAGCCCTAGCCCCAAGTCTTCCATTTCTTTTTTACTTGAATTGGATACGGTTATAAACTTGGTGTCGCGGTACACATAAGGCATGAGGTCTTTTTCTAAGAACGCGGCAAATAAAGCTAAGGGTCTAGATAAAAACTTATGAAAAACTTCTTGGTGCACGTGGTGCAGTAAACAATAAACTTTTTCACGAGCAAAGAACGGCGTAAAGAATGGTATGCCGTTTTGACAGTCTATAATAAGATCGTACTTGCCACGAAACTGGAACATGTAGTAAAAAAATGCCCATACATACACAAAGTAAAACCCACCACGACGTATTATTTGTACGCCATCTATGGTTTCCTCTCTGGTTTGCGTACCATCGTTACCGGAAAACTGAGTCACTTGGTGCCCTGCTAACACCCAGCGCTTGGCTAACTCGTGTATATAGCTTTCCGCACCGCCGGCAAAACCGTGAGTAGTGTCCCGCCAGTTAAAAATCAATATCTTTTTGGATACGGTAGTCGGTAGTCGGTAGTCGGTAGTCGGTACGGACAACGGAGAAAATAGATCAAGCAGGTCTACTAAATTGCGTAAAACAAACCGACTATTTACAAGTATTGCCCGCCAAATAATAACTAGCATTAAAGTTCCTACGGCACCAATAAATACTACAAACGACAACTCCCCTATGGTGCTATGGAAAATAAATAAACCGGCAAGCGTTAGCACGGAACCAAACACTTGGACCCAAGCAAAAGAAAACTGTTTACGGGCTACCCGGTAGCTCACCAGCGCGCAACTTAAAGTAAAGGCCACCATAGCTAGTCCAAAAGTGTTTAAGTGGGGCACTATTACTACTGCTTTACTACCGAACAGTAACGGCACAGTCCACCTACCAAGGAGCCCCACCCCAATAAAACCAACAAAGGAAGTTATAAAAGTTAAGCGGAAGAGTTTGGAAAAGGCCTTGCGTGAATCTGTTTTTGCTCCATCATGATGGCTCACAATGGGATTGATGAGTGTGGAGAGAAGCGAACCAAACAGGAAAATCATCTTGCCCACCAGAGAAAGTAGCGCGTATGCTCCGGCATTTTCGGGTGAAAGTGTGTGTTTGGCAACTAACACATCTATGTTCAGAAACAAGGTCGCGGCAATACCACTTAATAGACTTGCCCCAAAAAAAGTAAAGGGGAAGGCTTGAGTTTTCCCAATATAAGTCTTTAGCTCTTGCTCGTCTGTAAATGACGCATTTAAAACTTTATTTGCGTAATAGTCCAGAACCAAAAAGGATATAGCTATAGAAGCAGGTATGCTCACTGCTACAAGATCTGACCTACCACTCATCACAAAAGCCAAAGCGAATAACAGCTTACTAATAGCTTCCACTAGCCCAGCTATGCCTAAAGCCTTAAAACTAAACCGTCCCTTTAGGAACCCAAACTGCACAGAAGCCAGCGAGCCAAACAAAAGTGCCGGGGAAAAGAACCAAATAAGCGTTAAGTCACTAACTTGGAAAAACTTAGCTATGTAGTCATCTGCTAATATCCACAAGACACTTGCCAACATAGACCACAAGAAAATCTGCCTAAGCATTTTTCTAGCAAACGCTACCCCTTGAGTAGTTTTCTTTTGGCCCTGCCAAAAAGCTACCTTGTGAGTAATGGTAGAAGACACCGCGCCAAACAGCACAGCCGATAAGCTGATGATGGTGCTAAAAAAAGTAATCACTCCAAAGTCCGAGAGTGTAAGTATTCTCCCTAATATTGCACTGAGCAAAAAATTGAAGAAGTTAGCGCCCACACTCGCCACCATTAACCACGCACCTTCCATGGCTACTTTACTAGAGGTAAGTTCTAGGTATTTGGCGGTTATGTAGGAACGAATGGAAAA
>CAZCTL010000015.1:13748-15407 GCA_964501685.1 uncultured Candidatus Saccharibacteria bacterium
ACCATGCACTGTTTTCTGCCAATAGTGAGGCTTAACAAATAACTCATAAAGTGCTTTCCAAGCTGCCACAGACATAGAGAGCCAGTAAAAGGGCACTAAAAATACAAATTTCATTACCCGAAATTCTCTACGTTTTGCCAGACCTATAAGATACGCATAAATGTAAAAAAAGTTGCCAAAAATAAGACTTACCACGCCTATATACAGTACAACTGGTGGGAAGAATGGTTCTATAATTGGAGCTACTATCGCGCGACTAACAAAGTAAGCTATGGTAATGAGCCACAAAAATGGGTTAATGAACATGGATAAAACTTTACCCCCAATAGTGAGTTGGAGTAGCAAAAAGTTTCTAAGCCCAAACTCTCGCACGGACTGCCTGGGAGAACGCATGTGTACAAGATAAGTTTGCATGTAGCCTTTTATCCACCTGGAGCGCTGCCTATACCAGTTGTAATAATTACTGTTGGCTTCTTCTAGAGTAGTAGAGTCCACTATGGCAGTACGATATCCCTTTTTAGATAAACGCATCCCAAGATCGCAGTCCTCTGTTACGTTATAAGCATCCCAGCCTTGTAGCTCATGCAAAATACTGCGCTTAAAGTTGTTAGATGTGCCTCCAAGCGGAATAGGCGCGCCAATGCTCTGGAGCCCGGGCAAGATAAGGTCAAACCAGAGACTATACTCAGCGGTAAACATCCTCGTGAGCATGTTTTGATGTGAGTTATAAAAGTTAAGCTTACCTTGCACACAGACCACGTTGTCTGGAAGTTTCCTAAAAGCAACTACCACTTTTTTAAGTTGGCTGGTCTCTGGTTTATCTTCGGCGTCGTAGATAGTAACTATGTCGCCAGTAGCAAATTGCAAACCATAGTTCATGGCCTTAGGTTTGGTCTTGGGTTTTGCATGTGGTACTACAACTATTTGGAAATACTTTGGTAACTTCATAGAGCGTGCACGTTCTATGGTTTCTGTATCATCTTCTTCCAGTTGCAACATTACCTGAAGTTTATTTTTGGGGTAATCTAGTGCCTGCATTGCTTCCACAAACTGGGGTAGCACTTGCCATTCTTTGTAGAGCGGGCAAAAAACAGTATAAGTAGGCAGGTCTTTATCTTGTAATTTATTTAGCTCTCGTTCACTTACTTGTATCTCTGGATTGCGGGAAAAACTTCTATACGCCAAAAACAATCCAAACAATAAATCAAAAAAATAAAATAAGGTTAGTATGCACACCAACGCAAATACCACTGCCTGCCAGTTTAGTAAGAGAAATGCAAGAGACAAGAGACAAGAGACAAGTAAAACAAATTTTTGCTTGGAGGTAATACTTACGGCGGCGCTATTGTGCAGTTCTAACCCAGAGTGATGAACGTTACGCTTCCCCTCAATAATACAGCCCCGGCCTCGAGTGACCAGGTCAGAAAATTCATGTACTTGTGGAGTTTTAAACCAAGACATTCTAGTAATAAGTAAGTAGTAATAAGTAAGGAGAAGTAGGAAATACAAAGCAAAAGTGACTATTGCTTATTACTTTTTACTAATTACTTATTACTATAATTAAAAAACACCGCTATAAAAGCCTCTTAAACTTGCGGGTTTTTGTTTAATCTTTTCGTTTTATTGCGGTTTATTATAGCATTTTTAAAGCCTTTATGT
>CAZCTL010000016.1:0-15262 GCA_964501685.1 uncultured Candidatus Saccharibacteria bacterium
TTGTTATGCTGTGTCCATGGGTTTGAAAGCTTTATACCAAAAAATATTACACAACTTAAGAAGGTTCGATATATGGTACATTTCGCTTTTCGCGTTTTTGATTAGGCTTGTGGGTGTAAGGTGGATGGACTACACTAATTTTCCAGAGTTTTACCGCGACTATTACATGGTCAGTGGGATCGCTAATGGTCAACACTTAACACTGCTTGGTCCGCCGTCTATGCTGGGTGGGTTTCATTTTGGACCAGTTTACTATTACATGATGGTTCCGTTTTACTGGTTGATGCATGGTGACCCTCGTGCCCTTATTTTAACCGGCATTATTTTTTCTGCTTTTGCAGTTTATGCGCTCTACAAACTTATTCTTTTGTGGACTAAGAACATCGGCTTGGCTCGCTTAGGGGCGTTATTCCTAGCACTGTCCGTATATGCGTTGCATCTTACATCGTATACTTCTAATCCAAACTTTTTACCTGGGTTTGTGCTTGGGTATTTTTTCTATCTCACTTTAGTTTTGGAAGGGTCTAAGCGAGTGAGGGACTTTGTGTTGCTTGGCTTATTTTTTGGTATTTCTACACAACTACACGTAACAGCCATGTTACTTTTACCTTTGATTACGTTTGGTTGCTGTTTTTTACCCAGTGCGTTTAAACATATATTGAGCCGTAAACTATGGTATTCAATCGCTACTAGTTTATTGCTTTATACCCCTTACATATATTATGAATTAAGTCACGGTTTTTCCAATTTTAAACGCATTTTTTTGCTGGGCGGGCAAACTTTACAAGGCGACAAATTGGGTAGTGGGATTCTGGCACTTTGGAATTTTTTTGCTGGTACATTGCTACCATTTAATAATTGGTATCATTACACTAATTTTGCTTCTAACTATCTATATCTGATTACAGCAGTTTGTTTTGGATTGGTTTTGCTCTTGCTACTGTGGGATATAAAAAATATGGGTAAAATATGTTTTAGTCCTGTCCGCATATCCGCCATGGGTAAAATGGTGTTGAGTCTGTGGTTGGTTGTGCACAGTGGCGTGCTACTACTCTACAGTAAGGCAGCTCATGACCACTATGTAATTATTCTTTGGCCATTGCCGATTATTTTTTTAGCTTTGCTTGTTTGTGTAATTGAGCTCTATAAACGTACCTTTAAGATGCTAGTTCTATCTATCCTAATTATGTTTGTGGTACAGATTTATTCTTTTTATAGTCACGAGTCGCTTTCTTGGCAAGCTTTTTGGCCTGTGTATAGGGAAAATTATGAGCATAGAGAAGGCGTGTCTGAAATAGGTGCTTATTTAAAATAGGCTATACTAAATGTAAGTATAAATTTATGAAAAATTCTGAAGATAAACTAGCTGAACAAATAGGGGAGATAGCTCAACTTGCTAAAGATAATAAGGGCGTGGATGTGTCTGCGCTTATGGCCAATGTGTTAGAGAGCCACAAGAAGAACTTTATTCCAAGTAGTCAAAAACGTTGGGCGTACCTAGTGAGCATAGGTGTGCCCCCATTTGGGTTATTGTTTGCACTTAAGTTTTATTTCTCTGATGCGGATGATGGCCATGAGTCGGCCTATGTGTGTATTGTATTAACAATTATTTCTGTGGTGTTGGTCTATTGGTTCACGAGCTCGTTGCTTTCCACAGCCAATATTACTCCAGCACAAATAGAACAAATAAAACCCAAAGACATTTTAGAACTAACACAATAATAGGTTTAGTCAGAGACATTATCATTTTCTAAACTGTTATATTCTTAATTTAATCCAAAACACTATAATACGACGTAGTATTATAGTGCTACAACAAATATTGTAATTACACTCTAATACTACGTTGTATTAGAGTGCAGGGAAATATATGACAAAAGTATCAAGAAAGGCGCTGCCTAAAGAATTTGGCCATTATGTAAACAATCTTTGGTCCGCTTTTACTGTGCTTGAAAGTAAAGCAGATATTAGGCTATTATTTAAAGACATTTTTACTCACACCGAGTATAAAATGTTCGCAAAACGTTTAGAGATTGCCCGCAGACTTCTTTCCGACCAAACATACTTTAGTATCCGCAAGGAGCTTTCTGTAACAGACGCTACTACCAGTACCATAAGTAATGTTTTAGCCGAAAGAGGAGAAGGCTACCGCAAAGTACACGAAAAACTATTGGCTCTGGAAGCTAAACAGAGAAAGGCAGAAAAGAAACACCTGGAGGCAATGAGTAATCCATTTAAGAGTAAAATGAAACGAACACCTGTTTTGGGTAAAGTCTTGGCATATGGCATAAAAGAAGTAGATAAGGAACTTGCGCGTCGCTCAAAACAACGGTCAGCTTCTAAAGAATTAGATATTTAAACACTATAATACGACGTAGTATTATAGTACAAGCATTTGATACATATATGGCTATAAAGAACATTGTCCAGATTGGAAATAAAGTTTTGCGTACAAAGGCAAAACCTGTGAGAGCTACAGAGACAGTAAAAATAAGAAAGTTGATTAAAGATTTGGTTGATACATTACATAACTCATCTCTTGTTGGTATTGCGGCACCGCAAATCGGTGTTGGCTTACAAATATTTATTAGTGAGGTGCGTAAGACAAAATTTAGAAATCCTAGATTAGTTGATAGGTTGAGAGTATATATCAATCCTAGGATAATTACTTATTCCAAGAAGGAGACAATTTTAGATGAGGGGTGTGGTAGCGTTTGTAGCACCCTTTTGCATGGGCCAGTGCTTAGACCGGAGTCGTTAGAAGTGGAAGCACTGGATGAGAATCTAAAACCATTTAGCTTAAAAGCGAGTGGGTTACTAGCCAAAATAATTCAACATGAATATGACCACTTGCAAGGTATAGTAATATTAGATAAGTTTGCCGACACTAGTAAATGTTACGTAAAATCCTAACACTATAATACTACGTCGTATTATAGTGTTGTGGGTAACAAGCAAATAAAATAGTATTAATGGTTGCGGTATGAAAATATTTTTGTCTTTTAGGTATACGGGGGAGAGCAGGGAAGAGCTACAAGAGTTTTTTTATCCACTCAGAGATAAGCTAGCGTCTCACGGGCATAAGGTGTATTTATCGCTTGATGATTTGGTTACTTGGGAGTGTAATAAATTATCACTAAAAGAAAAGTTTGCTCGGACTTTTAAGGAGCTGGAAGCGTCGGATGCGCTGGTTGTGGTGGTGCGTACAACCGACAAGAGTGAGGGGATGCTTATGGAGGTTGGTTTTGCTTTGGCTTTTCATAAGCCTATTTATTTGTACCTAGCAAAAGGCGTAGATACGTATATTCGCGAGGTAGCTACAAGTGTGGTAGAATTTACCGGTCACGCAGAGTTACTGGAAAAGATTAGTATTGGGACTAACTAAGTTCAAGGGGCACCCTTGCGTAGTTAAGTTATCCTGTTATGACTACATCTAAATATTTCGTTGATTACTATGTTTAATATATAAGCTTACGCAAGGGTGACCCTTGAAATTAAGCATTTAGAATCAAATACATGCATATAGAAAGACCAGCTTCTAAGCAACCAATGCCAGAGAGCGCTAAGTTAGTTTTTAAGGGTGTCTTGTTTGACGTATATCACTGGGAGCAAGAGCTGTTTAATGGGTCGTTCAGGACTTTTGAAAAACTTAAGCGAAATGACGCTTCGGTTATAATTCCTGTCACAGCAGATGGAAAAATTTTGGTTACCTACCAAGAACAATCTGGCAGAGTGCCTTACACAGCCTTACCCGGTGGACACTTGGATAGTGGCGAAGATCCATTGGATGCGGCAAAAAGAGAACTACTAGAGGAGACAGGTTACGCAAGTGAGACTTGGAGTTTGTTTGAAGCTATCCAGCCTACTAGTAAAATTGACTGGGCCATTTATTTTTTTGTGGCTAGAGATTGTAAGCCAATTCAGGAAGTAGCAGCAGATGGTGGAGAAAAAATTCGCACGGAGCTCTTAAGTTTTGAACAGTTTTTAGATTTTGCGCGTCGTCCAGACTTTGCAGAGCGAGATATTAAATTTAGAGTATTTGAGGCTTTACTAGATTCTGGAAAAATGTCATCATTGAAAAAACAAATCTTCGGGTAGTTTATTTTGATCTGGAAAATTATTTAGATGTTATATTCGAACCCATGCAAAAGCTTAAAACTAGGACACCATAAAAAGTTGACCACACTATTTATACCAAGGTCACTATCAACTGGGTAGTAGAATATTTGTACAGGGGACGTGATAAATAGACATTAGAAATTTGGATGTTTTATTTACGAATAAAGGAACGCTACCAATATTCACACCACGTTTGGATATAATAACTTTGGGGATATGAGCTGTACGCTGGATTTGAAATATTTTGAGTAGTCTGGTATAGTTGAACGTTATTTAATACGAATAAGTTCCCCTATGTTTGGCCGGACAAATAGTAATACTGAGAATATAAGCGACAAACAAGCAACAGGGCCTGTATTGTTTGCGCAGGACCCAGCTCCTCAACTGCCTATGGGCACACGTTTGGCCAAGGTTCTGTTGACTGAACCCATTTCCACAATTCGGTTGGTAGATGCTCTTATAGAAGATGCGTACGGTTTGCGAGCTTCAGATGTGCATATTGATCCTACACAGAATAATATCTTATTTCGCCTACGGATTGATGGGGTGTTGCAAGATTTTCAGATTGTTCCAAAAAAGCATTTGTCCGAAATTCTCAGTCGGATAAAAATATTGTCAGGTCTCAGAACTGACGAACATCAGGCGGCTCAAGACGGCCGTTTTCGTCTTTTATTAGATTCCATACCAGTAGATGTGCGTGTTTCAATTGTGCCAACGCACCACGGTGAGAACGCAGTATTAAGATTATTAGCTGAGCGGGCTGAGGAACATACTCTTGATAGTCTGGGTTTTAGTAAAATTAACCAAGAGAAAATATTGCAAGCAATTAGAAAACCCTATGGTATGATCTTGGCTACTGGTCCTACGGGAAGTGGAAAAACAACCACACTTTACACTTTAGCTAAAATGCTAAACACCAAAGAGGTATCTATTGTTACCATAGAAGATCCCATAGAATATGCTATAGAAGGGATAAACCAAATTCAAGTAAATCCTCGCACTAACTTAACTTTTGCGCAGGGATTGCGAAGCATGTTGCGACAAGACCCAAACATTATTATGGTGGGGGAAATACGGGATGCCGAAACAGCAGGGATTGCAGTTAATACTGCTCTTACTGGTCACTTGCTATTATCTACTTTGCATACAAATGACGCAGCAACCACTCTGCCACGGTTGATTGATTTAAAAATTGAACCATATTTGATTACTTCTACAGTTAATGTGGCAATAGGCCAACGGTTAGTACGGAAAATTTGTGAACAGTGCCGCCAAGAAAAGAAGCTTACTCCAGCAGAGCGTGAGAGTTTATTAATTTCAGTGCCACAACATATGTTGGATAAGCAAATTTTTTATTACGGAAAAGGTTGTTCTGCTTGTAATGGCACAGGTTTTTTTGGACGTTTGGGCATCCATGAGGTACTGGTAATAGATAAAACTGTAAGAGAAGCAATTTTACAGAAAGCCACCGCGGGAAGTATAAAAGCTTTAGCTGTAGAGTCGGGGATGACTACCATGGTAGAAGACGGATTCCAAAAGGCAATAAAGGGTCTAACGACTATTGAAGAAGTATTAAGGACATTATATGAATAATGTAGTTCATCAAAATGGTGTTATCCCTGAGGCGACCACACGTATGATATTTTTACGGGTGTCCCTTCAAGAACAAATATTCTTTGCCGCTCGGTTGTCTATGCTAATTCGCGCTGGTGTACCCATTTTGCAGAGCATACGTATGATCCGTGAACAGGCTAAATCTAAAAGTTCTCAGTTCGTGTACAAACAATTAGTTAAAGAAGTTGAGCAGGGAACCTATTTGTTTAGTGCCTTGGGAAAGTTCCGGAATATATTTGGAGACTTTGCAGTAAATTTAATTCAAGTGGGTGAGTTGTCGGGTACCTTGCAGGAGAACTTACACTATTTAGGTGAAGAACTAAAGAAAAAACAAGCTCTCCAAAGACAGGTGCGTGGGGCTTTGATATATCCAGCCATAGTGGCATTAGCTACTGTGGTTATTAGTATCATGCTTACAGTATTTGTGTTTCCAAAAGTAACTCCAATTTTTACAAGCCTTAATTTTAAGTTACCCTGGATGACTAGAGTTTTAATGAGTGTAAGTTCAGTTTTAACGCATGAATGGTGGCTTGTGTTGTTGGTGTTATTTGTTCTGGTAGTTGTTACAGCCATGCTTTTGCGAGTGCCAAAGATAAAGCTATTTTTCCATCGCTATATGTTTAAAATACCAGCCATTGGATCACTACTCCAAAGTTATTATTTGGCAAATATTTCCCGTACTTTTGGCTTACTCTTGAAAAGTGAGGTGCCTATTGTGAAAGCTATGGCCATTACTGCAGATGTAACAACTAACACTGCTTATAAACAAGCTTTACGGGTCTTGGAAACAGCTATTGCTCATGGAAAAAACATATCGTCTCTTATGGATCAAGACAAACAATTATTTCCTTCAATTCTTAGCCAAATGGTTGGTGTGGGTGAAAATACTGGCAACTTGAGTCAATCCTTATTCTTTTTGGCGGACATGTACGAGGCAGAAGTAGCCGATAAATCTAAAAACCTCTCTACAGTGCTTGAGCCAGTCCTACTCATTGTAATGGGTTTACTAGTTGGGTTTATTGCCATTTCTATTATTACTCCTATTTATCAAGTGACTCAGCATTTGCAAGTTAAGTAACCTATGGATACAATTTCCAAAACTGAAAAGGGTTTTACGCTTATTGAAGTATTGTTGGTTCTTGGGTTGCTGGTGGCTCTGGCTGGTACTGGCCTATTTTATAGTGTGGATAGTTTTAGACGATCACAGTTTCGCGCCGAACGAGATATGGTAGTAAGTCTAATGCAACAAGCTAGAGCTAGAGGAATAGCAAACATAAATGAGCAGTCCCACGGCGTTCATATTGACCCAACTTCGTATGTACTATTTAGTGGAAGTGTTTATAATGCTGCAGATCCTAGTAACCAAAGCTATCCTGCTAATGTAGTTATAACTCACACGGGTATGACTGATGTAGTATTTTCGCAAGTAAGTGGAGAAGCAACAGTGACCGGTGGTCCTTTGACTTTATCGCAAGGCTCAAGTCTTTCAGTAATTTCTATAAATAATGTTGGGCAAATTAACTGGACAAATTAAACTAAAGTCAGAAAGTGGTGTTAGTACCGTAGAGCTATTGCTAGCTTTTTCCTTGGCTATTGGGATTATTACTGGTGCGGTAGTTGTGGCTCAGGGGAATGAATCTATTACTTTTGACTCGTTAACTAACAGTGAGGCTTTATTAAAATCTCAAGCGCTCTTAGAAGACGCACGTGCTTCCTCGCGAGAAAATTATAGTGGCGTAGTTACTTCAACTCCTGTTGTAGACTCAATGTATTCAAAGCAAATTAAGGTTGATCAGAACAGCGTTACTCAATGTGGGAAAGATGTAATTAGCACCGTTTCCTGGGTTGGAAGTAATAATCGCAGTCTCTTTGTGCAGGCGAAAACCCATCTCACCGATTTTGCTACTGCACTTGGTTTAACTCACTGTGCAACAGAAGCTCCCATTGGTGGTTGGAATCCGCCATACACGTTTGCTTCTAGTAATTTTAACCCGGGTAAACCTACAGGCCTAGCTGTCTTTAATAAAGTAGCGTACATGACGGGGGACAAACCGCCATATTTATTTATTGCAGATACATCCTCGGCTACGCTCGGGCAAAGTAGTGGGCTTTTTATTAACTTTGCAAATGGGTTTGACGCTGGGGCGAAGCTCAACGATGTAAAGATTGCAAAATTATCAAATGGCAAAGTCTATGCATTTGTGGTTCGCCATACAACTAGCAATCAGTTTCAAGTAATAGACGTAACCGATGTTTACAACCCTGTAGAAGTAGCAAAACGGTCTTTGGCTGCGAGCGGCTCTTTTCCGCAAGGTTGGTTAGTTTATTACTATGCGGGTAGGGTCTACGTAACTGCCAGAGAGACTACGGGACATGAGTTATACGTATTTGACGTATCTAATCCCGCTAGCTTTCCTGCCTCAATTATTGAGCTGGGTAGTCGTGAATTAAATGAGACTGTGGAAAGTTTTGTAGTGACTAAACAAGGAACACAACTTTTCGCCTATATGGCGACGGATAGTGCTAGTAGGGAGCTAGATGTTTGGAATGTAACTAATCCAAGTAACATGACTCGGGTTTCTGCCGCGGTGCAGGACTTGGCTGGGTCACAAGATGGCGCGAGCATATTTACCTTAAATGGGTTGGTGTATTTTGGGCGTGAGTCCACAAGTAGCGGGTCGGAATATTATATTTTTGACGCTCATAACCCTACTTCCGGGATGCCTGTGTTACAACAAAAAGATATTGGTACGAGTGTGATTGGCCTTGCTATAGCTGGCCCCTTTGCTTTTTTGTCTACTAGTAAGGTTAATTCAGAGTTCCAGGTGTGGACGGCAGACCCCACTCAGCCAATAACTAAAATTAACACTACGAACTTCAATTTCCCTAACATTATTTATAACGGTATTGTTTACGAGCAACCATATGTATATGTGGCTAGTCAAGGGAACGATGCTTTGCGGATATTGTATAGTCCATGAAACTCCATGCACCAAAAAAATCTATTATCAAGATACTAAGACACCCAGGCTTTACTTTGCTTGAAACGGTTTTGTATTTGGCTTTGTTTACTTTGCTCATGGGCAGCGTGGTCTTAACTGTGTACTATCTTATTCAAGAAAATACTCGCATTCAAGCAAAAACCATTGTTTACCAAGAAGGAAATTTTTTGTTTCGCAAATTAGACTGGGCTTTTCAAGGTGCTACTTCCGTGCAATATCCAGTGGCGGGTACTACTGACTCGCAACTGCGTTTAGTTAAAATTAGTGGTCCAGTTGAACTTCAGTTAAGCTCGGGTAAAGTACAACTAAAACAAGGAGCGGGCTTATTTGTGGACTTAAACAATGATTTTGTTACTGTAACCAATCTTTCTTTCCAACATGTTGTCGCAAGTGGAGGAAAGCCTGCATCGGTGGTTACTACGTTTACCATTTCCGATAACTTTGGCAATAATAACACTTTTAATCATACGAGGAACTTACGCCAATGAGACATAAGCTGATTAATTTTGAATCTGGTTATATTGCACTTGTCTCTGTGGTAATTATGTCGGCGGTGCTGTTGTTGATTTTGGTGGCAGTTGGTGGTACGAGTGTATCTAGCCGGTTGGGTATTTTGAGTTATGAATATAAGTTGCAAAGCAGTAGTTTGGCGGATGGTTGTGTAGATGTAGCACTACTCAAGCTAATTAATAACAGTAACTATAATCCTACTAACGAACTAGTCAAGCTTGGAGCCAATACTTGCACTATAGTTTCTGTTACCTCAAATGGCGGACAAAAAATAATTCAGGTTCGGGGTATTTATCCGGAGACGGGGGTTAATCGTTCGTACACTAACTTACAAGTCCAAGCTACTGTAAGCAATGGCAATATAGTAGTAAATTCATGGGAGGAGGTGGCTCATTTTTAAGGCTTGTATTAGCTATTGCTTTTTAAGCCAGATATGGTACCATATTCGGTTGTGGATTATGTAAACCATTGTTGATTAGTTTAATTAAATCATTAATTTATTAGTAAATAATTAATACGAAAATTTATGTCAAAGACTCTATTTTCCGCAAAACGTGTGCAGTCAGGATTTACTCTTATAGAAATCCTGTTAGTTATGGCTTTACTTGCGGCACTGGCAACCATTGTGCTTATTGCCATTAACCCCGCCCAAAAGTTTAAACAGCAACGGGATACTCAGCGAACAACCGACGTTGCAAATATTGCTGGAGCTGTACAGCAGTACTATGTAGATCACCAAGGACAGTTGCCAGCTGGCATTACCACCACTGCACAAAATATCGCCAAGACTGGGGGTATTGACTTGTGTAGTACGCTGGTGCCCTCATACCTAGTAATTTTACCTCGCGACCCAGACACTGGTAGCTATACTGATTGTTCTGCATATGATACAAAATACAGTATCAAGAAAGAGTCTGCGACAAGCGATCGTGTTGTAGTAAGTGCGACCGGCGAGATAACTAACCCCATTAGCGTAACTCGCTAGTGCCCTTGTCTGGATATCGAAACATAGACATCGGTTTCTGAGTTGAATATCCAAATTAGATGTGTTTTGAATGCAAAATATTTCATACATTTGTATGAAATATTTTGCATTGGTCATGTTATCTGTGTACATAGTTAAATGCTAAAATGTTTTTTACTAAGCATTGCCCACTCCATCATCGCTACATATTTCTCAAAACATAGACATTGGCTCCTGGGTGGACAGCTCAAACTAAATGTATATCTGTAGAGGTCATGCATAATATTTCATACATTTGTAGTAGATATTATGCATGGCTTTATTTATTAAAAGAACAAGTTTTACTCAGCAACTTTCCATGTTACTAATACCTGCGTTTAAATGCTAAAATGATCATATGACAGATTTGTATAACCAACTTAGAGAGTTACGGCGGAAATTGGCTTCGCAAGAGGGGGTGGAGGTTTTTCGGGTGTTTAATAATGCGACTATAGATGAAATTTGTGCAAAGTTGCCCAAGACTCTAGATGAGCTCTTGGAGGTAAAGGGCATGGGGGAGAAGAAAGTGGGGAAGTACGGGGGGCAGATACTGCGACTTGTGAATTATGAGTCAGGAGTTATGAGTCAGGAATCAGAACCGAATACCTCAGTTTGTCATTCTGATGCTGGCTTTGTAGCAGAAGAATCTCGTATTTACAATGCAGATCCTTCGCCTCGAAGCGAGGCTCAGGATGACGGAGATACAACCTCTCTTAGCCTCTCCTCAAGAGGAGAGGGACAGGCCAAGCAGTTGGTAACGGTTAGTGAATATGTGGATTATTTAAACTTAGTTTTACAGAAAACTGCAGATGTAAAAGTGGTGGGCGAGGTGAGCGGTAGCAAGATGTACCCTAGTGGTTTTTATTTTACGCTTAAGGATAAAACTGATGAAACCGCCCTCAGCTGTTACTTACCCTTTTATACGTATCGTGGTTTGGGTATACCAATAGAAGACGGCATGGAAGTGGCAGTAGAAGGTATGCCGAGGCTGGTAAAGCGTAATGGTCGGTTTCAGTTTACGGTGGAAAATGTTGAGCTGGTAGGTGAGGGGGCGCTTAAAAAAGCTTATGATTTGCTCAAAGCAAAACTAGAGGCGGAAGGTTTATTTGCACGCAAGCGCGAGTTGCCAGAGTTTGTATCAACTGTGGGTGTAATTACCTCTCGGGCTGGTGCTGTGATCCACGATTTTAGAAACAATCTAGCTAAGCTTGGCATTAAAGTTTATTTAAAAGATGTGCGAGTAGAGGGGGCGAGCAGTGTGGGTATGGTTGTGGAGGCGGTACGGTGGTTTAACAATATTCCTGTCATGCCGGGCTTAGACCCGGCATCCAGTATAAAGAACAAAAACCTGGATTCCGGCTCGCGCAAGGCCTTGGCCGGAATGACAAGACCAGATGTAATTGTGATTATGCGGGGAGGGGGGAGTATGGAAGATATACAGGGGTTTAATAGCGAAGCTGTGGTGCGGGCGGTGTTTGCATCTGCTATCCCCACCATAGTTTCAATCGGCCACGATAAAGATGTGCCTTTGGCTCAACTGGCCGCAGACATTATGGTTTCTACGCCGACTGCAGCGGCGCACGCGGTATCTAGCACGTGGAATAGGTTAGTAGAGGAGTTGCCCCATATAGAATCTAGTTTGGTATATGGCTATAGTGAAGTGCTCGCTAACGTATCAGCGAAGTTTAGATTATCAACAGCCTCTTTAAGCGCGTGGTGCATGAGGCTTTCAGATATTTATAAGCGATTACAAACTAATTTAATAGCACATATAAATAAATATTTAGAGTGGTTGAATCAGCAAAGAACAGGGCTTATGGGTCATATAGGACGAATAGGACATATGCAAGATGTAGGCTACGCACAAACGCTGGCGAGGGTTATGTCGGCTTCTGGTTTTCTTGAACAAGTGAATCCAGAGCGACAACTAAGGCTTGGCTATGCTATTGTTAAATCGAGTAAGGGGAAAGTTATTAGATCTGTAAAAGAGGCGAGCAGTGGTGATCGGTTAGATATTAAAGTATCAGACGGCAGTATACATGGCACAGTGAATTAAACTTGATGGGCATCATCTAACTTAGAGTTAGATGATGCCCATCAAGACGGAAATATATGACAAAACAACAATCAATCAATGAACAACTTGGACAGTTGGAGACAATAGTGAAGTGGTTTGAGGGTCAAAAAGAAGTAGATGTAGAAAAGGGTTTGGAGAAGATGAAAGAGGGAGCGGTACTTATTAAATCTCTAAAATCTAGACTAAAAGAAGTAGAAAACGAATTTGAGGAAATTAAGAAAGACTTAGAGTCATGAATCTTGAGGCATCCACCGTCGCTAAAGCTATGGCGGACAGGTGAGTTATGAAGTTTACTAAGCTATCGGTCTGGTATTATTCATAATTCCTGACTCATGACTCGTAACTCATCTTTCTGTGTTATAATTTAGGCATACATGCAGGAGCAGTTTATAAAAAGTTATTTATATTCGGTGTTGCCGGCAATACTGGGTTTTGTCGGAATAGTTTTAACTATTTTATATAGTTCCCCAACCCATTCAGGAATAGTGCTTTTGTTTTATGTGTTGGTTTTTGTTACAGTTTTTTCTTTTGTGATAGCAGTAGAAATATTTGCACGTAAAAGATTGGTGCAAGCTCATTTTAATCAATTGATAAAATCTGCTGTAAGACAAAGTTTTTTTCTGGCAGTTTTGGTAGTTTCTTTACTTTATTTACAAGCAGAAAATTTACTTCTTTGGTGGGTAGGTCTAAGTGTTGTGTTATTTTTTATGTGTTTGGATATAGTGTTTAGCATGTAAACGAGATGGAGCAATTTTAAAAATAAAAATACATATACAGTCATGTCATCAAATTCATTAAATGCAAATACAAGTAAAACCTTGGTTGATGTGCCTTATTTTAATGTCATGCCCAAGAAAGAGGTTTTGGTGCCAAAATCTTTAGATCCAAAAACCTTAGCTATCCCCAGTGTACCACCTGTAGTAGATAAGTTAGTAGAAAAACCGGTTACCCCTATCCCAGAACGTCCCAAAGTTGAACAAAGTTTGGTGAGTCCAATATTTAAGGCTCCTCCAATAGTGGCCAGCGATATGTCTAAAGGGGGAGTTACCTCCGGCAGACGCATAGTGGTGGTTATTGCAGTTGCTTTATTGGCCATTTTAGGGATCGGAATTAGTGTATATGTATTTACTAGCCAAAGTAATTTTGCCAGCAATGTAAGAGCGGTAGTTAATAATATTTTTGGAAATAAACAGGGCGAGCCTGCTGACACCACTGAAGTTACTCCTACTCCTCCAACCCAGATTTATAATACTTCTGAAGAGTGGCGGATCCAGTATTTCGGTGTGGCCGATTGTACTGAATGCGCAGATGTGGCAGATCCAGATAACGATGGTCTAAATAACCGTGAGGAGTTTGATCTGGGTGCTGAACCAAAAAAAGCAGATACAGATGCAGATGGACTTGTGGATGGGGATGAGTTAAAAGTTTTCAGTTGCTCACCCACAGAAGCACATTCGGCCAAAAATGAAAAATACACAGACGCAGATTCACTTATAGGTGGGTGGGATTGCAATAAAATAAACGGTCAAGATGCCTTACTAAGTGCTGAGCGTTTGCAAGCTATCTCCAGCAAAATTAAACAATTTAGTCTTCATGATTTAACCCGTACAACGCTGGGTAATTCTATTACGTTATTTGAGCAAACGACCAACGCCCCAGCTCCAGAAATCCAACTTCCATCGGGAACAGATACTTCTCCCGAAGCAAGTTTGGAGCGAGATGTGCAAAGGCTAAATACTATTAAAAAAATCGCAGAGGGTTTACTGGCTTATAAGGATGCTTTAAAGACTTATCCACAGCAAAATAACTTTGCCGATATGGCTTTATCAATAAAGCCATATAATTTGGTGGCCACAAATGTTTCGGATCCTATAAATGTTGCTCCTTTGGTTTATGGGTATGAGCTGTCTGAGGATGGGAGTAGTTTTGCACTTACATATTTTAGTGAAACTCAAAAACAACTTATCCGTTACTCGGACACTCAGGCAAAACAAGACGTTGAGGAACAGGCTAAACAAGAGCGAGATGCACAGCGTATGGAAGATTTAAATAAAATTCGCTCTGCTCTCCTAATTTATTCTGCTACCGTAACAAATCAGAACCAAACCTTTTTGTTTCCCGAGAAAAGCCAATATCAAGCGAAAATTGCACCTCAGTATATTCAACTAGTTCCACACGATCCTCAAACACAACTAGATTATGTGTATGAAGTAAGTATGGATAAAAGTTCTTTTAGTCTTAAAACTATGTTAGAAGTTCCTGACACTGGTACTACTGGTTATATGTGTGATCAGGAAGGTTGTAAAGCGTTTTAAATTTAAGAATCTGCTTGATGCCCATCTCTAACTCCAAGTTAGATGATGCCCATCAAGACATTAAGATAGAAAATAAATGGGAATAATTGGTGATTTAAAAAAGGCATTGTTTGGACATATTGTTCCATCATCAGAAACAGGGGATAAGGCTTTGGTAATTACCGCCAAGGTGTTGAGTTTTGAAAAACATCCAAATGCAGATAGGCTTAGGGTGGTGAGTCTTGATACTGGCAAACAAATTGTGAAGCCAGTGGTTTGTGGTGCCACTAACTTTGAGGCGGGTGACGTAGTTGCGCTAGCTTTACCTGGAGCTATTATTGCTCACAATATTCATTCCGAGGCGCACGAATCGTTTATTCTAGAAAAAGCCACTATTCGTGGAGTAGAAAGCCAAGGTATGATATGTGCTGGATTTGAACTAGGACTTTCTAAAGAACCCGAAACCCGAGAACAGGGCGTGCTTATATTTCCTGCTGGCACAAAGTTAGGTATGGATGTGTATAAATGTTAGTCCTCATTTGTATTTTTAATCTGCAATCTGAAATCTAAAATCTGCAATTCTTTATGTGCTTTTTATTTTTGCACAATTTTGGTATTATAAGTGGGTAGTTATCATTTGTGG